>SFBI01000168.1 GCA_007095845.1 Microcystis aeruginosa Ma_MB_S_20031200_S102
AATCGATCACTTTTTTTCTCAAGTCTAGGCTATAAGACATTTTTCTGTATGGATTGCTCGTTTCTCTTTATTTTACCTTATTTTTCCCTCGTCTCACACTTATTTGAAATGACTATAGTATTACTTCCCACTTGATCGATCATTCAATCCAAGCTTTTGGGGGGTTCTACCCCCCCAAACCCTAGGGCTGTTTCATTTAAATTAAGTACAGCTGATTTTAAGTCAATAAATTTGACTGAAGATTCTCAAGTTTATCTTTTTCTAACCAAAAGAGTTAGTCACAATAACTAATCTTTAATCCTCTGCCAAATTTATTATGAATAAATTGATAAAGCTTGTTCCCAAGCCACTAAAAGCCTATCTCTCTTGAAATTTCCTGAGAGTACATCCTGTTAATTTAGCTAATTTTTCTGCTTCTTACGTCGATAAAACTATCAGTTTTTCCCAACGTTCAGCTAACCACCTCTGTCCCTCTGTTATTGAGAGAAAACCCAAACCTCTGAAAAGATTCAATCCTATAGTTGTGAGAATTGACCAATTGCTGACCGCTTGAAAATCACTTATCTCGCTTTTATCTTCCTCAAAAATTACATCTTTTACCCAATGTAACTGATTTTCTATTTTCCAATGTCCTCGAATAATTTTAGCAAATACTTGAGCGGATTCGGTTAGGCTACACTTCGACAGGCTCAGTGACCACTGATATAGTAAGCTGTTTCTTCATAGGTTTTATCCCCGCGACTACCCTTTCTTTCTACTTTAATAACTCTTCGCAGATTTTCAAACCCCTGTCTTTCATCTTTCCTCACTTTAAAAACTTCTATTTTTCTTGATATTTTTCGTCCATGACTATTATCTTGTTCAAGAAAGCCACTTTCTGCCTTTGAGGAATTACTCAGGTCTTGTATTCGCTTATAAAGATTTTTCTGATTTCCTTTAACTGTGATAACATAATCATTTTTAGTCTTGGCTATTAAGCTGATTGTTTTTTTCTGACAGTGTAAAGCATCCCCAGTAAAAACTTTATTTTAGAGAGTGCAATCTTCAATTATAGCTTGACCTTCGTCGATTTCAGACCCTTTTTTGTTTTCGATTCTTTTTATGTGTAATACTAAGCCACTTTCTTGACTAAACAATGAGACAAACATAATAAAATTTTGTTGTTCATCATTAGGATTCTTTAGGGTGTTTTTGAGACTTTTTCCATCCATCCCTAGCCAATTTATATCATCTCTTTGTCCATATTCTTCTAATGCCCATTCATTAAACATTTTTAACAAACTCTGCCAGTCAACTCCCATCATTACCCTTCTAATTGTTGAATAGGATGGGACTCTTTCTGGAATTATGTTAAATTCTTTGGTTCTTCCGAACTTACAATGTAGAAAATTCCCCAAGCTCCCTCTCTGTCCAGCAATGCTCTAAAGTTGATAAATATCAATTTAACAAAAACTCAAAGCTTTACTATACAAGCTTTACAAGCATAAGTTGTTAATAGTTTTACATGACAGGTTCGGTAGAGCTAATTCTTTACTGAGCCTGTGCCGCCCCTTCGACTTGGCTCAGGGCAAGTTATTTTTAGCAAACTCTCCTAGTTCTCTATAACCTGAGTATCCTAGCATTGTTCCCAGTATTATTACTACTAATACTATCCATAAAGGGTGTCTTTTTCCTTTATCTTTCCGAAAGTCCTTGACTTGTTTCAGTTTTTCTATTAAGCTCAACATATATTTAAAAATTTGGCAGTCACTCCTCATTTTACCTGACAGTGATCGCTTTTACTTTTGATATTCTGATGGGAGAATGAAACAGCCCTACCCAAACCCCCCGTTGGGGGCGTGGCGCGGTCACTGAGCAGCAATTCTCATTTTGAAATAAATAGAGCATTAACCCTGATTTTGGCATGGGTAATATAGTACAAAGCAACTATTATTGAGAACGGGCGATCGCTAAAAAACAATCGGTTGGACAAATTAAGTATAAATACTCAAGCAATCAAAGAAGTTGGCTGAGAACGAACGGGGTTAATTCAGGAAGATAGTTCTGTTTTTAGAATAGGGAATTCAAGGGAAATAAAAATGGTTCTTCGGTTTGTGTTATGCAATAGCCGGGGGTTATAAGGGATGGAACCCTTATAGAGAAAGACATTGGGTGATTTTTGTCAATTGTTTTTGATCTAGAGCGAACTAATCAATTAAATCCCTTGCCAGATAAGGATTTAGTCGATTTATGCCCCCCTATCGAACCATACCAAGTAACGAAGAACCACAACAGACCATACACCAAGACAGAATTAAACAGGGAAAAATGGAAACCAATACTAAGTCGAGAAAACAAGGTTGCGGTCAAACTTCTATCGAACCTGAATGTTCTAAATTGGATTTTCTATGGTGACATTCCAAACGGAGACTACAGTAGGAGCTGTGTGATGGAGAAATCTGTCTCCCACGGATTCTGTGGAACGCTGGAGTGATGCGACTTACTCCTTCGATTCCGATGTTCCCTAATGCAAGTTCTACTGCTCCACCAATAGATTTTTGGGAACGCACCATGCACATTGATTGAAGTTGTGAGTTTAAATGCGATGCGGAAGGCACTGGGTAGCAGTTGCTGTAGTAATACTAAATCCAGTTATTAAAAACTGATTATTTATTCTCCCTTTTGCCTTTTGCCTGTCCTGATATGTAGCCCATGCTCAACGGATTTAGTATTAGATAACACCTGTGAATAACGGAGTCGGAGAAGAATTTTTTTTGCCCAATGTTGAAACACTTTCAATTGATGGCGTTTGCTGGGTAAACGCAGTATATAAACAAAGCGACGCATTATATCGGCTAATCTACCAGTAATATTAATGCCAAAACTGGAAACAAGGGCTGATTGTTTACCCAGGGTTAACATATCACCTAAATGGAGATAATAATAGGGTTGCGGCGATTTTTTTCTGATTACTGCCGAGATATTTTTGGCTACTACACTGGCTGCTTGATAGGCTGCCTGTGCTGTGGCAGGAATTACCTGTTTACTAGGATAAATTTCGGCTAGATCCCCAAGGACAAAAACTTCGGGATAGTCGATTAATTGTAAACTGGAACGGGTTAATAATTTGCCTTGTGCTGTTTTCTGACAGTCTAAATTATTGATCCAATCCTGTGCTTGGGTTCCTGCTGTCCACAATAATAAATCAATGGGGATAACTTCATTTTTATTATCTTGAAATACGGTCATGGAATTGGACATAACTTCCTTTAATCCCGTGTTTAAATAGAGACTAACATTCTTGGCTAAAAGGGAACGACAGGAAGCAATACGCACCGATTTAGGGAAGTTTTGCAGTATTTCCTCATTCCTTTCCACTAGATGAACCTTGCCTTTTTTTCCTAAACGATCAGCCACCTTACAGGCTAATTCTACCCCATTGGGACCGCCGCCAATAATTGCTAAATTAATTGGGGATTTTCCTTGAGTTTCTAAGTCATGAATTGCCGTTTGTAATCTTTCTACATCCTCTAAACTCCGAAAAGTTAGCCCATAATCAGCTAACCCCAGTATAGCTGGCCAACGATTCCGCACTCCCACCGCTAAAACGAGGTAATCATAATCTATAACTTCCTCATTTTCTAAATATACTCGATGATTGTTTAAGTCAATATTACTGACTTTTTGAGGTTTTAAATTAACCTGAGTTCCTGTTAATAATTGACGGTAGGAGGGGGCAATTTCCCAGCGTTGCAATTCTCCTGTAATCAGTTCATAGAGAAGGGGAGTAAAGAGAAAATGGTCTTTTGGTTCGACTAAAGTTATTTGCCATTGACCTGATTTTACTGCTGTTAATCGACTCAGATCGAGGGCCGTGTATAACCCTCCAAAACCACCGCCGAGAATGCAAATCTTAGTTATTAGTTTATTCATGGATTTTTATTCTCAGTTGTGTTTAGGATGGGTTTCAGTTCCGAAACTAATTGTTCTGAACGAATAATTCTTGCTGGAGGCAAAAGATGATAGTGAGTGTCAGCAAAAATGGTAGAATCGGTCTTAACATTCAAGTCTTTTGGCTCGTAAATTGTTGGCACGACTCGACTTAATTCTTCGGCAGATTTGCAAATATTAGCAACGGTTTTACCATCATTTTTAGCATAAACCCAGGGCAAAGAAACCACTAAAGTCGCTCCTTTTGCTTCTAAGTCTTTCTTGAGTTTTTCAAGCAATTTAATCGAGTGAGGAGAAGCAGGAGTATCAAAGGTCATTTGCCACCATTTCCCTGTTCTTTCCTTAACTATAGTCGGATCACCTGTATTAGTAATTGGATCGGAAAGATAACCCGTCATTCTGCCTTTAGTGAATAAATCAACCGTGGATTTAGTAACTGCACGCATCCCCGGAATACCTAATAACCAAGTATCCTCGATCATGGTTTTTAAAGGTATTCCACCTAACCCCGGTTTGCCAATAGCGACGCTAAAAGGTGCGGATCCCCAAAGTCCTTCCCCGCGATTAAAACCGTCCTCGTCCATGAGCATGAGATATTCAGGAATCAGCAGAATTACGTCCCCTTGACGTGCTTTTTCGAGAATCATAGCGGCAATGACATTTAACCCGATGTCCCCCTGTAAACCGAAGTTAACCACCGGAATTCCCAATTCTTTGGCCATTAATTCCGAATTTATGCTATAATGCGCCCCCGATCCTGCCGTGACGATTAAACGCCGCGGTCCTTTGATCCTAGCTGCGATCGCTGATTTTTCTTCGTACATCATCCGCAACCAGCTTAATTCGCCGCCGTAGATGACATTATAAACAAAGCCGAGGGACCAAGCGACTCCCAGAGAGGCTAACCAGGGGAAAATGTTAAAGGATTTAGTATTCATCAGAATTCAAAGTAAATAAAGTCACCGGTATTAGTGGAAGCTAGGAGAATAGTTAAACCTAGCAATATTTTAGACATCCAAGGCGATAACAATAGTTCATACTCAAACTTTTTCTGGGCAATAGCCAGATGTTCGAGGATTAAAACAATGATACCAAGAACTAAAGCGACGCTTAAAACTGCTCCTTGATTGAGACTATAGGAACTAAAAATCTCTCCGATATTAGCTAAGGAATAATTGAAAGGATTGGCAATAACCAGAATTTTGCCGATTAATCTTCTGGTGTTAATCTCCATGAAAAAGAGACAACCAAAAATGACAGCCAATTGCGTTAAAGTCCAGGAGACAATTTGCGGCTGAGAAACGTATTTTCCGACGAAAGCATAGAAAGGTCGGCCTAGATAACGCAGTAATAATAATAATGCCCCGTGGTAAGCGCCCCAAAAGATGAAATTCCAAGCTGCACCGTGCCAGAAACCTGAAAGAGTAAAGGTAATGAATAGATAAAAAGGGGCCCAACTTTTATTGGAACCCATCAGGGGTAAAAACACATAATCTCGAAACCAAGTGCTAAGGGTAATATGCCAACGTCGCCAAAACTCGTTAATACTTTGGGATGTGTAGGGAGCTAAAAAGTTTAATTCCAATCTAATGCCGACAAAATAAGCTAAACCAACAGCAATAAAGCTATAACCGCCGAAGTCAAAATAGATTCTCAGGGTGAATAAAAAGGCCTCAAACCAGATATACCAAGCATTATCGATCATTTTATCTAATTCGATGTAGGGAGCTAGGTTATCGGCGAGGACAAATTTCATAAATAAACCGAGGGAAAGCCAACGCAACCCCTTCTCGAAGTTTTCTCCTGTAAATTTGAGGCGAAAGGATTCAATTTGTGGTAATAAATCCCGGCGACGCTCGATCGGACCTGCGACAATTTGCGGGAAAAAGGAGATAAAATTGACATAATCGAGGACGGCTAGGGGTTTCTTTTTCTTTTCTCGTAGAGAGTCCACCACGAAAGCCACCATCTGGAAGGTATAGAAGGATACCCCCGGTGGGATTTGTTTGGGGACGGGAATTGGGGAAAGTTCCTGCCAGTTGGGGGGGAGGGAAACGAATAATCCGATGATTTCCTCGACAAAAAAGCCGAAATACTTGAAGTAGGCAAGGACAAGAATATCGATGACGATAACGATAGTGGCTAGGAGATTCGCCTTCCAGCCGCCTATTTTCAGCACTAGCCAGACCATAATGTAGTTAAAGGCTAGGGAAACGATGAAAACGAGGAAACTGGTACGACTAGCGTAATAAAATAGGATTAGGGACAGTGCCGCTAATCCAACCCCATCAAAAACACCTCGCCAGAGATTGAAGGACTTCGCTATATAGCGCGCCGTTAAGAAAGGAACGCTAAAAAGGATTAATATCCACCAAAATATAAAATCAGAGTAATTCAAGGCTTGTTAACTCCTGATGGTCTGTGTTACCTTGTCTGAGATGGGCTTCCTGACTTCTGATGCTCAGAGACGAGGGATTTTCTTGACAAGCCTATCAAACTTTGTCAGACTTGTCCATAAAATTACCCCCAGCAACCCTCAAGAATTGAGGCTAGACAAGCAATGCTTTATCAAAAACTGTTAGATGCACATAAACGCTATCGGCAATTTAAGACTTATCCTCATATTGCTGATCAATACTGGTCTAGTCAGTTGGCAGAGCATAATATTAGTCCTAATTATGTGGAATATGATGCTAAATCTGGTCAACTTTTTTATAAACCCTTGGGGATCAGTTTAAGCAAAAATAAGCAAGATTTCCTCTTGGCTAGTAAAGTTGTTAACAAAGCTAACGCTTTAAAATCTCTGGCTGATTGTAAATTTTATATCGATGAGCAACAGGAATTAATTATCGAGATTGATGGAGTTAAGCTAATTATCGAGACGGGACAGGATTTGGATATCGCCCATGAAATTTTCCTGTTAGGTGTATATAATTTCCTCTATGACAAGCCCTGTGTAGCGATCGATATTGGGATGAATACGGGTTTTGCTAGTCTCTTTTTTGCCAATCGAGCTAATGTGAAAGCTGTCTATGGTTATGAACCTTTTAAGGCTACCTACGACCAAGCTTTAAGAAATTTTGCCCTCAATCCTAATCTAGCGGAAAAGATTAAAGCTTTTGATTATGGAGTCGGCGCTCGGGATGAAATTATTCAAGTCGAATACGATTACACAGTGAAAGGTAGTGTTGGTATTTCTGGTATTGATAACCAATTAAAACCTTTTGCCTCGAAACAAACCGCTACAGCCGATTTAATTCTGAAACCTTTCACCGATGTGTTTAAAGGTATTACCTCTGACTATCCCGATAGCGATATTGTTGCCAAGATTGATTGTGAAGGTTCCGAATACGAAATCCTCGATTCTTTAGCGGCAACTGGTCAATTAGGACAGATGAAAATTATCATGATGGAATGGCATAAAAAGGGTCCCGATGCTTTAGTCAAACATCTGCAAGACTTCGGTTTTATCATCTTTTCCCGAATGCCTCGCAGTAAAAATGTCGGCACTTTGTACGCAATTAAACCCTAATCCGTAGGGTGCGTTAGCGATAGCGTAACGCACCACAATATAGGCAATTAGACCTTATATTTTTGGGGTAAAAAGTCAAGATTCAGTAACCCACCACAATATAGGCAATTAGACCTTATATTTTTGGGGTAAAAAGTCAAGATTCAGTAACCCACCACAATAGCTGTGCTAATAGTGCCTTACTGTGCTTGACAATAGGTATTAAAAGCTTCGCCAGTTTCCTTTTCTAATTGGCCAGCTTTTCTGACCTTTTCCTGTGCTAATTTTGCCCCGTTTTTATTGCGAGTTTCGATCACTTGAATTATTTCACGAGTGGCAGTGGCATAATCTTCGTAAACTTGAGCGAAAGTGGTCTTATATTTCTCTAGTTCCGGATCCTTCACTGCTAATTTTTTCATATTTTCCGCAGCCTGTTCGATTTTATCGGCGGCTAATAGCCAGCTTTTTTGGTCAATTTCTGTCCCTTGAACCTTGGTTAAGGATTTGGTTTCTTGGGCGACTTCGTTGGCAATCCGATAAATTTTTTGACATTGAAACTGTTTACTATCAGCACAACTTGCTAAAAAAGTCAAGCCTATAAATGTTAAGATTATTTTGTTATTCATAGCATTGTATTCGAGAAGATTCTAGAGAAGCTTATAGCAGTAAACTATCAGCCTCTAGTAGTTTTTTACTGTTAAGCGTGTCTTTTTTGATGCCAATTCCAAGCGTGTTCAACTATTACCTTGAGATCGGCATATTGGGGATGCCAACCGAGAACCTGTTTAGCTTTATCACTACTGCCGATTAAAATGGGGGCATCACCTGCCCTTCTGGGACTTTCGATTACAGGAATATCTAAACCAGTTACCTCTTTCGCTGTTTCAATCACTTCACGCACAGAAAAACCGTTACCATTGCCCAAATTAAACACATTACTTTCGCCCCCATTTAAGAGATATTCTAAGCCTAAAACGTGAGCCTGGGCCAAATCATTAACATGGATATAATCCCGCACAGCAGTACCATCGGGAGTATCATAATCCGTGCCAAAAATTGACAGGGAATCCCGTTTTTTCAGGGCAGTTAATAAAGCCAAGGGAATTAAATGGGTTTCCGGTTGGTGATCTTCCCCTAATAAACCACTGGGATCAGCTCCTGAAGCATTAAAATAACGGAAAGCCACCGATTTTAAACCATATGCTGGGTCAAAATCCCTAAGAATTTGTTCCACCATTTCCTTACTGGTAGCGTAGGGACTAAGGGGATGATGGGGGTGACTTTCCGTCATCGGAATTTCTTTCGGCATTCCATAAATAGCACAGGTGGAAGAAAAAACAAATTTCTTCACATCGGCGGCGATCATCGCTTGCAAAAGAGTCAGACTACCACTAACATTATTTTGATAGTAAATAGCCGGTTCTTGTACCGATTCACCCACGGCAATAAAAGCGGCAAAGTGCATGACAGCGGTAATATCACGACTAGCAAATAAATTATCCAGCAGCGATCGATCCCTAGTATCACCGACAATTAACTCAACTTTTAATATATCCTTAATGATTTCGGCGTGACCGTAGGATAAATTATCGAGTACGATGACGGAATAACCGGCATTTTTGAGCGCTAGAACTGCATGGGAACCAATATAACCCGCACCGCCAGTAACGAGAATCGTAGGTTTAACTTGAGACACGCGATCATACCTATTTGAAATTGACTTGTCTATAACTTTATACCCTAATTTTGCTTTGAGTTGACCATCATGTTAAGTCCCCTCGATCTATCTCTTTCCCTTGACAAAGAAACCTATCAATCACAAATTAAAGATTTAATGGAACAACTGCGATCGCTACAGCAGTCCTGTTGGGAGTGTAAATTACCCGTGGTGGTGGTTTTGGAAGGTTGGGCGGCGGCGGGGAAGGGAACTTTAGTCAAAAAAATGGTTAACTATATGGATCCTCGCGGTTTTACCGTCCATCCAATTTTAACCCCTTCCTCCCAAGAGGAAAGTTACCCGTTTTTGTGGCGATTTTGGCAAAAACTGCCAGCAAAAGGCAGCATCGGCATTTTTTATCACAGTTGGTACACCCATCTACTAGAGGATCGACTCTTAAATAAATTGCCCTCCTCCCAGATTCCCTTAGTCATGCGCGATATCAACACCTTTGAGCGACAATTATTTGATGATCGGGTGGCGATCGCTAAATTCTGGATTCACCTCAGTCAAAAGGAATTAAAGTCACGCATCAAAGAATACGCCGAAAATGAACTAGAATCTTGGCGCGTGCGTCCAGAAGATTGGCAGCAGGCCAAACGTTATGATGAGTATGCCAGTTTAGCCGAGGAAATGATTACCTACACTAGCACGGGGGCCGCCCCTTGGATATTGGTGGAGGGCAACTGTCAACGTTGGGCCCGGGTAAAAGTTCTCTCCCAATTAGTCGGTACGATCGCTCAAGCTTTAGATCAGCGCCAATTACCGATCGAACCTCCTGTCAATCTACCACCCCAAGCCCAATTACTGCCCACAGAACCCGATTATCTAGGGAGAGTGGACTTAAGTGCCAAATTGGAAAAAGAAGACTATAAAATCCGTTTGCGTCAAGCACAGGTAGAATTAAGAAAACTGCAATTAGAGATTTTTCAGGCAAATATTCCCGTTTTAGTCCTCTTTGAGGGGTGGGATGCCGCCGGTAAGGGAGGTGCGATCAAACGCTTAACCGATACCCTCGATCCTCGCAGTTATCAAGTGATTGCCTTTGCTGCCCCGACGGAGGAAGAACACCGCTATCATTATCTCTGGCGCTTCTGGCGCAAATTACCCGCGGCCAAAACTATCGGGATATTCGATCGCAGTTGGTATGGACGGATATTGGTGGAGAGAGTGGAAGGATTCGCTAAAGATATGGAGTGGCGACGGGCATATCAAGAAATTAACGAATTTGAGGCACAATTAACCAATTCAGGCTGTGTTTTAGTCAAATTCTGGTTACATATTAGCCCCGAAGAACAGTTAAATCGCTTCAACGAGCGCCAAACTAACCCCTATCGTCAGCATAAACTCACCGATGAAGATTGGCGCAATCGAGAAAAACAGCCCCTCTACCATGTGGCAGTTAATCACATGGTAGCTCGTACTAGCACCCCCGTCGCCCCCTGGACGATTGTAGCGGCAAATGACAAGTATTTCGCCCGCGTTAAAGTCATAGAAACAGTAATTGCCGCTATTGAAACGGGTTTGAAACAACGGGGATAGGGGAGAGGATGGGGATTTTTTCGATTCAGTTGTACAATTTACCTTTGAGTAGGCACTAAACTAAACTCGTAACTTGAGGCAGATAATCACGGCAAAAAAATGCGTGCAAACGTTGACGCTCAGAAGTTAGAACGCCTAATGCAAATCTTAGGTAAAGAAGCTCAGGGTTCAGGCACTATCTACTTTACAGGTGGAGCGAGTGCCTTACTGGTGGGATGGCGGAATTCCACAGTCGATGTGGATATCCGTCTAGATCCCGAACCGCCGGGCATTTTTCAAGCGATCGCCAAGCTGAAAAAAGAATTGAACATCAACATTGAACTGGCATCTCCGCAGGATTTTCTGCCTCCTATTCCGGGATGGCGCGATCGAAGCGTATTCATTGGCAAACGAGGTCAAATCTCTTTCTATCACTATGATTTTACAGCCCAAGCTCTTTCTAAACTATCGAGAGGGTTTGACCGTGACTTGAAAGATATTGAAGCTATGTACGAACACAAATTATTCTCTTTGAATGAGCTAGGGGAATGCTTTGAAGCGATTGCACCGGAACTAATCCGATTCCCCTCCCTTAACCCTGATGTGCTGAGAAGCAGAGTCGAGAACTTTATTGAACGTTTTCAATATCCACCAGAGGAGAAACAATCATGAATCTCAATGAGTTGCCAGGGGCTGAGATCATCTTACCCGGACTGAGGGATCTTCACAATGGGGAGTCCAATACCATTGGGGCGTTGCTAGTTGCGATCGCAGCGACGCGCCTAACGGAAGTCGGTTTCGATATCCCTAAAAATCACCTAGCTTCAGAGCCTGAGCTAACCTTGTATGCCCATCTCCAAGAGGAACGGGATGATGCTTATTCTTACTATAATGCTTTGCTGAATCGCCTCAATAGCTTTTGCAATGCACTCGAACTCGCTTATAAAATATGATGACAATTTCCCCAAGTTTAATTTCTCCCGATCTTAGTTTGGCCGATATTCCCCTAGAGGAAACCCTCTCTTTAGGAGTGATGGCTTCTGGTAGTGGTTCCAATTTTGCTGTTTTAGCAGCAGCGATCGCTAAAAAACAGCTAAATGCCCGGATTCCTGTCCTCATCTACAATAATCCCGATGCCAAGGTAAAAGAAAGAGCCGCTCACTACAATATCCCCTCGGTTTTCCTCGATCATCGTCAATTTAAACCCAGAGAAGAACTCGATCGGGCAATAGTCGAAACTTTCCAAGAATACGGCGTAAAATGGGTAATTATGGCGGGCTGGATGCGAATTGTCACCCCAGTGTTACTGGATGCTTTTCCCGATCGCGTGATCAATATCCATCCTAGTTTACTACCCAGTTTTAAAGGTGTGCGTGCCGTGGAACAAGCTTTAGCGGCAGGGGTAAAAGTGACCGGATGTACTGTGCATATTGCTCGCGCGGAGGTAGATAGTGGACCAATTTTAATGCAAGCAGTGGTTCCCATTCTCCCGGATGATACCCCGGCCAGTCTCCACGAACGCATTCAAGTGCAAGAACATCGCATTTTCCCAGTAGCGATCGCTTTAGCGGCGAAATTGAGCCTATAGAGATCGATTTCTGGACTTTCTTGGCGAGAATACTGGCAAAAAAACGAAAATTCAAGGCAAATCGTTAAATATCACTCCTTCCTTCGTAAATTTCCTGAAAACTGAGAGCGAAATTGACAGAAGTTAAAGATAAACTGGCATTTTCGCCCTCGTATTCCGTTAATAACCATTTATTTTTTTCAGTTTTGTTATACTGCATGATATAGGGACGACTTTGACTAATCAGAATATATTCTTGCAATTCCGGCAGCGAACGATAATAGAGAAATTTATCACCCTGGTCATAATTTTGAGTTGATTTTGAGAGGACTTCTACTATTAATCTGGGATTGGTAATAGTTGTCTTGCCAGTTTCATAATAAATCGGTTCTCCCTCAATTAGCATGACATCGGGATAGGTTGCCTGACGATATTGCGCTATCCATACTTTAACGTCACCGATAAATATTTTATAGTGAGACTGGGGTAACTTTAGGCGTAAATAAAAGTAAAAATTACCTGCAAGTTTATTATGATCGGTAGTGCCTCCTGTCATTGGTACGATTTCCCCATCTTGATACTCATTTTTATAGGCTGCCGTTTCCTCTAGTTGTAAATATTCGGCAAAGCTATAGGGACTTTTATCTGTTGCTATGGTCATAATTGATTGATTCTTTGGTTAACTTAAGCTGATTAAAACAACTGGTTTAATCATTGATTATATTAAAAGTAACTCCTTCGTAAATTTCCTGAAAACTGAGAGCGAAATTGACAGAAGTTAAAGATAAACTGGCATTTTTTCCCTCGTATTCCGTTAATAACCATTTATTTTTTTCAGTTTTGTTATACTGCATGATATAGGGACGACTTTGACTAATGAGAATATATTCTTGCAATTCTGGCAGCGAACGATAATAAAGAAATTTATCACCCTGGTCATAATTTTGAGTCGATTTTGAGAGGACTTCTACTATTAATCTGGGATTGGTAACAGTTGTCCTACCAGTTTCATAATAAATCGGTTCTCCCTCAATTAGCATGACATCGGGATAGGTTGCTTGACGATATTGCGCTATCCATAATTTCACATCACCGATAAAAATATTATATTTCTGTCCTTTGAGGGCAAATTTTAAATAAGCGGCAAAATTGAGAGCAATTTTATTATGATCGGTAGTGCCTCCTGTCATTGGTACGATTTCCCCATCTTGATACTCATTTTTATAGGCTGCCGTTTCCTCTAGTTGTAAATATTCGGCAAAGCTATAGGTACTTTTATCTGTTGCTATGGTCATAATTTAAGTAGCTGGTTATAATTAAATTAAAAATGGATTTTAGGTTCGATCCCCCCTTAATCCCCCCTTGATAAGGGGGGCATCTGAAAGTTTTTAATACCTACCCACTTATTGATTGAGTCCCTCAATTGATTATAGCAATTATTATACTGGTGAGATACAAAAAAGTTACCATAAATTAGCTATTTTTGCCCCAGCAAAAGATAACAGCTATCTTAATAGGAGTCTTGAAAATTTTTAGCCAGCAACTAAACAGGAATTTGATTTCTCCCAAATGTGGGACAATTGACAAAGAACTAAGAATTGTAGAATCCCCCCATCATGACCTCGGAACTATCGAAGCAATACGATCCCAAGATCACAGAAACGAAATGGCAGCAATATTGGGAAAATCAAGAAATATTTACAGCAAACCCCGAAAAAGGCGGCGAAACCTACTGTATAGTCATCCCCCCTCCCAATGTTACCGGTAGTCTCCACATGGGTCACGCTTTCGAGAGTTCCTTAATTGATACACTTGTTCGCTACAAACGCATGACCGGCAAAAATACCCTCTGGCTGCCCGGGACAGATCACGCTAGTATTGCAGTACAAGCTATACTCGATCGCCAATTAAAAGCCGAAAAAACCGACCGTTATCAACTAGGAAGGGAAAAATTCCTCGAACGCGCTTGGCAATGGAAAGAGGAGTCTGGTAGTACCATTGTTAATCAACTGCGACGCTTGGGGGTATCCGTCGATTGGACGCGGGAACGTTTCACCATGGACGAGGGACTTTCCCATGCTGTCCGTACTGCTTTTATCAAACTCTATGAGGACGGATTAATCTATCGCGGTCAATACTTAGTTAACTGGTGTCCCGAATCCCGGTCGGCCGTTTCCGATTTAGAGGTGGAAAACAAGGACATTGAGGGAAATCTCTGGTATTTTCGCTATCCTCTTAGCGATGGTAGCGGTTATCTTCAAGTAGCCACCACAAGGCCCGAAACCATGCTCGGTGATACTGGTGTCGCTGTCAACCCGCAAGACCCCCGTTATCGCCATTTAATCGGCAAAACCGTCACTTTACCGATAATGGGGCGAGAAATCCCGATTATTGCCGATGAATTAGTGGATCCCCAATTCGGTACCGGTTGCGTCAAAGTTACGCCGGCCCACGATCCCAAGGATTTTGAGATGGGTAAACGCCATAATTTAGCCTTTATTAATATCATGAATTTAGACGGCAGTTTAAACGAAAATGCCGGAATATTCGCAGGTCAAGATCGTTTTGTTGCCCGCAAAAATGTCGTTAAAAAACTCGATGAAGACGGTTTTTTAGTTAAGATTGAAGCCTATCGTCATAGTGTCCCCTATAGCGATCGAGGTAAAGTTCCCGTGGAACCCCTTTTATCTACCCAATGGTTCGTTAAAATTGAACCTTTAGCCACAAAAGCTTTAACCTGTTTAGATCAGGAAAACTCGCCCCGTTTTGTGCCAGAAAGATGGACAAAAGTTTATCGTGATTGGTTAGTTAAACTAAAAGATTGGTGTATTTCTCGACAACTGTGGTGGGGTCATCAAATTCCCGCTTGGTATATTATCAGTGAAACTAACAACGAAATTACTAACCATACTCCCTTCGTCGTTGCTCAGGATGAAACCTCCGCTTTAGCTAAGGCCAAACAGGAGTATGGAGAGGATATAATTATTCAACAAGACCCCGATGTTTTAGATACTTGGTTTTCCTCGGGATTGTGGCCATTTTCGACTATGGGATGGCCAGAAAAAACCCTTGATCTAGACACCTATTATCCCACCACAACCCTCGTCACCGGTTTTGATATTATCTTTTTCTGGGTGGCCAGAATGACGATGATGGCGGGGTATTTTACGGGACAAATGCCTTTTAAAGATGTCTATATTCACGGTTTAGTTAGGGATGAAAACGGCAAAAAGATGTCTAAATCTGCCAATAACGGCATCGATCCCCTAATTTTAATTGATAAATATGGAACCGATGCTTTACGATATACCTTAATCCGAGAAGTGGCAGGAGCAGGACAGGATATCAGTCTGCAATACAACCGTAAAACCGATGAATCGGAATCCGTAGAAGCGGCCCGAAATTTTGCCAATAAAATTTGGAATGCTTCCCGTTTTGTCATGATGAATCTCGAGGGAAAAACCCCAGAAGAATTGGGAGAACCAGCTTTAGAAAATTTAGAATTAGCCGATCGCTGGATTTTATCTCGTTATCATCAAACAGTACAAAAAACTAGAGATTATCTAGAAAATTATGGCATGGGAGAAGCGGCAAAAGGTCTATACGAATTTATCTGGGGCGATTTCTGTGATTGGTATATCGAGTTAGTAAAAACTCGTTTATGGAAGGATAAAGAATCGGTTTCCTGTGCTACAGCAAGGCAAATATTGGCTTTTATCTTGGCAGGGACATTAAAGTTATTACATCCCTTTATGCCCCATATTACCGAAGAAATTTGGCATAATTTAACCCAAGAAAATCAGCAGGTTTTGGCTTTAGAAACCTATCCAATAGCTGATAGTTCCCTGATCGATCTAGATTTAGAAAATACTTTTGAGTTATTAATAGAAAGTATTCGGGTGTTGCGTAATTTGCGGGCCGAAGCGGGGATTAAACCGGGAGCAACGATCACGGCAATTTTACAGACAGAAAACAGCCAAGAATTAGCTATTCTGCAACGCGGACAAGTGTACTTAAAGGACTTGGCCAAGATCGAAAACTTAATTTTGACGGCCAAATTAACCGAGGAAGTCAATCAAGCGATCGCTGGTGTGGTCGCTACGGTAGAAATCCTCATCCCCCTGTCCGGATTGGTTGATATATCGGTATTGGCTGGCAAATTAGCGAAAAATTTAGCTAAAGTGGAAGGGGAAATCAAGAGTTTGAGCGATCGCTTGAATAAACCTAGCTTTGTCGAAAAAGCTCCAGAAGCTTTAATCCAAAAAACGAAGCAAGCTTTAGCAGAGTCCGAAAAACAAGCCCAAATTCTCCAAGAACGCTTAAAACGTCTGCATTAACGGAGGCTGGGGTTATTTTGGGGATTTTCCGAAAAATAGGGCAGTTTTCAGGCTACCCTAACCGGAAAATTAATCCCCAAAATAGGAGATGATTGCATCGGCAAATTCGGAACATTTCAGGGGAGGATTAACGGGAGGTTCCATCAGACGCGCTAAATCGTAGGTAACTTGTCGATTAGCGATCGCCGCTGCGATGCCTTTTTTAATCAAATCGGCCGCTTCTTGCCATCCCATGTATTCCAACATCATCACCCCCGAAAGAATCACCGAACCGGGGTTAATTCGGTCTAAACCGGCGTGTTTAGGGGCTGTACCGTGGGTTGCCTCAAAAATAGCGCAAGCATCGCCAATATTCGCCCCGGGTCCCATCCCTAAACCACCGACGATCGCCGCTGCCGCATCGGAGAGATAATCACCATTCAGGTTCATGGTAGCGAGGATCGAGTATTCATCGGGACGGGTTTGGATCTGTTGGAAGATACTATCGGCAATGCGATCGTTAACCATAATTTTATCTTTCCACTGCCCATTGCCGTGGGTTTCCCAGATAGCATCGAGAACACTGGTCACTTCTTGGCAGATTTTGGCTTTTTTCTCGTCCGTGAGGGCATCATAACCCGGTTCCACCATACGGGCGTTATCTTCGATGCTCAGATCAGGGTTTTTCTCCTTATTACTCAGGATCCATGATTCCATCTCGGTAACGCACACATCCCGGAATTCACTTTTAGCTAATTCGTAACCCCAATCCCGGAACGCTCCTTCTGTGTATTTCATAATGTTACCCTTGTGGACAAGCGTAACCTGATTTTTGGGTTTCGGTAAAGTCAGCGCTCGTTCGATCGCCCGGCGGACTAATCTTTGGGAACCCGTCTTACTAATCGGTTTGATCCCGATACCCGCATCGAGGGGAATTTGTTTTTTACCGTGTTCGGGAGTGGCGGGAATTAGTTCCGTGTTGAGATAATTAATCAGTTTATCGGCGATTTCCGTGCCTTGTTTCCATTCGATGCCGAGATAAATATCCTCGGTATTTTCCCGATAGACGATGACATCGAGTTTTTCCGGGGTTTTATGGGGGGAAGGGGTTCCCGCATAGTAACGACAGGGACGAACACAGGCATAAAGGTCAAAAATCTGCCGCAAAGCCACATTCAGGGAACGAATACCGCCACCGATGGGAGTGGTCAGGGGACCCTTGATGGCAATACCATATTCTTTAATCGCTGTCAATGTATCTTGGGGTAGATATTGATAGGTCCCGTAGATTTCGCAAGCTTCATCGCCAGCATAGACTTTAAACCAATGGATTTTCCTTTGACCAGCGTAGGCTGTGGCGATCGCTGCATCGATAACTTTTTCGGTTGCGGGCCAGATATCGACCCCCGTACCGTCACCACGAATAAAGGGAATGATCGGATCATCGGGAACTAGCGGTTTTCCCTCAGAAAAAGTAATTGTCGAGCCTGTTGTCGGTGGGGTGATTTTTTCGTAGCTCACAGTCATGGGCTTCCAGAAACAGTATTTATCTATACGTTGGGAGTCTAGCGCCGTCAATATCTAGACTCAGGGATTTTGGGTAATTTCTTAAAGATTCCCTAGCTGGCAGCAACTTTGTACCTCACCATTAAGATAACTGCGTATTTAAATTGCCTGTTGAGATGAGGCAAGAGACTTCGCAGAAATTTGATGAGGGTTTACCCAAAATTGATCGGGAAATTATCGACTAATCGTTGGTTCTATAATCTCAATTTTTTTGATGATACCGAAGTTTTCACTAATTGCTCGTGTTGCTTTCAGTTGACCGGTTACTAAAAACTTCAGCTTCATTTTATAGCGGGTTTCAGTAGGCTCTTTAAAAGGGGTATCGCAATAGCAACAATGGGTAAACCAGTGATGGATGTCTCGCAATGTAATCTGACTAAAGGCTTGAACTATCGCTTTTTCTAGATCAGCATAGGTACGAGGTGACATAGAACGAATCAGTATTTTCCCTTTCGACCAACAGTTTTCAATGGGAGAAAAATCGGGAGAATAGGGAGGTAAAAACTCCAGTCTAGCACCGACTTCTTGAAGAATTGGTTCGAGGGTTTCTTTTTGATGAATCGAAGCATTATAGCGGTAAGCGCTTGAGTGAAATACAAACCAAGCTTTGCCTAGCATGGTTTATAGCTCGTGACACTGTACCTCATACGACTGCACACAGCTATATTGCGAACAGGAAACGCTATATTTAAACAAATCTGCTTTTATATACTAATAATAATTAACTAAATTGAGGGAAATTTCCCAAGACAATTTTATCGATTGTGCTTCGATATACAAAAAAAGTGGCAAGGCAAAAAAAATCGACAGGGATTATCCCCGCCGACGCACTGCACTTCAATCTAAAAAGCATTGTAAAACATTTAAAATACATATATAATCAAAAATAGCCAACAAGTATAAAGCAAGTGGGATTATGCTGATCGCAAGAGACATCACCCAATTGGTAGGACGGACTCCCCTAGTCCAACTGAATCGAATCCCAGTAGCAGAGGGAGTAAAAGCCCGCATCGTCGTCAAACTGGAAAGTATGAACCCCGCCGCCTCGGTTAAGGATCGCATCGGTGTCAGTATGGTGGAGGACGCGGAAGCCGCCGGACTAATTCACCCCGATAAAACAATTCTGGTGGAACCCACTTCCGGCAATACCGGCATCGCCCTGGCCATGGTAGCCGCTGCCAAAGGCTATCGCTTAGTCCTGACTATGCCCGAAACCATGAGTTTAGAACGACGGGCAATGTTAAAAGCTTACGGGGCGCAATTAGAGTTAACCCCGGGTAGCCAAGGCATGAAAGGAGCGATCGCCCGGGCCGAGGAAATAGTCGAAAACACCCCCAACGCCTATAGTTTGCAACAGTTCCGCAACCCGGCCAACCCGAAAATTCACCGAGAAACCACCGCCGAAGAAATCTGGGCCGATACCGACGGACTGGTAGATATCGTTATCGGTGGCGTGGGAACCGGGGGAACCATTACCGGTATTGCCGAAACCATTAAACCCCGTCGTCCCCAATTTCAAGCGATCGCAGTTGAACCCTCTAATAGTCCCGTCTTATCGGGAGGACAACCGGGACCGCATAAAATCCAAGGCATCGGGGCCGGTTTTATTCCGGCAATTTTCCGACCGGAATTAATCGATGAGGTGATTATCGTCGATGATACGGACGCTTTCGCCTACGCGCGACGGTTAGCTCGTCAGGAGGGACTACTATCGGGCATCTCGGCCGGGGCAGCTTTATGGGCGGCAATTCAGGTGGGCAAAAGACCCGAAAACGAAGATAAATTAATCGTCATGATTCAGCCTAGTTTCGGAGAACGTTACCTCAGCACGGCCCTGTTTAAAGACCTCGAAGATATCGACTAATAGGACAGTAAATTGATGGAATTTGAAACGAGGGCGATTCATGGGGGGCAAGAACCAGACTCTAGCCATGGGGCAACGGTTGCCATGTATTCCACTTCCACCTATAACACCGGCTTTACTAGGATTATCGATTGGGATCGAGAATAGGAACGATTTAAAGCGGGATCTGGAAAAGGCCTTGATTAGTTAGGCGAAGTTTTTATCTCATTTGATGGGTTAAGCAATGTTTTTTGACTCGACAGATTGGCAAACGATTATTTTTCGGCTGAGTATGGCTATGGCCGTCGGCTGTCTGATTGGTTATAACCGACAGGGAAGCGGTCGTCCAGCCGGATTGAGAACTTTTATCATCGTTAGTCTCGGGGCTGCCATGTTCGTGATGATTCCCCTACAAGCGGAGGGAGATGTGGGTTATGCGTCTTCTAATGCGCTCAGTCGTACTATTCAAGGGGTCGCTTCTGGTGTCGGTTTTTTAGGAGCGGGAATCATCCTACAACAATCCCATCGGGAACTAAATAAGATACAAGTGAAAGGTTTGACTTCGGCGGCGACTATCTGGTTAGCGGCAGGATTAGGCGCCGCTTCTGGCTGCGGTTTATGGCAGATGGTTCTGGTGGGAACTTTTTTCACTCTCTCCACCCTCAGTGGCATTAAACGACTGAAGAAAAAACAACCTTTAGCTAAATATATTAAAGGTCGTAAAAAAATATCTCCGATTAATCAAGAAATAGACTCATCGGATAGTTCAGCGTCTCATTAATAAAAAAAAGCGATAAAAATTAATTTTTATTAAGAGAGCAAAAGCTTTTCTGTAATGGCTTTTGGCTCAAAAAGTGTATATTTTGTCTGCAATTTATTGGTTAAAAAAGATAATAAATTATTTATAAAATTTTCTGTATATAAACAACATACAAATATTTTATATGATAGCATTTAGAGAGAGTAACTAATTTTTCTAAACAGGAGAAAATTAAATCATGTTCAACCGAAATAAGAGCTTTCAAAGCCTCAAAAATCAAGCTTTCCGGCTGCTGATTTTCCTCTTAACTGTCACTTTGCTCCTAGGAGGAAGAGGAAATGCGATCGCCTTGCCGCTACTCCCCGAACCGTTGGCCGTCATTGACCGTGCAACAGCAACCGGTGGCACTGTGGTGGAACCAGTCAAGAAAAAAAATGAGGTTTCTGTCCCAAAAATTCTGGAAGATGCCCAAATTGCCTATGAAAAAGCCATCCAAGCGACAAAATCGGCTATCGATGACCTAAATGCTCAACTGGCCGCTCCTTCTCTCGACAAGAAGATTATCGAAGCTCAACAGGACAACCTAGAGAACTTAGCGGACAATATTGACGATCTAGGGGAAAAAGTGAGTAAATTTACGAAAAAATTGACCAAATCCGGAGCTAAACTCAGTGAAACCGTGCAAAACAACCTTATTACCCTAGAAAATAGCCTCGTTAATACCTCCGAGACGATCGATATCTTAGCCGATGACACCGAGCGACTCAAAGACAATGCTTCCCCTTTCCTGAAAACTCGCGTGGAAAAGACCATCGACGCGGTTAAACAAACTCTACAGGAAAGCGATCGAGCTTGGCAAGAACTGATCTCCTCGGCCACCACGGAACTGGAGAAGACTAGCACCCCGAAATAAATAGGGCTTGTAAGGGCATAAAATCAGTCTTTTTTGGGGTAATTATCGTTTTTACCCCAAAATTATCAAAAAAACCTTAACTCGTCTAAAAACCCCCTTTATCGAGGAAATTGTGCTTTTGACTAGCTAAGTACCCAATCAAAATTAATTACCAATCATGACGCTTACCTATCAACCATCAACCCCCCATCGCTGGCACTTTGATAATCGGGCAATTTTGCCCCTTAGAAACCCTAATTTCTGGAAAATCGAGAGTGGAGTTGTGAAAACCTCCACCTGGTTAGAAGATGGAACCCTGATCGTCTTGGGATTGTGGGGACCCGGCAATTTTGTTGGCAAAACCCTAGAGAGAGTCAATCCCTATCAAGTTGAGTGCATCACCCCGGTGCAAGCAGTTTCCTTTTCCACAGTTGAGAGTTATCAAATGGCAGAAATTCTGCTGTCTCATCTTCAGCAAGCACAAGAACTAAGTATTATTCGTAGCTACAAACGTACTGATGTTATGGTTGTGAAATTACTGTCATGGTTAGGCAATCAATTTGGTAAACAAACCGGTACCGGACAATTAATTGATGTGCGTCTAACTCATCAGGATATCGCTGACTTATTAGGAACCACCAGAGTCACAATTACCCGCGCACTTAATCATCTTGAACAACAGGGGGCCGTGGAACGTCTTCCCGTCCATCGTCTTCTTTTACGAGAGGAGGACATCTGGCACTACGAGATTTAGAATGGGAAGGATTATCTCTTTTTTCAATCTATGAATTGGTTAGTAACCCTTTTAATTACTAGCGTGACGAGTTTTGTAGCCACAAATCTTGATGATCTGATGGTGCTAATGTTGTTTTTCTCGCGACTTAATGCTAATTTTCGACCTCGACACCTGATTATCGGTCAATACCTCGGTTTTACCCTGATTCTCCTAGCTAGTTCCCTCGGTTTACTATTTGGATTACTGGTTTCTAAAGAATGGATTGGTCTATTAGGATTTATCCCTCTAATTATCGGCATTAAACAACTTTTGTCAAGGGAAAATGAGGATTATATTCAAGAAGTAAGATCAGATGTTAATTATTCTAAAAATCGCTCCTTTTTTCCTCGTTTTCCCTCCCAAACCTATTACGTTGCTGCCGTGACCGTGGCTAATGGTGGTGATAATATTGGTATCTATACCTCTCTTTTTGCCAATAATTCCCCGATGTACGTCTTAATTATCATGATATTTTTTTATTTCATGATGGGGATTTGGTGCCTCCTAGCCTATTTTTTGATTACCCATCCCAGGATAGCTAAAGTGGTTACAAACTACGGACATAAAATTAGTCCTTTTATCTATATTTTTCTAGGGATTTATATATTAATTGACAGCCGATCCTATCGTTTATTTCTCATGTCTTAACCAAGAATGGCCAAAAATTATCTTTCAGCTAGACCAAGTAATACTAACTCTTTAACCCTTACTATACCCCTTATCTATGAGCTACATTGACCAGAATCAATTTTCTGCAACTTTCGACATCGCCATTATCGGGGGAGGATTTAGTGGCTCCCTCGTGACAGCGAACCTGTTGCGCGACACAGGGACTCCATTATCGATCGCCCTGATCGAGTGCCGAAAACCCCTCGGTACGGGGATCGCCTACGGAACGCGAGACAGCGGCCACCTGCTCAATATTCCCGCCGGCAAAATGAGCGCCTTCGAGGACGATCCCGAACATTTCCTCCACTGGTTAGCAGATAACGGCTATCGATCGATCGAGCCGGCCAGTTTTGTACCGCGTCTAGTGTACGGCAAATACATCCGATCGATCCTAGAAGAAGCGCGGGACAACGCCATTGCCGATCACCGTCTGGAGACATTTACCGATGCGGCGATCGATCTGGTCCTCGACGGGGAAAAGGCGACGATTACCCTCAAAGGAGGCAAGAAAATCAGCGCCGCTAAGGTAGTTCTGGCGCTGGGCAATTTTCCCGCAACGGTTCCTCAACCCCTCGCGTTGCTCAATTCCCGCTATCTCCGCGACGCTTGGCAGACGGAGGCACTCGCCGATCTAAAACCCGACGGGACGGTGCTGCTGGTCGGTACGGGGTTAACGATGGTAGATATGGTGGTTTCCCTGGCACAAAGGGGATTCGCCGGCAAAATCCAGGCGGTTTCCCGTCATGGCCTGATCCCTCGATCGCACCGACCCACCGATCCCTATCCCCCGTTCCTCACCCTCGAAACCGCACCCCAGACCGCGCGGGGACTCCTAGGGCGAATTCGCGCGGAGGTAAAAAGCGCCGAGAGTCAAGGTCACGAGTGGCGGGCCGTTTTAAACGCCTTACGTCCTATATCTCAAGGTCTATGGCATTCTCTGCCGATAGCCGAACGCGCCAGATTTCTACGCCACCTGAAAGCCTATTGGGAGGTTCTTCGCCATCGCGTCGCCGATGAGATCGCCGGTATCCTCGATCAGGCCGTAGAATCGGGACAATTAACCTATCATGGGGGAAGAATTGAAACTGCTGAGGATAAAAACGGCTGTGTAGAGGTTACTATCCGTCAACGGGGAACGGGAAACCTGTTAAACCTACCGGTCGATCGAATTATTAACTGTACCGGCGCGAGTAACGATTACCGGACGATCACCGATCCCCTTGTCGTTCATCTTCGCCAACGGGGGTTAATCCGTCCCCATTCCCTAGGTTGTGGCATCGAAACCGCGGACAACGGGGCAATTATCGGCGCAGACGGTACGGCATCGCCAACGCTCTACACTTTGGGAAATCCCCGCAAAGGCGATCTCTGGGAAACCACCGCCATCCCCGAACTGCGTTTACAGGCGGCCGAACTGGCCCGGGATTTGTTGCGATCGCTGAAAGAGAGAATTTCTCTCCCCGCAGCCTACTCGATCGCATTCCGGCCAGCAGCGCCGATTTTCCGTCAGCTTTTTGATAGGGAATCGAGTACCTACACCTATCTGATCGCTAATTCGGGTACGGGGGAGGCGATTTTAATCGATCCAGTCCTGGAACAGGTTGATCGCGATCGGCAAATTCTTTGGCAGTTGGGGTTAACTCTACGCCAAACCATGGAAACCCATGTCCACGCCGACCATATCACTGGAGCGCACCGCTTACGGGAGTTAACCAACTGTTCGATCCTCGTTCCCGAAAACGCGGAAGTGAGCGATATCGATGGTTATGTACGCGATGGCGATATCTGGATCGTGGCAGGTCAGCAGCTAAAAGCGATCGCTACTCCGGGCCACACCGATAGTCATATAGCCTATCTCATCGATGAAAAACGCCTATTAACGGGGGATGCACTCTTAATTCGCGGTTGCGGTCGTACCGATTTTCAGAACGGTTCGCCGGAAGTCCTATACAGGACGGTAACGGAGAAGTTATTCACCCTCCCCGATGATACGCTAGTTTACCCCTGTCACGATTATCTGGGCAGAACGGTCTCCTCGATCGGTGAGGAAAAGCGCTGGAATCCCCGTTTCGCCGGCCGCAATCGTCAGGATTTTGTGGAGTTGATGAATAATCTCAATCTCCCCTATCCGAAAAAGATGACTGCGGCCTTAAGTGCCAACGCACGGGGTGGTAAGGTGGTTTTCGTCATGGATTATCAGATTTAGTGAATATTTTATTTTAAAAATTTTTCTTTTTAGGTTTAGGAGGCCGTTCTATACTTTTAGGGGAGGGAGGTGATTGAGGCGGTTTTTGCAATAATTCAATAAGAGTTTGAATAATTGCATCTACGACTTCATCTCTCAAAGTCCCGCATTTTCTTCTAAATAATTCTCTATCAATTGTAGATATGCAGTCCGGTCTAACATAAGAAGCTTTGTATTCATCATCTAGATGTCCTTCTTTAAAATCCCTCCGCTTAATTTCGATCATCCCCGATCTTTTATTAGAATTGCTGGTTATGTAAGCGCAGATAAACCCTTCTCCCGCTAAGACAGGAGCGAGGATTAGAACAGGCCTTTCTTTCTCTTCTTCTGGATTATCCTGATAGGGAAAGGGAGCATATACCACATCTCCTTTTTTATAAAAAATGGACACTTGATTCAATTTTGAACATACTCCTCTTTTGTATTTTCCTCTTTCAAAAAAGTAAAATTACTGTGATTAGCGATCACTTCTAGAATCTCTTGATCTTCTGACTCCGACTCTTCAACCACAAAATCAATTAGTCTGTCAATAAATCCGGCCGCATTGCGAATCCGAACTCTAAAAGAGTTTTTGGAATCAGTCGGAGTACTGAGAGCTATATTTTTTTGACGAGACTGATAGATTATATCGCTCATTATTACTTGAATATCTTGAAGAGTTTCAATATCAAAAAAATCAATGTAATCTTCTAGCTTGTCACCAAACGTTTCTAATTTTTCTGAAAAAACTTTTAAAAAATCTTCTTCTAGATAAAATAAATCTCTTTCAGAATAACTGCAATATTTTGCGATAATTATTTTTAAACAATTCCAATTGTTATCGAGAATACGAAAATCTCGATATAAATTTATAGCTTTTTCTCTTAAAAAATCGATGGTTTTGCGGTCGATATATGTAGCGTCTTGTGAATTTAGTTCAACAAAACTTTTAATTACAAAAATTGCATGATCTATGGCATTATAGACTTGATGCCATTCTCTTTTTTCAAAAAGAATTTTAATGTTGCCAGCTATGTCTTTAATTTCTTTGTTTATTTTGTCATTGGTTTTTGCAGATTGCCAAGAAATAGATTCAAAAAAAACTTTGCTTTCGTATAAATTTTCAACAATTTTTGTCAAACATTCATCAACTTTTCTAAAAAAACTTTGATTGCGATAGTTGGCAATGACGATTTTATTTTTTAACAAAAAAAGCTTTATTGATTCTTTTTTAAAATAATTATCAAAAGAAAAAGAATCGGAAATTTTTTTAGAGTTATCTTTATTAATACGTTTGGTGATTTTCCAGTCAGTTAAGTGATTCTCTTTACAAGCCATAGGAGCTTATCCACTAACAGTACGATGTCATCCAATAATTATATCATAACAACCTTACCACACTCGCCTCCAGCGCAGTAAGGCCGATCGCCTTCTACCCAGCCATCCCGAACCCGCAACCGTCACGAGTTCCCCTTTCTAAACGGAAAGTGACGAGAAGATCATTCAACGCATCCATATCGCCATCCATTAAAAACGCATCGTGACCGTGCGGCGATCGCAACCAGAATAATTCCGAATTGGGGATATATTTCGCCAACTCCTCTTGTTCCACGGGAGGATAAAGAAGATCCGAATTGATCGCCACGATCGCCGTCGGTTGTTGAATCGACTGTAAAACCGATTGGTAACTTTTTCCCGTCCGGGTGACATCATGACGATCCATCGCCCTACTTAACGTTATATAAGCATTGGCATCAAAACGTTCGACTAACTTTTTCCCCTGATGTTCTAAATAGCGGGCGATCGTGAACTCTCCCCCCTCCCCGTACTCGCGGCCGAAACGTTCCTCAAAACTGGCGTGCGATCGGTAGGTAGTCATCGCCATCATCCGGGCTGCCGATAAACCCCGGGCCGGAGGGCGATCGATCGCATAATTTCCCCCTTGCCAATGGGGATCGGCGTAGATCGCCCCCCTTTGGGCCTCTCCCAGCGCAATACACCAGGCCGAATGTCGTGCCGAAGCCGCAATCACAGCGATCGATCGCGTCCTCTCCGGGTACAGTAGCGCCCATTCCAAAACCTGCATCCCTCCCAACGATCCCCCGATCACCAACCGCAAAGACTCGATCCCCAACGCATCCACCAAAAGCCGTTGTAGGTGAACCAGATCCCTAATGGTAATCTCTGGGAAAGTCGGGCCGTAGGGTTTACTGGTACGGGGATCGATCGAAGTGGGGCCGGTTGTCCCGTAGCAACTGCCGAGAATATTGCTACAGACAATAAAATCGCGGGTCGGATCGAGAACGCGTCCGGTTCCTAACAAAGGTTCCCACCAAGCTTCCACGTCCGCCGATCCCGTGAAGGCATGACAGACAATAACCCCGTTATCCCGCTTGTTATTCAAAATTCCCCAGGTTCGATAGGCAATCCGCACCCTTTCGAGAACCGCCCCCGATTCGAGAACAAAAGGATGCGGTGGGGAATAGAAACGGGTTTCCGGGGAGATAAAGTCTAGGCGATCCATGGGCGGGGTGGTGGGTTATAAACTCTGGAAAGTTTGCTGGAAATCCTCGATAATATCGTCAATATGTTCCAAACCCACGGAAACGCGGATTAATTCAGGCGTTACTCCCGCCGATCGCTGTTCTTCGTCGTTTAACTGCTGGTGAGTCGTCGAGGCGGGATGGATAACCAGGGTTTTTGCGTCGCCCACATTGGCGAGATGACTGGCCAGTTTCACCCGGTTGATAAAATTCCGCCCGGCCTCGAAACCGCCCCGAATCCCGAAGGCTAAAACCCCGCCGAAGCCGTGTTTTAGGTACTTCTTCGCCCGTTCGTGGTAAGGATGTTCCGGTAATCCGGGATAGTCCACCCATTGCACCTGTGGCTGTTCTTTGAGCCAGTTCGCCAGGGCCAAGGCGTTGGATACATGACGATCGACCCGTAGGGAGAGGGTTTCTAATCCCTGTAGCAGTAAAAATGCGTTAAACGGACTCAAGGCTGGCCCAAAATCCCGCAATCCCTCCACCCGGGCCCGGATAATAAAGGCGATATTGCCGAAAGGGCCGGACGGTCCGAATACCTCATAGAAATTCAACCCGTGATAACCCGGCGCGGGTTCGGTAAACTGGGGAAATTTGCCGTTTCCCCAGTCGAATTTCCCCGAATCGACGATTACTCCGCCGATGGAAGTGCCGTGACCGCCGATCCATTTGGTGGCCGATTGCACCACGATATCGGCCCCCTGTTCGATCGGGCGACAGAGATAGCCGCCGCAACCGAAGGTATTATCGACGATGAGAGGGATACCGTTCTCGTGGGCGATATGGGCCAGGGCGGCAAAATCGGGAATATTAAATCGGGGATTGCCGATCGTCTCGACGTATAAGGCTTTGGTGCGCTCATTGATCGCCGCTCGAAAAGCTTCGGCCTCATCGCCATCAACAAACTTGACATTTATTCCTAAACGTGGTAGGGAAACTTTGAACTGATTATAGGTTCCGCCGTAGAGGTAGCTAGTGGAAACGATATTATCCCCCGCAGCTGCGATATTAGCGATCGCTAGAAATTGCGCCGCCTGACCGCTAGAGGTGGCTAGGGCCGCCGCACCTCCTTCTAAAGCGGCGATCCGCTTCTCGAATACATCGGTGGTCGGGTTCATGATCCTGGTGTAGATGTTGCCGAACTCTTCCAGGGCAAACAGTCGCGCCCCGTGGTCGGCATCGTTGAAAACGTAGGAGGTGGTTTGATAGATGGGAACGGCGCGGGCGTTAGTTCCGGGGGCGGGTTCCTGGCCGGCGTGTACTTGCAGCGTCTCGAAACGGTAACGGTCAGACATAGGCACTCAGGGAGGAAAATAAAGGGTAAATTCCTCGATCTGTGCGATCGAGGAAAAAGGGTGATTAAATTATCTCCTTAGGGGATGGAATGGGTACAGTGGGGCTTATTCGCTTACTGTATTTAGGGTTCTACCATAGCCATCTTCTGCAAGTCAATTTATTGAGATATCCTTTATACAAAATATCTTTTATACCGAAACTAGATTGTGTTAAGGTACTTGCTAAGTAAGTGGTTCTAATCCCCTTAATCCCCCCTTAATAAGGGGGGCATCTGACAATTTTTAACACCTACCTACTTACAAAAGAAAAGACCAGCTAGACTGGTGAAATGAGAATGTACCATTTAAGACAAGGGAAATTTTGTTATAATTGCTTCTGGATAACCCCGATTCCTTTCTTGGATAAATAAATGCCTTTTTGACCAAATTTCTGACTAAAACTAACGAAATGCTCGTTTAAATTCATGATTCCTAAAACATTTAATCGGCGACTATGATAACTATAAATAGACAAGTATTTTTCGATATTTCGCCAGCCAGAAGGGAAATAAATAACGAAAATAAATCTGACTTTATCTAAAAAATACAGGACAAGTTTACTTTTATTTTATAGATAAAATTATCAAGAATTATCAAAATAGAAACAGCCTTTTTGTTTATTTATAAGCCTATCCTATTAACCATTTATTTTTTCAATTAAAATGCTCAAAATTCGCCTTTTAGCTAGACCAAGCAATATCTTTTTTTTGTTATTAATTTTGGCGATTATTTTTAATCCTTTCGTGATTGTTAATGCGGGAGAAAGAGGAGTCTTAATGGTCTTCGGTCAAGTACAGGAGAAAATACTTAATGAGGGCATTCATGGGATTATTCCCGTTGTTAACACGGTGAAAAAACTAAGTGTGAGAATCCAAAAACAACAGATAGCGGCCGAAGCTTCCTCCAAAGACCTACAGGAAGTATTTACAGATGTGGCCCTGAATTGGCATATTTTAGCATCAGAAGTTAATAATATTTTTCAACAAATTGGCGATGAAGCGGCTGTCATTGAACGAGTGATCGATCCAGCAGTGGAGGAAATTCTCAAGGAAGTTATGGCTAAATATACCGCCGAAGAATTAATTACTAAACGGGAAGAAGTCAAAGGAGAAGTGGATATTCGTTTGAGTGAAAGACTGAAAAATTATCATATCGGTGTCGATGATATTTCTTTGGTTCATGTCAACTTTTCCGATCGCTTTACCGAGGCGGTGGAAGCCAAACAAATTGCCGAACAGGAGGCCAAAAAAGCCGGTTTTATGGTGCTGAAAGCTCTGAAAGAATCGGAAGTAAAAATCAATCTGGCTAAAGGAGAGGCGGAAGCTCATCGCATTCTCCAAGATTCCTTAAGTCCAGAAGTTTTACAGAACAAAGCGATCGAAAGATGGGACGGTAAACTCCCCCTATTTATGGATGATAATCTGCTTAAGTCCCTTGAATTGGTTAAAGATAAGCGAAAAACTAGATGATAAAAACAATTTATTAAAACCAGAAAAAAGAATACTTGATTTTATTGAACTTCATGGCTAGGAACTCCTCTATGCTGTTTAAATCCCGAAAGACAAAGCAGAAATTTAACCCTGATTACTGGCGAGATCATTCGGCCAACGAACGCACCTATCTGTCTTGGATGCGTGCCTCGATCGCTTTGATGGGTTTTGGTCTGGTCATTTTGCGTTTACGGACGGCATCTTTGTTATCTTTAGGACTAGGTTGGTTGTTGGGTTTTGTCTTCGCTATGGTGGGATTATTAACCGTTGTCATCGCCACGCGCCGATATTTTCTCATCCGGCGAGCGATCGATAGTAATAGCTACGAACCTGCTCAAGTCTGGATTATTTGCTTTAGTATAGCGATCGCTTGTCTCGGATCAGGAATTCTCTATTTTGTCGCCACCAGTCCCGATAGCGGTGGAGTGGAAAGCATCGGTTTCGATTAAAACCCCATCCTCGCAGGGAGCGGGATGGGGAAAAATTGCTCGATACAGGTGGTAAAATCCAGACAACTACTTAAAATTGCCCATTTTCCGATCTTTCCCAGGAAGGGGCGAAAGGTGGACAATTTAAAGGACAGGCGCGCCAATGACTGTGAACAGGGACTCCCAAGCGTTGACAATAGCCATTTCCTCTCCCCTGAAACTTATAAAACCGACAGTAACGACAGGTGGAGGAACAAGTAGCAACTTTCGGGAGAGGATTTCCTGTGGATTCGATCGCTGTTAGTTTTGGGGATAGGGTGGAAATGGTGTCTAGCAAGGAAGTCTCGAAGGTTAACGGGGTTCACTAGCGACTCTTACCGTACCTAGTCCCGAATTATGTCACAGTTGCCCATCCTCCCGGAGTATAACGGTTGACACGCTCCTAAAAAATTGAGAAAATCCGGGCGGTGATTCGGTAGTAGTGATGGCAGCTTAATCCTTTGCTTTGCTGTGCATTGTAGTCATGGCTCAAATACCAAAGGGTTCCCCAACGTGATTCTCCATTTTTTTAGAGAAAGATAGACTCTCTCTCACCAGCCAAGAAATCCTTTATCTAAAGGTATTATAGTTACTAATTCTGTACGCAAATATTGCATCTAGAATTAGCTTTGTACGCTTTGACCCGTACTGGGTTAACTACGAACCTCTCTATCGGATTCCCGCTAAAGGCGGCCTCTCCGACT
>SFBI01000169.1 GCA_007095845.1 Microcystis aeruginosa Ma_MB_S_20031200_S102
TGCTCCCTGGGGAGCTTGATATTTTAACTTTTCTTCCTCAAGCCAAAGCTTGATGTCTAAACTATTTAAGTAAGATAAAAATTCTGCGACTTTCATTAATAGTATCCTTTTCCTTGATTGATGTTCTAGTATTTTTGGAATGGGGGTGATGTTTGGCTGAGTTCAGTAGTTCTAACTTGAGCTAGTGTTTAGAGATCTAATCAACGTTTTTCATAAATTTAAGTACCCTCAAAGACTAAACAATATAGACCAAACAAAAATTATCAATGGTAGGGAGTCGGTGGTTATTGTTAAAATCAGTTGCCCTGGGAGCAACCGCTTACATACTCCATAAAAAGACTGTTTTAAACCGAAGCTATTCATAGCACATTCTGGATGATAAATTTTAGTGATGGATACAATTTTTTACATTTTTTCCAAAATGGCTCTGAAAAGCTTAAATTTTAGTTAAGCTATTTTCATAATTCTCCTTCTTCATAATTTTCTGAGGCTGCTGCCATAACTTTATCACCATGATGCCGCAAAATCTGTTATCGCTTTGAGGAAACGAGGAACATAATCGGCGCACCTCATTGCTGTGAAACCTGTATCCTGAAATCCTATCACAGAAAAAAAAATTTGTCATGGTCAACGAAATTCGCTAATATGTGGTATTCTGAGAAGCGATTACTAGCTTTTGCTATCAAAACAATGGTCACTTGTAGTAAGATAACGAGGGTCAAAGAAGCACGGGAGTATGTTAGCACAACTCAAACACAATAACCTTAAAATTGTCGGGGAGCCTTATATTTTCGCCAATTGCCTTCTACACAGGGAAGGGTTTCTCCTGAAACTAGAACCCAACAGACAACCTCATGATTAACTCCGCCAATCCAACCAAAATCTAAAATCATTCCGGCAAAATGTCCACAACTCAAACATAAATGCTATATGTCCGCCAAAGTCCCTCAAGATCGATCGACGACTAATATTATCTCCGATGTCAGCAAATTTTGGCACAGTGTCAAGCTGATTGCTGCTCCCTATTGGTATCCCACTGAATCGGGGGGAAGGGCTTTTTCCGATGTGATGAAAGCTTGGGCAATGCTCATCCTACTAATCGGGGCAATACTAGGAGTTGTGGGATTAAATGCCTTCAATAGCTTTATTAGTAATTACTTAGTTGATGTCATCCTTGAAAAAAGTGATTTTGATAAATTTGTCAAAACTTTGGTAGTTTTTGCGGTTGGACTGCTTTTTGTTACCCTTTTAGTTGGCTTGCTTAAATTTCTCAGGAAAAGAATCGCCCTGGATTGGTATGCTTGGCTCAATGACTGGATTCTCTCAAAATATTTGCATAATCGCGCCTATTACAGAATTAATTTTAAATCCGATATCGACAACCCAGATCAGCGTTTATCCCAGGAAATTGAGCCGATTACCAGTAAAGCTCTCTCCTTTTTTGCAGTTTCCCTAGAAAATGTCCTAGATATGATCACTTTTTTAGTGATTCTCTGGTCAATTTCTTCCTCTGTTGCCATTATTTTAGTCATTTGGACAATTCTCGGTAACGTCATTGCTATCTATTTTAACCAAGCTCTAAATAAAATTACTCAAGAAGAATTAGAACTTAAGGCTAACTATAATTATGCTCTAACTCATATTCGTAATCATGCGGAGTCCATCGCTTTCTTTGAGGGAGAAAATCAGGAATTAAATATTATTCATCGGAGATTTAATAAACTCTTAAGCAGTGCTAAACGGAAAATTGATTGGGAGAGAGGCACAGAGATTTTTCGTCGAGGCTATCAGGCGGCAATTCAAGTATTTACTTTTGTCATTTTGGGTCCTTTGTATATCAATAGTGAGGGCATTAGTTTCGGACAGGTCGGACAAGCCTGTTTAGCAGCTAATTTGTTTGCTACGGCACTGGCGGAATTAATTAATGAATTTGGCACTTCGGCACAATTTAGCAGTTATGTCGAACGTCTATCGCAATTTTCCCAAGCCTTAGAAGAAGTCATTAAACAACCAGAAAATTTAAGCACGATTACAACTATCGAAGAAACCCAATTTTCCTTTGAAGATGTCACCTTGCAAACTCCCGATTATGAACAGGTAATTGTCGAAAACCTCTCCCTTTCTGTTCAGCCTGGACAAGGTTTATTAATTGTCGGTCCGAGTGGTCGGGGTAAAAGTTCTTTGCTACGCGCTATCGCTGGTTTATGGAATGCAGGAACCGGGCGATTAGTGCGTCCCCCCCTAGAAGAAGTATTGTTTCTGCCCCAACGTCCCTATATAATATTAGGAACCTTGCGAGAACAGTTACTTTATCCCAATCGCAATCAAGAAACCAATGAGATAAAATTGAGGGAAGTTTTGCAAGAAGTCAATCTCCAAAATTTACTAAATCGAGTCAATAGCTTTGATACAGAAGAGCCTTGGGAAAACATTTTGTCCCTAGGAGAACAACAACGTTTGGCTTTTGCTAGGGTATTAATTACCCGTCCCAGTTTTACTATCCTAGATGAAGCCACAAGTGCTTTGGACTTAAACAATGAGGAAAATTTATATCGGCAATTGCAGAAAACTCACACAACTTTTATTAGTGTCGGACATCGGGAAAGTCTCTTTAACTATCATCAATGGGTTTTAGAACTCTCTAGTAATTCCCATTGGCAACTGCTGACAGTGGAGGAATATCGCCGACAAAAAGCGAAAGAAATTATCAATATTTCTGTCGATAATTCTCAAGCTAGGCTCGAAGATTTACCGAATCAGGAAACCGAGGTCAATCCTGAAATCAATCCTGCCGGGGAACCACCCCCCGAATCGCCAACGACAACAATCTTAACAGAACCCCTAGAAGGACTTTCCCATGCACAAATGAAGGAATTAAGCGACTATTCTCTTAGTAGCATTAGAAGCAAAGCCAGTCAGGGAAAATCAATTACGGGTAAAGATGGACTGACCTATCGCTATGACAAAGACCCTAAAATCTTAAAATGGCTAAGAGTTTAGCCGATGAGAAACGGGTCAAAAAACAACGTTAAACCATTACATAAATTAGCTACCAAAAAAATGAATCAAACCCTGGTCAATCAACAACAGTTCTTCCAAGAAATCGTCCAAGATATCGAGCAAAATAAAATTGCCATTGCGGCGAAAAAACTGCGTCAACAGGAAGCAGATAGCTGTGAAATTCCGGCTCAGTGGCTCTGGAAAACAGCAGAGGCTTTGGAAACCAACGACTGGAGCATTTTATCAGAAGATTTCATTAATTTGAATTTTATCGGGAAAAATGGTTATTTCCTGATGATTGCTCCCTATCGCATCAATCGTCAGGGAGAAAGACAACTCACTTTGAGTGCGATTTACGGAAAAATTCACCAAAATAGTCAACCTTCTATCGAACAACTAGAAAGCTTAACTCGTGAAAAATTTGGCAGTCTAAGACAACCGATTCCCAGAAATTTGTCCTTTACTGAAATTGCTAGTTGTGGCACGATTAAAGGTGAAAAGGGTGAGGCTTTTATCGTTCCCCATAGATGGACTTTTCCAGATAGTGTTCAGGGGCCAGCTTTAAATAATGCCAGTGAGCAAAAAAGACGCTTTTCTGGTTCTAGCTACGAATGTATCCGAAAAATTTTTGAGCCAGAAACGGCCGATTTACTATTAGGACCCCTAGAGGATCAAATTAATGGTGAACGCTATCGTCATCTCGATACCCAATTCCATGAAGCGGGTCATGCTAGTGGGTTAGGATTTGACTTGAAACTCAAAAATAAACTGTTTCAAAACTATACCTATGCTGGAGTTGAGGAGTGGCGCTCAGATAGTTTAGGCTTTGAATTTGCCGATTGTGCTTTACCTGCTGAAGAAGCCGGAAAATTAGTCGCTGTTAATTTCTGTATTCGCTTCGGTTTAGATGCTCACCGTTTAGGGGGTTTAGAAAAAGATGTGGATGTCCACGCTAGTTTGATCAGTTTGGAATATCTCTTGCAAAATGATGCTATTTATCTCACAAAAAATGGTCAATTGGCCCTGCGTAATGTTAGTTATCCAGGCTTACTAAAAGCGGTAGAAATGCACCGAACACAAGCTTTGTCTCTAACGCGAAGGGAGTTGAATCTAAATAGTCCAACGGGTCTTTTTGCTCTGTATAAAGTCGAGATTCATCCCGCAACCCAATTAATTTTTCAGGGACTAATTGTAGAGCGATGCCGCGGAATTTGGTCAGAGTTACAATAAGTACCTGGGGTTTGCTGATAACCGGCCTGGGGAGGGATGTCAATCAGCCATGTGCATCCCACCAAAGCCTATTGATGGCGATGGGGATTGGGGTCAACTCCTCTGAGTTTCTGGCCACAGCAAGTGCCGGACTGGGAATATTAGTCGTTGACTTCTAAGTAGCTGTTTGCAATTAAATAGAAGATAGGTTTTGCACTCGATCCCCCCTACCCCCCTTAATAAAGGGGGTGCCGACAGGCGGGGGGATCTGAGAGTTTTTTACGCCCATCTACTTACACATTTATTTATATATGTATCGCTAGATAACTAAAATGTGTTAAACTGGGGGGTAGAATTCTGGGAAATCACGACCGATAGATCAGTCTCTGATTAGTCAGAATCCCTGAACCCCTGATTACCTCTTTCTCCCCCG
>SFBI01000017.1 GCA_007095845.1 Microcystis aeruginosa Ma_MB_S_20031200_S102
ACGTTCTCCTTGTAACTGCCCTCGATTCCACATTCTCCAAGCAGTGTCATAACTGATCCCTTTTTTCTTAGCATAATCTGATAGTTTCATGTGAACTGCAATGTAAACTTGTACTAACCGTATTAGCAGTTGTTTGCAGTCATTTGCATATATTTTTTTACAAAACTTTACAATACCTGAATCTAGAGATTGCTTTCTAACGATCCCTCTAGACCACGAAACGAAGTTAATATCTTCAAAAAGATATTATCAGCGAGATCGCAGCGGTTAACGAGAGATGAATCGCTCCCTTGATACTAAATCCAGTTATTAAAAACTGATTATTTATTCTCCGTTTTGCCCTTTGCATGAGTAGAAAACGGGTTTCTCCGAGAAACCCGTTTTCTGTGTGTTCCTCAACGGATTTAATATGATATAGAGATTGATTAAAAAAGTTGGGCTAATTTCTCGGACTCAAAGGTAAATCAAAGACAATTTTTGATTTTTACAAGGGGTAGTTCAGTTTAATCGGGCAGATCAAAAAGAACCCCCGTCATATAACGTTCTGCCCATTCCCAACCGAAGGCTTTTTCTAGTACACGCCGAGTTTTATCGTTTTTTTGCTGTTGACTACAATAATCCCGTTGTCCCTGTAAATAAATACGCGCTTCTTCCCCAGAAAGAGGCTGACTTTCCCTAGCACATTTGCAGTGAATTGTCAAGAAATCTGTTACTCTTTGTAAAAATTGTCGTTCCTCGGCGGCGGTTTCGGGACGAATAAACAGACAATATTGGGAGAAAATATGACCCCAAGGTGGCAAATCACGAGCTTGAGCGAAACTAGCCGCAGGTAAAGCCGCTAAAGCTTGATTATAGGCACTAGAGAGGGTTTTATCGCCACTGGTGGGAGAAAGATCCACAATAGCGGCACTGATTCCCGCTTTGCCGGAGACTATATCACATCCGAACATCGGCAGCGGATATTCTGGACGGGGAAACATGACACAGTGAAGGATATCTAAACCATTGCCCAGTTTAGCCAGTTCTAGGTGCATTTTGCGGAACTGGGGAGTTTGATAGCAGCGATTCTCGATAATTAATTTTTCCCCTTCTAAACGTCCCTCCACATAGCCTAAACCTTCGGGTAACTCAAAGGGCGACAAATCAAGATAATTTTCCCAGTGGGACAAAATTGCTGTGGCTAATTGTCCAATCAGGGGATGAAGTAACGGTAAAATTTCAGGATTGGTAACGGCTATCATAGGTCAGTTATCAGTTATCAGTTATCAGTTATCAGTTATCAGTAATCAGTCATCAGTTATCAGTCATCAGTTATCAGTTATCAGTTATCAGTAATCGGCTTTTTGCTCCCCATCTCCCCATCTCCCCATCTCCCTATCTCCCTATCTTCCTATCTCCCCATCTCCCCATCTCCCTATCTCCCTATTTCCCTATCTCCTGTCTCCTGGCGACCGTCTCCTGACTCCTGACTCCTGACATCTAAAATCCACTTTACCCCATGGAGCGATCGAGATTAGAACTGGGAAATATAAAATTAACTTCTTTGTCCTTCTCCCAATTTACCCTATGGTTAGCAGCGCCGCTCGTCCAAGACCTTCCTTAAAAACCCTCTGGCAAAAGATAGAATCTTCTCCCTTGCCAGAAACCGAGGAATCGATTATTTTAAGAATTCTGGTGCAAGCGTTAGTAATCGTCGGTATTATCGCCACCGATGTGGCTACCGATAGTTATACCAGTATTTGGGCTGTTCCTCTCAGTATTATCGGCGGAATCTGGAGTTGGCGACGCAGGAAAAAGCGCAATATTGGGGCAAAATTTTGTATAGCGATCGGAATGTTGGTAGTGTTGGCGCTATTCTTGGGGGATATAGTTGCGATGCAGGATAGTCGTATTGCTCTAACACAATTATTAATTCAATTGCAAATTCTCCATAGTTTTGACCTGCCCCGACGCAAAGACTTAGGTTATTCTATGGTAATCGGTTTAATTCTCTTGGGAGTCGCTGGGACAATCTCTCAAACCCTTGCTTTTGCGCCTTGGTTAATCCTCTTTCTGCTTTTATCCCTACCTACCCTAGTTTTAGACTATCGTTCTCGTTTAGGTTTAGATAATCTCAATCAGAGTCTCCCTTTCTTCTCAAAGAAACCCCCGCATCTAGCCACAAAAAAATTAGTTTCCCTGCAAAATTCTCCCCTTTCTCCCAAACGTTTGGGGATTTTCTTCCTGACAATTCTCCTCTTGGGATTGACAATTTTTGCTCTGATGCCGCGTTTTCCGGGTTATCAAATTCAATCTTTTCCCGTCAATAGTCCAGCAGGTATGGAAAATCAGGATTTTGAACAGGGAGACAGACAAATCGTTAACCCCGGCTATGTGCGCGAGGGTGAAACGGGGAATGGTGGCGTAAATGGCGGTAATAGTCCCACTACAGGGTCAGGACAGTTAGATTCTACCTTTTATTACGGTTTTAACACCCAAATCAACCAAAATTTGCGGGGAAGTATGACTCCCCAGACAGTCATGCGGGTACGTTCCCAAGCCCCCGGATTCTGGCGGGCGATGGGCTTTGATCGCTATACTGGTCAAGGGTGGCAAATCTCGCGGGATCAAGAATTAGAGGATTTAAATCGCAGTAGTTGGTCCTATCGCTTTTTTGTGCCGTTACCCGCAACCCAAGCAAAAACTCATCAGGTAGTCCAAACCTACAGCATTGTCTCCAGTTTACCGAATATTATCCCTGCTCTTACCTCGCCCCAGTTTCTCTTTTTTCCCACTCGACAGGTATCTTTAGACCGAGAAAATAGCTTAAGGTCGCCGGGGGGATTAGCGGAAGGGCTAACTTATACTGTAATCTCACAAGTGCCAGAACGCAATCGCAGCCAATTGCGATCGGCATCAGAAAACTACCCTAAGTCTATTCTCAAGTATTATTTACAAATTCCTGCCGAAATTGCCCCGAAAGTCCGCCGAAAAACCGAGGAATTGCTGGCCAAATCTCCCACACCTTTAACCTCTCCCTACGAGAAGGCCCTATATTTGGCCCAAGCATTGAAGCAAAACTACGAATTAAAAGCCGATTTGCCCTTTTTAGCCGAAAATGAGGATTTAGTCTCGGCCTTTTTATTTCGTTTTCAGGGGGGTTACGCCGATCATTTTTCTACCGTGTTAACGATTATGTTACGCTCGATCGGTATTCCTGCCCGATTAGCCACCGGTTTTGCCCCTGGCCAGTTTAATCCTTTTACTGGCTTTTATGTTGTCCAAAATACGGACGCTTACGCCATCACAGAGGTATTTTTCCCCGGTTACGGTTGGTACACTTTCGATCCTATCCCAGGCCACGAATTAATTCCCCCATCCTTTGAGGAAGCGGAACCTTTTAGCGTCCTCAAGCAATTGTGGCAATGGGTGGCCGGATGGTTGCCCTCTCCAGTAACGGGTTTTCTCGGTCTGATTTGGGAAAATGTTATCGTTACTATCGGTAAGTTATTGGCCTGGTTATGGCGCTTTATTTCCGGGAGTCTTTTCGGGGGAATTCTCGGTGGTTTAGTGGGGGTCGTCTTCGCTTACGCTGGTTGGTTAGGATGGGGACAGTTCCATCGTTGGCGTCGGGGTCGCAAGTTGGCAAAACTACCACCAATCGAGCGTTTATACCAGCAAATGTTAGGAATCTTAACAGAAGCCGGTTATGGCAAACATCCCGCTCAAACCCCTTTAGAATACGCCACCGCCGCCCGCCGCGTCCAACCGCCGCCAGTGGCGAATATTATCGAGGAAATTGCTCTCGCCTACGTTGATTGGCGTTATGGCGGGAAATCGGCTAATATTGAGAGTTTACGCCAACGTTTTCGAGAATTTGTCAAGTTGGTGAAAAAGTGAGCTTGAGCCTATAGTTAGGGTTTGCGGCAAAAAGTTTTTCAGCAAATCCTAAATAATTAGTCTTTAATAACTGGATTTAGTATTACTTGGCGATCCTTTGATAAATGGCGATCGCATTGCGCTAATCCGATGGCTTCGACTAAAATAAATATGCTAGGATTGGGGTAATTTATCTGGATCAAGTTATTCCCTAGCTTAAATAAATACTCATTCCTCCACTGACAAGATATCATCATGGATCTACCAGCCTTTGATCATAACCTTCATCAGTCCGATACTACCCACACTTTACATACTCATGCGGATTCGTCGCTGGATTTGCACAACCAGCAAGATTTGTTAAACGACCCTAATTTGGGAGTTCACCACGATCCCTTTGTCCCATCTAATATCAGCATTTATGAGCCTCATCATATCCATAATGCTTTTGAGCATCAGGGTTTAGCAGATTATCAACCCCATCACGCTAATGGTTTATTAGACCATCAATATTCTCAAGTTGATCATCCTTCTCATTTTGATCAAGGTTTTGAGAACCAGCACTTAGCAGATTATCACCCTCATCATGCTAACAGTTTCCCAGACCATCAATATTCCCACGCAGATCATACTTCCCATTGGGATCATCTTTCACAGCGATCTGGTTCTGAGACGGCTTCTGAGTTATTAAGTAAAGCCAATGAACTGGAGAAAAAAGCTAACGATAGTTTAAGTAGTTCTCAGAGTCACAGTAAAACTGCTGATTACTTTCGTGAGCATCACGATGAGTCTGGGGCTGCCAGCCACGACCGGGATGCCAAGGATAAAATGGCAGAATCAGAAAAACATCGAGCGGAGGCTGAAAAAGCAAGAGAACAGGCGAAAAAAGTCTAGAGGGTTATTATGAAAGGTAGCTTTTAGACTGTCGCATTAGAGAGCAAAAACCTTGACTTTTACCTTCTTTCTGATAGCCCAGGACAGGATTTTTCTGTATTACTGGGGTTGACTAAGACTAAATTAAAGTTACAAAAAACCATTATGGAGGATTTAGAAATATGTCTTGGATGTATGGCTTAAGTTTATTGGCATCAAGTGGCATTAATGCTTGGCAAGCAGGAAAAAATCGTCAATCTTCTGAAAGTATCAGTCGGCTAAATCGGGATTCTTCCGAAGAAATTGCTCGATTAAGTAGAAAGCATTCCGCAGAATTGCAATATAATCAATTAAAATTTTCCGTATTGCAACAAAGAGAAAATCAAGAATTTCAAAGAGAATTAGCTGAACTTAACCACGAAAGAGCGAAGGAAATTGAGGCTTTTCGGGCGCAGGTTAACTTTGCGATTAATCAAAAAAATCTGGATTTTCAAAAATGGCGTTTTGAGCAGGAAAAGAAGATTCAGTATGATATTTTGCAGTTACAGCAAGATTTTCAGCGTGATTTGACCCAAATTCAGCATCAAAATGCTTTAATCCAAATGCGGGAAAGGCTTAGGGAAGATAAATCGCCTATTCATAATCCAGCTTTTAATATATTGGAAAATTCTTTTGCCCATCGGGTGATGCCTTTACAGGTGTTAATTTCACCGCCGCAACTAAATTATGATCCCAAAACAGGAAAACCCTATATTTCTGGCGTTGAAGATACTTTAGCGGGAGAAATTCATCAGTTTCTTAGCCAGGGTTATGCTGGTAATCAAGAATGGCCTGTTCAATTCTTAAATGGAGATTGGATTTCTAATAGCCAGGGTGGAAATGCGGCTTTATTATCTCTGCATTCACAGTTGAAAAACATTCCTGTTTTAATCTTGGATACAAAAATTCCCTTCGACGAACTAAATTTCAGTGTGGGATATTGGTTTAGTGGTGATGTTTCCTTTACTCGCTCTTCCATTTTATCGAGTCAATCCGTTTCTCATTTGCTTCATGAATCTGCTAAAAAAAGAGCCTTGAAATGGGAAGAAAAACGAGAAAAAATCAAGGCTAGTGGTAAAGATGAAGCATATATTAAGGCTTTAGGGAAGGTCGATGAGGAAAATTTACAGATTTATTACCAAGAGTTAGCAGAAATTGCTGAGTTAAAACAAATTGGTGTTACCGATTTACCCATTCGCAAGGAATACAAAATCACCGAAGAAGACTACAAAACATTTTATCGATATTTGGCGGTATGGCATTGTTTAGCGATCGGGCTTTATGCTGACATTCTCTTTTTGGGTAATTCTTGGGAAAATACTCCTTTATTGCCTAGTTTAATTCCTTATCTGTTAGAAAAATATCGGGATAACCCTCTATTAACTTCGGAGTTTTGGCAGGAAGCCATTTCCAGCATTGTGAAGGTTTACGGAGAGTTCTATAATAGTTTGAGGTCGGATTTTGCCTATTGTGGCCATGAAATTCGGATGGAGTTAGCGTTATCTTTAGCTAATTTACCAAGCGAGTATCGGTGTTTGGCTTTAGAGCAAGGTAATAAGGCTTTTTCAGATTGGTTACGAGCTAATGATGCGCCTTCGGACAAGGTTTTTGATCTCGACAATGACGCTGATTGTCAGCTTTTGAAACGGATTATTTATCAAGAAGATCAGCCGTTTTTGGAGTCTTTAAAGTTATTGTTAGATAAAGTTAAGGATGTCGATAGGATTGATGGAAGTCAAAGCGCAGGGGTTAAGAGTCTTATAGCTGGTTGGGAGTTTTTGGATAGGTTAGGTATTATTTCAAATGTATCAATGATGGAGTTCGAGAAATCACCAAAGATTACAGACCCAAATTCTAAAAAATGTGATAACATTAGTGAGACAGACATCAAAAATCAAAATACTTACACAGGAGAACCCACCATGAACAGCAACAAGGAAAATCAACAAGCTACTGAAATTCTAAAGAGTTTACAAAGACTTTTTTCAGATCGTCCAGAAGTTTTGAGACTATTAGATCCTACAAATTTAGATCCTGACAGAGTTGCTGGGGAAGTTATTCTGGAAAACTATAGAAATCAGGAAGGATTTGCTTCTCCCGTCAATTTTTATGTGACAGGGAAAACGAGAGCAGGTAAAACCTCTCTGGGTAATACTATATTCGATGGGAAACAAACAGCAATGAAAAGTACAGGTTATCGAGACTGTACTTTTGATTTGGGATCTTTTCAGTCTGCTAATAATTTAAGATATTTTGATTTGCCTGGTGCTGGCTCTAAAGAGGAATTTGAAAACATCAATCGTGCTATTCTGTGTCTTGCTCAAATACAACCAAAAAGAGGCAGAAATCCTATTGTTACCGAATTTATATTATCTGATTATACTGACTTTACAAAAACTCAAATGCCTAAGCAGAAAACCATATCTGTAGATGAATGGCAATCAAACGAAAATCAACTAATATACGGGGCTGATGTTATTTTATATGTTATTGCTCCCCATGAAGGGCTGGGGCGTGATGATGAAAATTATATGTACGATTTACTATCTGCACAAAAAGAGAAACGAGGATCAAGTAATGTTGTATTTGCCTTGAACTTACATTTGACGGAAAAGGGTGAGCCTAAATATACACAACCAAATATTGAGGATGCCTATAAAACAATTACGGACATCTATAATGAGGTATTTCCTAATCATCCTACCAAACCTGTAATTATTGAAATAAACTCACTCACAGGACTTGGTGCGGATAAAATTGCAGAAGAAATCTGTAGGCTACTTCCTGCGGATAAACTCGGAAAAATGGAAGAAGTGCTGGGTGATAAGTTAAAAGAGAAGGCAAGAAAGATAAGAAGTAAAAAGTTTCGTGAAGCCCTAATTTATATCGCTAGTCGTTTGGCGACTTTTAAGGTAGATCAATCCTTTGATAACAGCAGTGATATTGTATTGGGTTCTTATGCCGCAGTGTATAGCTATTCTTCAAAGGTTTTCAAAAAAGAAGTTTCTAATGGAGAAAATGCCTATGGAGTCGTTTCTGATTTTGCTGGTCAAACAAAAGAATCTCGCACTGAAAATATTACCATCAAAGAGCCAATTATTGAATCAATAGAACGTTTTCGTACTATATCTGAGCCTGTATTTGGTAATGTTGAAGAAGTAAACCAAATCATTGTAGAAAATGAAGAAATAGTCGAAACAAAAAGAGGTGGTTTTTTGGGGGAACTTGATCAAAAAATTCGTGGACCTCGTGTAGATAAAGTAAAGCGACCAAAAGTTATAGATCTAAAAACTATAAAGAATCAGCAAATAGGCACAAAACACACAGAGGTAAGTGATGGTTATCAGACAGCCGTAACAGGCTATAATGACAAAATAGTCGGATTGAAGCATTTAAAGGGTGGCTATGACATCATCAAAGGTATTCTAGCAATCGGTTTGGGAATTGAAAGTTTACCAGACGAAAATACTGGTAATTTTAATCATATTTATGAAGCTGGTGAAAAAGAAGTCAATCTTAAGATTGGCAATTTAAAATCGAGAGTTGAGCAGGTTATTAATAATTCCGACTCGAAAAAAGCTGAAAATGAGATTATATCAATTCTCATGCAAGCACTACTTTAAACAACCTGTTAGGAGGTATAAATAAAATGAATATTCATCAACTTAATAAACCATCTCTTGCGGAGATAAGAGCCAATTTAATTACTGAACAACTTAAAAATTTACCTCCTAATTCTAGTTACATTAATATATTTGTAACAGGTAGATCTGCAAGTGGTAAAACAACTCTTGGTAACAGGTTAATTGGTGAAAATTATTTTCTTTCGACAGGAAGGCAGAATACCACACAAGTTGTTAATTTAATTGACTTCTCTGGTGGTTTTAGATTTTTTGATCTACCCGGCGTAGATGGTGGTGGAAGACAAGAAGGTGGGCGATTAGAAAATTATAACCGAGCCGCATTAGGACTAAAACAAGTTCCTAGTTACCCGAATATTGATGAGATTACTGTCGCTATTTACAGAAAAAATAGCCTTCCACAAGAGCATATATATAAATTAAATGATTTTGAAAAACTCCCTTTTAAGCCAGATATAGTATTTTATTTAATCGATCCGAAGAAAGGCTTGTCTAGATCTGAAGAAGACTATGTGATAGATTTAATTGAATCAGGGCATAATGTTATGTATATTTTAAATGTATGGATAGACAAATATCATAAACCATTGGCGACTGGGCAAAATTTTGAAGATACAGAGAAAAGCATCAAAGATATTTATTTTGATCTCCAGAAGAAGAAAGAGCCAGTTATTGTTAGGATAAATTGCCAAACGGGTCAAGGAATTGATAGTTTACTTCAACAAGCTTCTTTATCTTTAGGCGATGCTAGAGGCTTAGTATTTAAACAAATTATTTTGGCACAGCATCAAAAAGCACCACAAGTTTATATTGATTTAATTAAACAAGAATTAAGTAAAATTTTTGCTGATGTTGCTTATTACGAGCCTAAAAGTTATGATGATGCTAGGGAAAAAATGAAAAACACCAGTCGATTATTATGGGATTATTTGGCTTCTTTTTCACTGCATGAGCAAGAAGATTCTCCAAATTCAAATTTTCAAAGAATCATTGATTCTTATTCAGATTTTGAAAAAATTATTAATACACTTATCAAAACAGTTATTAATAGTGTCAAGACAGATCACTATACACCTGTGGCTGTTTCTGTCCCTTTTTGTGAAGTCATTTATGAAGACGTACAATTGTACGGCAACAAAACAGAGATAGTAGATGATTTGGATAATCCAATCTATGAAACGAAGCGAGTTACGACAGATCCAGGCATTTGGGGGGGGATTGGGAATAAACTACAGGGAAAAGAGTGGGAGAATGTGTATTATAAAGAAGAATTTACTGGTAAATTTAGACAGAAACAAATTAATAAAAAAGTTCGTATTGGAACAAAAAAAGAATTTTCAGATATTGAGATATGGTGGGATTTAATTGGTTTAAAAAAATATTCTTACAGTGTTTATAAACCCTTCGGATTATATGGTGTTTGTTTTTTGAAATGTTTGTGTTTAGCGATGGTCAATAGTAATTTTCAAGACGCAAGTCAGTTTAAAAAATATATTTACTCTTACTATTTGTACTTAAAAGTGCTGACTAAAGGAGAGAAAATTGGACAAATAATAAATAATATAAATTTAATTCTTGATCAGAAAGATTTTGACCTACCTGCAACAGCAATATTCGTTGAAAATTCCCAAGTATCACCAAAATTAAGATTACTTTTATCTTTTTATAAGGAATTAACTACAAGAATACTTTTTGAGTTAAACAACTTTAAAGCTTTAGCCATTAGGATTGTATTTTGTGTTAAAGAGACTTTTTTAGAAGGTGATAACGAGCAGCAGATTGACTCTTTTGGAATTCAGTGTCGTAAATTAATAGCTTGCTATAGTAAATTTGTTTTGCTTTTTTCTTGGGAATTATACAAGTTTTTGCGAGGTAAATTTACAGATTCATGACAAACTATCAAACAAAAATTAAAATCAAAGTTCCTTTAGATGTTGCTGAAACTTAGAGGAGATATAACGTTTCTTGTACCGATTTCCAATCCCCTTCAGATAGCAAAACTGCATTACCATCGCATCCCTCAATAATAATGGGTTCGTGGGAAATAGTCACTGAATCAATCAAATCCTGCAACTTTTGTTGAGCCTCATTAACCGGGATCATAAATCCTCCTAATTTAATTGTTTTCTACCAGTGCCGAAAGAAAATCTTCTGATAATCCTAGTGCCAATTACCCAAACCTGACTCCATTCGTAACTATCTCGGCGCTTACCCTAACGGCACTGGTCAGGCGATATTCTGACTTTATTCCAAACGACAAGTTTAAACAAATCTAAGCGCTTTC
>SFBI01000170.1 GCA_007095845.1 Microcystis aeruginosa Ma_MB_S_20031200_S102
TGATTTTAGTGCATTAAAGAGGGCAAGAATGTATGCTCCTGTGGGGACAACCCTTGATGAAATTATTCGTACTTATTGTGTCGCCTAGTGTCTCGTTCTTATTTGAAATAACTATAAGTCACTATTTGAACTTTTTAAAGCTCTGTCTAAATCAGGAACACCATATCCATAGCGACGAATCAAATTTTTTTATCTTGCTGCTTCAGTTTCTTTGGAAAATTAAAATTAGCTTTCATAGCTATAGTCCATTCGGCTGAATGAACGATTAAAGCGCGTATTGTTTCTGGCCAATATTTGGGATGTTCTGAAAGAATACGAGCTGCCATATAACTAGCGAGTGCAGTTGCACAACTGGTATCACACATATAAGTAAACAATTTATAGTTATGAGCAGTTGTTAATAAGCATAAATCGTCAATTATTTGTGCAGGATTTTCCCCATCTGAGGCATAATTTCCTCCTTCACAAACAATATCCGGACGAATTGGCCATTGATTTTCCCAAGAAACAGAAGTACGACTTTTAGGAGATAAATCACCCCAAGGAGCGATAGGTTGCCAACCTTGAAAGTTGGGATGACTGATATTAACTTTTTCAGTGTAAGCTCCCACGACAAGAGCATTCCAAGCTTGTGCTGGGTTTTCAATTGTTGCCACATCATTGCGGGTTAAATAATCAGATAAAGATATTTCTTCTCTGATATTTCCTGCTGAAATAATGATTAATCGCTTAAAATTATCTTCACCAAAAGATAGTTGATCTATTGCTGCTGACCATGAGGAGGGAGTTCCATAATTTGGTGATGGCTGCTCGCTAGTTACAGCCATACAGAAAATGCGTTTTCGCTTGGGATTTTGTATTTCTGGACGAGAGACTGCTTCCTTGGTAATTTCTCCATAAAGTTCAGGATCATTCTGTCCAAACGGAGGAATAAATTTAACTGATTCTAAGCGATGAATAAGCGTTATATATCCTTGTGTTTGTAAAGCCTCATATAAATCAGAATATAGAATTAGTCCTGCCATTTGAGTACCATGTGTATGACGATCATGAGTTCCCCAATTAGGATCACAAGTATATAAATCACTACTATCAAGACCTTTTTCAATCAGTTTATGTCGCCTATTAACTCCATAATCAAGAAGACAGACAGCAACAGCATTATTTCCAGGAGGTAAAGTTCGATTCCATAAATCCTCGACCCATTCCTCCTTTTCAATTAATTTCATATCAAGAAAAAAGGAAGGCGTATCTTTAGCAATTCTTAATTCGGCAACTGTATCAGAATTTTGAAGAACTTGCTTTATTCTTTCTACATTAGCCATAGCTAAAGTAACAGTTCTTTCGGGAAAATGTATATGAGATTTAGTCAGAATATCGAGTCTTTGAGCAATGGTTTGGAAGTCTTCAAGTTGTCCACGACGTAACCATACTTCCCACCAGATTGCTTGTCCATTCTGAGGAAATAAAGCAGGATCATCAGTAAATAATGATTGAACTGTACCAATTTCAACGTTTTCTAGTCGGGTTATTAGGCGTGCATTTTTTGGGTTTCCTTTTGTTGTTTCTTGATCACGATATTGTTCTACTTTGTTCTCAAAAAATTCGGTTCTTCCGAACTTACAATGTAGAAAATTCCCCAAGCTCCCTCTCTGTCCAGCAATGCTCTAAAGTTGATAAATATCAATCTAACAAAAACTCAAAGCTTTACTATACAAGCTTTAGCTCTGAATCTGGTACAAAAACCGTAGCTTTAACTGTGTCTTCTTGGTCAGGAGAAGGCTTAACAGCAACTAATTCAATTTTTTTGCGTTTATCTCCTAAATTTTCAAAAGCATTCGCTTGATCTTTTGTTACCTGAAATTCTAAATAGAATCCGGGTTGTCCGACGGCAATTTCCGATAAACGGGATTCTAATTGTTGACGAGCTTTCGTAATCGCTTCACCAATAGCAAGTTCTAATTTTGCAGCGTGTTCTATTCTGTTCCGATCGGGTGGTGGTGGAGGATTAACTGAGCGCGGTGAAGTATAATTGACGCTTTCACGAAATTTATCGTTATTCCGTAGATACAAGTGAGGAAGACGGCGAGAACGTTGCGAAATTATGGGATTAGGTTTTATTCATTGAAGTTCAGATCCTTACGTTCCATAATAGCTGAAATCAGAGAATCTTCGCTCACCTTCTGACTATTTGACAAAACAGCTTGCTTGGCTGCGTCATCTGTCGCTCTGACAATTTCAGCTTGAGCGAGTCCATTGGCTTGATTAAGAATGTTTGACCAATCTTTCCAGTCAATTTCAAAAGAAATAAGACGAGATTCAATCAATTCACGAATAATTGCGGCATCAGGAAGCTGATATTCAATTACATCATCAAAACGCCTAAAAAGAGCTTTGTCTAGTAACTGAGGATGATTAGTCGCTGCCAAAATCAAACTATCCCCTTGCTCTTGTTCTAAAAACATCAAAAAAGAATTGAGAATGCGACGAATTTCTCCCACGTCGTTAGAATTGTGACGTTGAGTCCCAATCGCATCAAATTCATCAAAAAAATAGACCCCTTTTGTTATTGTCATCGCCTCAAAAATCACTTTTAAACGACTAGCAGTTTCTCCCATATACTTGCCCATTAGACTATCGTATAAAGTCGTAAACAAAGGTAATTTAAGCTCTCCTGCTAAGGCTTCAGCCGTCATTGTTTTACCAGAACCCGGTGGACCTACTAACAACAGCTTTCGACGAGGCGTAAGATTATGTTCTCTAAGTCTTTTTCCTTGTCTTTGTTCAGTTAATACTCGTTTAAGTCTAAATTCAAGGTCAGAGGTTAAAATCATATCCGATAATCGAGTATCGGGATATCTGACCGAAACCAGATTGGCTAAATCTCCTTTTGGTTGTACTAAAGGAATTGGATCAGATTTTTTTTCAATAACCGATTTACTAGCCTTTGCTTGGTCAATTAATTCGCGAATTTCTTGGGCTAACTTACCATGTCCTTGTCTTGCTTCGTGTGCAGCCATCTGTAGGGCAGCAGAATAAAATTGCTGCTCTTCTCCTTCTACATGACTTTTTAGAAGTGCTAGGATATGGCGGGCGGTGGACATGATACCTCGTTAAGTTAAACTCCCCATCATACTCAATGATTTTAACTGTGACAGGCGCTATATAATGATTTCCCTTTTGGACTAATTTTGATCGGTATAGTTAAATTGTACTAAATAAATTGTCGTATTAGCTAGGAGAAACCCGTATTTGGTCTTTCTCTTGCTTTCGTGGTTATTCGATAATTTTCCCGCTTCTCCCTAAAAATTACCGTCCCGCTCGCTAAACTGCCAAATCGATAAGCTCCTTTGACCTTTCGCCGCCCTATTGAGCAAAACTAGGTATAAACACTTTCTTAAGAATTAACCTATGTCACAATAGATGAGGATAAACCAAATAGTGTGAAATTGTAAACTAGGTATTACTGAATGGAACCGCTTTATCAGTACGCGTGGCTAGTTCCCGTCCTACCCTTGGTAGGCGCTACCCTAGTCGGTGCGGGCTTAATTTCCTTTAATGAAGTCACCAATCGTCTGCGACAGGTGAATGCTGTATTAATCATTTCTACCCTCGGTGCGTCGATGGTGCTGTCTTTTGCACTGCTGTGGAGTCAAATCAATGGACACGCTCCCTATACCCAAATGATCGATTGGGCATCGGCGGGTAACTTTCACCTGAAAATGGGTTATACGATCGATCATCTCAGCGCTTTAATGTCGGTTATCGTCACCACCGTGGCCTTTTTGGTGATGATTTATACCGATGGTTACATGGCCCACGACCCCGGTTATGTGCGTTTTTACGCCTATCTGAGCATTTTTAGCAGTTCTATGCTCGGTTTAGTCATCAGTCCCAACCTCGTCCAGATCTACGTTTTCTGGGAATTGGTGGGGATGTGTTCCTATCTGCTAGTAGGTTTCTGGTTCACTCGTCCGGCGGCCGCCGAGGCCTGTCAAAAAGCCTTTGTTACCAACCGCGTCGGCGATTTTGGCTTATTACTGGGAATGCTGGGTCTTTTCTGGGCCACCGGCAGCTTTGAGTTTGATGTCATGGGTGAACGTCTAGAGGAATTAGTCTCTTCTGGAGCCATTGCCGGCAGTTTAGCGGCATTATTCGCCGTTTTAGTCTTCCTGGGACCAGTGGCCAAATCAGCCCAATTTCCCCTTCATGTCTGGCTACCGGATGCCATGGAAGGTCCGACCCCGATTTCGGCCCTGATTCACGCCGCCACCATGGTGGCCGCTGGAGTTTTCCTGATTGCCCGAATGTATCCCGTTTTTGAGCCAATTCCCACGGCGATGACGGTAATTGCTTGGACGGGGGCCTTTACTGCCTTTCTAGGGGCAAGTATCGCCCTCACCCAGAATGATATCAAAAAGGGTTTAGCCTATTCCACCATCTCCCAATTGGGTTATATGGTTATGGCTATGGGTATTGGTGCTTATAGTGCGGGATTATTCCACCTGATGACCCACGCTTATTTTAAAGCGATGTTGTTCCTCGGTTCTGGTTCGGTCATCCACGGTATGGAGGATGTGGTCGGTCATGAGCCGGTTTTAGCGCAAGATATGCGGATGATGGGCGGTTTACGCAAGTATATGCCCATTACTGCCCTAACTTTCCTGGTGGGAACTCTGGCTATCTGTGGGATTCCTCCTTTCGCTGGTTTCTGGTCGAAGGATGAAATTCTCGGTTTAGCTTTTGAGGCGAACCCAGCTTTATGGTTAATCGGTTGGGGGACTGCGGGTTTAACAGCTTTTTATATGTTCCGGATGTACTTTAACACTTTTGAAGGGGAGTTTAGAGGCACTAATAAGGAGATTAAACGCCGATTGTTAGCCAACGCGGGTGCGATTCCGGCCTTTGGACCGGGGGCAATGAATGTTAAACAATTAGACTCGGAAGCACAGGAAGAAGACAACCACGGCCATCATGCCCATGAACCCCACGAATCGCCAATTACTATGACTTTACCTCTCATGATTTTGGCGGTTCCTTCTTTGTTAATTGGTTTGGTGGGTAAACCTTGGCAGAATTTCTTCGAGGGTTTTATTCATGTTCCTAACGAAGTAGTGGAAGAAGTTCATGCTTTTGATTGGACAGAGTTTCTGATTATGGCGGGTAATTCGGTAGGGATTGCTTTAATCGGGATTACTGTCGCTTCTCTGATGTATCTCCAGAAAAAAATTGACCCCGCAACTATTGCGGAAAAATTCCCCGTTTTGTATCGTTTTTCCCTGAACAAATGGTACATTGATAATCTCTATGATCGGGTTTTTGTTCAGGGTTGTCGTCGTCTCGCACGGCAAATTATGGAAGTGGATTATCGCGTTATCGATGGGGCGGTGAATTTAACCGGTTTAGCTACTCTTGTTAGTGGTGAAGGTCTGAAATACCTCGAAAATGGTCGCGCCCAATTCTACGCTTTAATTGTCTTTGCCGCAGTTTTGGGTTTAGTAATTGTCTATAGTCTGGTGTAGATTTTAATACTTTGACTAAAGATTTTTAGGGGCGCAAAGCCCCTTTTTTCGGCTTTAAGTCCCCCTTTTTAAGAAAGATTTAGGGGTATCAAACTCTTATAATCAGATTTGGGAAAAGCGATCGCTTTTGATATACTCTTTAAAAATAGATGATAATTGAAATCAATTTTGATCCCTTTGAATTAAATAACATTGTTCCAAGGATTGTAAACCATTGATTAAATCACTGGCAGATAAATCTAGGTTATTTTATAATCATATATTGTCCTAAGCGATCGCTTTTCCTATCGGCTGCATTAACAAAGTATAGTGGGTCTGACAGTATTTCTCCTAATTTAGACTGCCCATCGGAAATAATAGTACAAATGCTCGGACTAGCAATTCTGGCACTCCCGTGCAGTCCTAACGAGTAATCTGGATAGTCAGCAGTCCATTCTGGTCATTTCCTTGTCACCTCGTCAGAGCAAGAGCAAAGCACGGACAGAAGCGAAGTTTGACCCAATGATTAGCTAATGGTATCGATAAACATCTTCAATGCTGCTTTTGAGAAGGAGACGGGTTGCTAAAGCCTCTATAATAAGTAGCCATAGAGATGCCGACAACTTCCCCTGTCGATAGCGAATAAGGAGAAAAAAAACCCAGTGTTTGTCCTCAAAGGTTACGAGTATTTTCTAGGATTTCTGCTCGCTTGCAGTTTAGTACCAATCCTATCCCTAACTGCCTCCAAAGTCCTGCGGCCTAGTGGTGGCGGTCCAGAAAGACGCACCACCTATGAATCGGGGATGGAACCGATCGGTGGTGCTTGGATTCAGTTTAACATTCGTTATTATATGTTTGCCCTCGTTTTCGTGGTTTTTGACGTGGAAACCGTCTTTCTCTACCCTTGGGCAGTAGCTTTCAATCAATTGGGCCTATTAGCTTTTGTAGAAGCACTGATCTTTATTGCTATCCTTGTGGTTGCTCTCGTCTATGCTTGGCGGAAAGGAGCCTTAGAATGGTCATAACGGCCATAATTTTCCTTATTTTTGACTTTTCATGAGAGGATAACCCGATGAGTCCCAACCCTACCAGCGAATTTAAGCAAATTATCGAACAACAAAGCGAAAAAATCCTTAATCCCATCGAACGCACCAAAGTTACCCAGGATTTATCGGAAAATGTCATTCTTACCACCGTTGATGACCTGTATAACTGGGCGCGTTTGTCAAGTCTTTGGCCGATGCTATACGGTACAGCCTGCTGTTTTATCGAGTTCGCAGCCTTGATTGGTTCCCGTTTTGATTTCGATCGCTTTGGTTTAGTTCCCCGTTCTAGTCCCCGGCAAGCTGATTTAATCATCACTGCCGGTACAGTTACCATGAAAATGGCCCCCGCTTTGGTGCGTCTGTACGAAGAAATGCCGGAACCTAAATATGTGATCGCCATGGGGGCCTGTACGATTACGGGGGGAATGTTCAGCAGTGACTCCACCACCGCAGTTAGAGGGGTAGATAAGCTTATCCCCGTGGATGTCTATATACCCGGTTGTCCCCCCCGTCCGGAAGCGATTATCGACGCGATTATTAAACTGCGGAAAAAAGTCGCTAACGAATCTATTCAAGAACGTGGGACTGTCCTCCAGCAAACCAATCGTTATTACAGCACCACCCACAAAATGCAGGCCACAGAACCGATTCTTACGGGTAAATATCTGCAATCGGCCACCCGTCAAGCACCTCCGAAAGAGTTACTAGAAGCCACTGGTATGCCTGTTCCCCCCGCTCTTTTGACCACGAAACAAAAGGAAGAAATCTAAATGACTGAAGAAACGACAGCTATTGTGCAAGCTGGCCCCACTTCGATTTGGTTAAGCGAAAATGGTTTTGAGCATCAAGCTTTAGAAGCTGACCATAGTGGTGTGGAATTGATTAAAGTAGAACCAGACTTTTTAATTCCTCTGGCCACTGCTTTATACGCTTATGGTTTTAATTATCTCCAATGTCAGGGCGCTTACGATTTGGGACCGGGGAAAGAATTAGTTAGTTTCTATCATCTGGTCAAAGTAGCCGATAATGTCGATAGTCCCGTGGAAGTGCGCTTAAAAGTCTTTCTTCCTCGAGATAATCCCCGGATTGCTTCGGTTTACTGGATTTGGAAAGCCGCTGACTGGCAAGAACGAGAAAGTTATGATATGTTCGGCATTATTTATGAAGGACATCCCCACCTGAAACGGATTTTAATGCCAGAAGATTGGGTCGGTTGGCCCTTGCGTAAAGACTACGTTTCTCCCGAATTCTACGAACTACAGGACGCTTACTAAGTCGAAAAACTAATCACTAATATCGGGTTAGAAGATATTTCTACCCCGATTTTTTTGAGATTTAGGGACAAGATAAACTATTGAGTATTTAGTCGAATAAATCTACATTTCGTAGCCAAATTTATTGGCATCTACTTCTTGTAAATTAATGTCGATTAAACCGTATTCTGACCAGCGTTGGGAAACCTTGACCACCATGGCCGAATCCGACTCCAAAGGTTCCCCCCACTCGTGGTCAGTTTCGGGATACATTTTTGTCGTGGCATCAATTCCCATTCTCCCCCCCAAACCGACCTTTTCGCTGGCAAAATCGAGGCTATCAAAGGGGGTTTCCGGGAGAATAAACACATCGCGAACCGGATCCACTTTAGAACTAATTGCCCAAACCACTTGCCGGGGGTCGCGAATATTAATCTCCTTATCCACGACGATGACAAATTTAGTATAGGTGAACTGGGGTAAGGCACTCCAAAAAGCTAAGGCCGCTCGTCGCGCTTGTCCGGGATAGGCCTTATCAATGGAGATAATCGCCGCTTTATAGCTTAAAGCTTCCATCGGTAGGAAAAAATCCCTGATTTCCGACACCTGTTGCCGTAAAATCGGCGTATAAATACGATTAAGCGCGATGGCCATCATCGCTTCTTCCTTAGGAGGACGACCGCTAAAAGTGGTCAAATAAATGGGGTCACGACGATGGGTCATGCAGTGGAAATGAATCAGGGGTGAATCTTCCACACCGCCATAGTAACCCATGTGATCACCAAAAGGACCGTCTGGCAATACCTCTCCGGGGGTAATTGTTCCTTCGAGGACGATTTCTGAGTCGGCCGGCACTTCCAAATCGAGGGTTTTACATTTGGCTAACTGTACCCCAGAACCTCCGTACAATCCCGCAAACAGCCATTCTGAGAGATCTACGGGGATAGGAGTGGCAGCGGCCATGATAATCAGAGGATCGACCCCTAAAGCGATGGCTATTTCTAATTTTTTGCCCATTTGCGCCGCTTTTCGCAGGTGACGCGCCCCACCGCGCACGGATAACCAGTGAACGGTCATGGTATTGTGAGACTGTAGCTGTAATCGATAGACACCGACGTTAGGGGTTCCCGTTTCGCAATCTTTAGTAATTACTAGCCCTAGGGTGATAATCTGGCCTGCATCGCCCGGATAGGGGCGAATCATCGGAATTTTCTTTAAATCTACTTCATCCCCTTCTAAAATCACCTGTTGACAGGCAGGAAAAAAGTTACGGCTGGGTTTGGCTTTCAGGACATCAAACAACACTTTACCAAAATCGATCGCTTGGGAGAGTTTTTTCGGCGGTTTCGGTTGTTGCAAGAGGGCGAGTTTTTTGCCTAAATCTTCCAATTCTTCGGGTTTATTCAGGTTCATCGCCCAACAGATGCGTTCTACCGTTCCCATCAGGTTAATAGCGACGGGAAACTCGGCCCCCTGCACGTTTTCAAACAGTAGGGCCGGTCCCCCCACCTGCAGCATCCGATTAGCGATCTCGGCAATTTCTAAATCGGCAGAGACCGATGCACTAATGCGGCGTAATTGGCCACGATCTTCTAAAAGCTTAATAAATCCTCGTAAGTCTCTCGCCATGATGAAGAAATGTAAATAAATCCCTGTCTCTATTATCTCTTAGGGCGGCAGTTTCGGTGGGGGATAGTCACCGTTTTGAGAGTTGGAGGCGATTCTCGTCTAGAATTAAGTAAAAAAATCCCCATCTTGCCAGCTTCATTCCTAACCCTAAATTTATGCTTATTCAGCCCGGAGGTCAACATGATTAAGGATATTGAAATTAGTAATTTTAGATGTTTTGAGCATACCAAAATTGAAGGTTTTGAGCGAGTTAATTTAATTGGCGGTAAAAACAATTTAGGGAAAACTGCCCTATTAGAGGCAATATTTTTGTATAGTTATCCCTATCCAAATACTATTCATCCCTACATCAGAGGAATCATTCGTAGGCAATCTTTAGCAGTTGTTCAGGCTGTTCCCAAAAATGCTTGGGATGATTTATTATTCAATCTTGATAGAAAAAATATTATTGAGTTAAAAGGCTCCCAATCTAACCAAGGAGATAAATTGGTAAAAATATCGATTTCTAGTTCTCTTAAAGATAGTATTCTAGGAATCTCTGAAGACTGGCAAAAATTATACGATTTTATCGCTAAAGATAAATCAGTTATTTCTATCTTGAATATTCACACAAGTTTTGACCATGATCATGACTCAAATGATGAGCAAATGAACTATTTTTTAATTGCTAGTTCTAAGGAGATACTAGCTTTACCTAATGGGGGTGATGAGGAACCAGTAATCATTGCCGCATCTGTCAATAAATCTTTGGAAGAATTGAGCGAGTCCTATACTAAAATAGTTTTTAATGAACAGGAAGAAGAAGTGCTAAAAGCTCTACAAATTCTCGATCCGTCCATTGAGAAAATAGAAAGTTTTTTTCTGGGTGAACCAAATTTATATCTGAAAAGAAAAGAGAAAAAACGCCTACCCGTATCTCTGTTTGGTGAAGCCATTAATCGTCTGATAGAGATGATTTTTGCTCTACTGCTTAATCCGCAAAAAATTATTTTTATCGATGAAATAGAAAATGGTCTTCACTATACTGCTTACCCAGATATTTGGAAAACTTTATTCCGATTAGCTATCGAACTAGATAGCCAAATTTTTGCTACAACCCATAGTTTAGAGATGATCCAAGCTTTTGCCGATGTGGGGTTAGAATATTATCCAGAACAGGGGGCCTATTTTGAACTAGCAAGGAGTCCCAGAACTGATAAAATTATCGGTATTAAAAGACAATTAAGCACTTTAGAGTACGCCTTAAAACATGGCAATGAGGTGAGAGGTGAGTAACTTATTAATCGTCGAGAGCAAGAATGATAAAATTTTTATCGAAGCCCTAGTGCAATACTTAAATTTTACCAAAATTCAGTTAGATAAACCGATTTGCTTTGAGGAAGATGACTATAAATGTTTACAGGGTTTAGATCAAGCTAAATTAACCAGCACTTTCGATGAAATTAAGGCGACTCTTGGTAAAAAAGCTATCCCTAAAGTTGGTATTATTATCGATCAAGATTCTGATACTAAGACAGAGCGACTAAATTGGCTTAACGATTGTCTAAAAAATGTGTATCCAGAAGCGGAAGATATTAGGGAAACCAGTCAGCTTTATAGATTGACAACAATAGAAGATCAAATCACAGAATTGGCTCTTCTGGTTTCTGTGTGGAAACGGGGTCTATACTGATAGTTTCTTCAGCAAAATAGTCCTAAAAGTCTTTCCAGGTAAATATTTCACGATTCTATAAGCAAAAATTATCACACGTGGACGGACAAGGAGAACTAGAAACAGTTCTCAAGAAGATTAAAAGTCAAGATTCCACCTATGCGGATTGTTTAGAAGACTGGAGAAATTGTTTAAACAAGCAAGAAAAATCGATTAAAGACAAAGATTTTGATAAGTTTTGGATTAGTAACTATTTACGATTTGATACCTGTTCCACAGAAGACAAAAAACAAGCTGGCAGGAAATGCAGTATGAATGGATTTGATTATGTTATGAAAAACAAACGTCATATTTGGAACTTTGAGCATGAGGTATTAAATGAACTCAAAGAATTTTTACAACTATTTGCTGTGTAATCAAAAATCCCCCTAGAAATCTAGAGGGATCGAGGGATATATGGAGGGCAATTTAGAAGTAAATTGTCCCACCCCAACGCTCGTCTAGACGGGGAGCAACCAACATATAAGCGGCGACGTTATACACATCATCTTCGGTCAGATTGCGTAATTCTGGAAAGACATCGGGACGGCTAACATTGGGATGCAATTCGCTCAGATCATCTACACCATCGTAACTGGTGGGATGTTCTAGATAATCAATCAGTGCTAACAGATTATCTCTGGGAGGTTCCGCTTTTGCCAGATCACCCAGACCCAAACTGACGTTATTATTAGTTTTGGTTTTACCTTGCAGGTGACACTTAGTACAATTGGCTACAAAAAGTTTCTGTCCTTCCGTCGCTTGTTCAGAAGTCAAAGTCACCGATTCCCCCGCATCATTGAGGGTGATGGTGAGGGTTTTTTCATTGAGTTCTAAGGCACTAGCGCCGTTAAGATTGAATTGTAATACAAAAAAGACTACAGCGATCGCTGCCACAATCAAACGTTTGATCATTGTTCTCCTACTCGCAATTGTTCCAAAAAAGGGAATTTTAAGGTGACTAAAAAATTTTCTCCTCTGGGAGGGTGTCGATCAATTCTAAGTGATCACGGACACCGAGAAGATCGCAGTGGGGAATAAAGTCAAGGGGACGTTTCCGTTTTCGAGGCGGTTACTCCTGAGCGTTGGGATAAAATCAGTGAGATAATTGCTTTAGCATCTTCTAGGGCGAGATTAGTCTGCCGATCTTTATAGGAGATGCCTAATTGGTCGCAAAGTGACAACACAGATTCATCGGCCAGATCGTACTCTGCCGCAATATCAGCGATCGATAGATCAGCAAAACCCATAGTCTGACGCACCCACTAAGGATAGAGAATACTTATTAGTTACCATAATTATCATGCCATTGTCGGGGACATTCTTAACAGTGATCAGTGATCAGTGATCAGTGATCAGGAGTCAGGAGACAGGAGACAGGAGTCAGGAGTCAGGATACAGGTTTTGGGGGTTGGGGTTTTGGGGTTTTGGGGTTTTAGTTCAATTTCCCCACCTCCCCAATTCATAATTCATAATTCATAATTCCCACTCCCCCTACACCCATCACCCCACACCCTACACCCCCAAAATTCCCTAATTTTCCCGACTTTTGGACTATTTACTCCCTAAGATAGAGACTTGTGTAAACAAATTTAATTAAAATCGCAAAAAACCTGAAAAAATACTAAAATGTGATTAAGAATGTTATTTTTAGCGTTGTAAGGCTAAATCTTTCTCGATAACATTGTAATCATACCTCCACACTCTTTTGTACAAGGGACTACACCTTTGTTAACTTATGGATATACAACTGATCAACATCGGCTTCGGTAATATTGTTTCCGCTAATCGGGTTATCGCCATCGTTAGCCCAGAATCGGCTCCTATCAAACGCATCATCAGTGATGCTCGGGATAAAGGCTGTTTAATCGATGCTACATACGGAAGACGGACTCGTGCGGTGATCATCACCGATTCTAGTCATGTAGTGCTGTCGGCCATTCAACCGGAAACCGTGGCTCACCGTTTCGTGGTCAACAAGGAAGCCCCTGTTAATAGTAGCAACTGAGTTATTAACCCCATGCAACCCGGTCAATTAATCGTCATTACTGGCCCTAGCGGTGTGGGCAAGGGTACGCTAGTACGGCATTTACTAACTCGTTTCCCTAACCTCTACCTGTCCGTATCCGCTACTACGCGCCCACCTCGACCGGGTGAAATTGAGGGGGAAGATTACTACTTTCTCGACCGTCCCAGTTTCGAGAAGAAAATGGTAGCCGGAGAATTTCTCGAATCGGCCGAATACGCGGGCAACTACTATGGAACACCCCAATCAGCGATCGCCGCTCAATTAGCGGCAGGCCAGACCGTAATTCTAGAAATCGAATTAGAGGGAGCTAGACAGGTGTGTAAAAGCTTCCCCGAAGCGAGGAGAATCTTTATCCTACCCCCCAGTTTCGAGGAATTAGAACGTCGTTTGCGCGACCGGGGCAAAGATAGCGAAACAGCGATCGCTAGTCGCCTAGAGCGCGCCCGAGAAGAATTGGCCGCCAGCGAGGAATTCCCCTATCAAATCGTCAACGATGACCTAGAAACCGCCCTAGATGCCATCGAGAAGATTATTTTTAGCCGTTAGGTGTTAGGGTGTTGGGGTTTTAGGGTTTTAAGGTTTTAGTTGAAATTCCCCACTTCCCCACTTCCCCACCCCCCAATTCATAATTCATAATTCATAATTTCCCGAATCCCTATCCCCCATTCCCTAAGTTACAATCAAAAAACTAACCGCAGCAGCAAGACGAGAAAGCGCAATGATTCCTACCGTTATTGAAACCACAGGCCGGGGCGAACGCGCCTTCGATATCTACTCCCGACTACTCCGGGAAAGAATCGTCTTTTTGGGACAAGAAGTAACCAGCGACTTGGCTAACCTAATCGTCGCCCAATTACTCTTTCTAGAAGCAGAAGACCCCGAAAAAGATATTTACTTGTATATCAACTCCCCCGGTGGTTCAGTTTCGGCCGGATTAGGGATTTTTGATACCATGAATCAAATCCGTCCCGATGTCAGCACCATTTGTATTGGTTTAGCTGCCAGTATGGGGGCTTTTCTGCTCAGTGCCGGCAAACCGGGCAAAAGAATGAGCCTACCCAACTCGCGGATCATGATTCACCAACCCCTGGGCGGCGCCCAAGGTCAGGCCACCGATATCGAAATTCAGGCCAAAGAAATTCTCTATCTCAAACAATTACTCAATCAACATCTAGCTAGTCATACCGGTAAACCTCTCGACCTCATCGCCGAGGATACGGAAAGGGATTTCTTTATGTCCGCCGAAGAAGCTCTAGACTATGGTTTAATCGATCAGGTGATCGATCGCAGTCCTTCTGCTTCCAACCCTCCCCAGTAAATAATGATGATCGGGTAGGCCTCGCCTACCCAAATTTTTGTAAATATTTAGTAAGCAGAAGTTAATCATCGATCATCGTTATTAATCTTAAGTAACAGTGAAAAGTTCTAGCGGATTGGGTTAAGATCGAGACGTAACCCGAAAAAATTGCAACAGGAATCGGTAGAAACACCCGGTGGGTTATTAACGGAAATTTTTTTACTGGCAATCCCTATGAACTATCATCCGCCCTCACAGCCCCTGCCCGCCCCCTGTATTATTGACTCTGGCGTGGTCATCGCTAAAGAAGATATGCGTCGTCTCCTTGATGATATCGGACGAGTTCGCTACATCCATAGTCTCGAAGGGGTGATTCAGAGTGAAGGGGAGGGATGGATAGTGGAAGTTTTCGCCGATTATCAGCAAAGTACCCTGGTTGCTAACTACAGTCTTTATCTGAATACCTATAGCTTCGATTATCTGCGTTTAACACGCTCTCCTGACGGTGAAACCTATTTTGATCTGGTCCAAGACAATCGGCAATTACGGCTGATTCCCCTGAGTAATCCACTGCAAGACCCCGATATGAAAGCTCGTCTCAATGCTGATACCCTGGAAGCCATGGTTACTCAGGTACTTTCTGCTAAGTGGGATGTGCAGTTTGAAGACGAAGACGACAACGATTGCCCCTTTTAGGCAGTGAGCAGAAATACTGGTTACTAATAACAAGGGCCGAATCTAAAACCTAATTGGTTAAGCTAAAAGCTTTGATGTGCTTAGTTTCTAACCTTCTTTTTAGGTAGGAGAATTGCCAGATTCTGTCTTTTACCTCTTGCCTTCAGAAGCTGATAACTGATAACTGATAACTGATAACTGATAACTGATAACTGATAACTGATAACTGATAACTGATAACTGATAACTGATAACTGAAACAGTGGGATTTTCCTTTGAACTAATCGCCCAGTGTCCCCAAACTGGTGCGCGGGTTGGGGTTTGGCATACTCCCCACGGACTGGTAGAAACACCCCGTTTTATGCCCGTGGGAACTTTGGCCACGGTGAAAGGTTTGACCCCCGCTCAAATCGCCAGCACGGGAGCGCAAATGATTCTCGCTAATACCTATCACCTGCATCTGCAGCCCGGAGAAAGTATTATCGAGAAATCGGGAGGTTTACACGATTTTATGGCGTGGAATCAGCCAATATTAACAGATTCGGGTGGATTTCAGGTATTTAGCCTGAGTCAACTCCGGCAAATTAAAGAATCGGGAGTCACCTTTCGATCGCCCCGGGACGGTAGAATAATCGAAATCACGCCAGAAAAATCGATTCAGATTCAAAATGCCCTCGGTGCTGATGTGATTATGGCCTTCGATGAATGTCCCCCCACGGGAGTCAGTCATGAGACCATGAAAGCATCCATAGAACGCACCTATCGCTGGTTAGAGCGCTGTCTGACGGCCCATCAACGACCCCAACAACAGGCTTTATTCGCCATAGTACAAGGGGGAATCTATGAGGATTTACGGGCAGCGGCGGCGCAATCTTTAGTAAAACTCGATTTACCCGGTTATGCTATCGGTGGCGTGAGTGTGGGGGAAGAAACGAGTCTAATTCATCGCATTGTCCAGATAACTGCCCCTTTACTCCCCGAAAATAAACCCCGTTACCTGATGGGAGTGGGAACCTATCGAGAAATGGCCAAGGCGATCGCTAGTGGCATAGATCTGTTTGATTGCGTCATTCCCACCCGTTTTGGTCGCCATGGCACGGCTTTGGTGCGGGGAGAGCGTTGGAACCTCAAAAATGCCCGTTTTAAGGAGGATTTCGCCCCTTTAGACGAGACTTGTCCCTGTTACACCTGTCAACACTTTAGCCGTGCCTATCTGAATCATTTAATTAAATCGGGGGAAATGTTGGGTTATATTCTCTTATCTCTGCACAATATCGCCGAATTAATCAGATTTACCCGTGAAATTCGTCAATCTATCCTAGGGGGGACTTTTGCCCAAGATTTTGCCCCTTGGCTTGAGGATGCCGTAGATGTTACCCCAACGTGATAAAATTTCAGGAAACGTTTAAAAATTTTCTTGTCAAGGTAGATAGAGAGATGGAAACTGCACTTTTGTTCGCCAAATTGCCAGAAGCATACCAAATTTTCGACCCCCTAGTCGATGTCCTGCCCGTGATTCCCCTATTTTTCCTCTTGCTGGCCTTTGTTTGGCAAGCATCCGTCGGTTTTAAATAAATCGACCCTTAATTATCAGTGATCAGTTATCAGTGAGCAGTTATCAGCTTCTGAAGGCAAGAGGCAAGAGGCAAAAGACAGAATCTGACAATTGTCCTACCTAAAAAGAAGGTTAGAAACTAAGCACATCAAAGCTTTTAGCTTAACCAATTAGGTCTGAGATTCGGCCTTTGTTATCAGATTTGAGTTTTAAGTGAGTGGTATTAAGTGAGGAGTACGAAATGACATTAACACTGCTGTCTTTTCACTGTTTACTGATTACTGTTTACTGACCACTGAAAAAGCTTCCCAGATTAAAATAAAGTCCCGGTTAAATCAGCACCAGTTAAGTCCACATCTTCTAGAATTGCCCCGCGCAAATCGGCATAACTGAGATCCGCACCCCGGAAACTGGCCCCGGTGAGATCGGTGATAAATCCGTCTCTTTCGGGACTAGCACGAAAATTAACCCGGCAAAGTCGGCAATTAGCCAAATTAGCTCGATATAACAGGGAGCCGCTCAGATTAGCATAGTTGAGATCGGCTCCGCAAAAGTTAGTTTTGCCCAAGTCCGTGCGTTGGTCGGAAGTGGAGCGAAAATCCGCATCGATTAATACGGTCTGCTGGAGATTAGCACTGTTGAGATTAACACCGTTTAAGACGGCTTTGGTTAAATAAGCGGCTTCTAAATTGGCTTCGATCAGATTAGCTCCGCTTAAGTCCGCATCGCGTAAACAGGCTCGATAAAAGTCCACTTGACTTAAATCTGCTCCCCAGAGAATCGCCTCACTTAAATCCGCTTCCCTCAGCAGCGATCGCGCAAGGCGTATTTTTCCTAACCGGGCCTGTCGCAAATCTGCACGGCAAAAATCGACTTCTGGGAGGTAAATATTAGTTAAGTCGCCTTCCCGCAAATTAATCCCCCGAAAATCTCTTTCTCCCTCCCGATAGCGTTGACAAAGTTTTTCTACGAGCATGGAAACTTTTCCTTATCATAATTGAGGCAAAATGTCAAGGGTTTAGTGATTTTTATTTAGGGTTTGCTGAATAATGGTAAAACCCTTTTAAAATAAGGCTTTTGACCTGTTAAAATCCGATGTTCATGCTGCGAAAATCGGATTGAGACCATCAAAAACCTTGCATTATCCTTCTTCTAGTACATCAACTGGTACAAAAAAGGGGCAACAAAGCCTGAAACTCCCGACTCCTGACGACCGGCTACTGACTCCTAACCCCACCAACAAACTTTTTGCTGCAAACCCTATTTAGGGAGATGGAAAGCTGGCAGACTCTCGAATTCTCGGGCCCGTTGACGCATTTGCTGACTAATGCGATCGCAAACCACCTGACAGAGATCATAGATGACGGGGTCGGTAATTTGATAGTAAACGCTGACTCCTTGGGGTTGCCGCGAGATAATTCCCGCTTGGGTTAAAGCTTTCAGGTGTTTGGAGAGATTGGCCTGGCCTAGTCCGGTAGCTTCAGCGATTTCTTTACCATTCATCGCACCTAATTGCAAGCAACTGAGAATCTGTAGGCGACTGACTTCTGACAGGACTTTGAAATAGTCCGCCACCGAAGCGAGGACGACGCTAGAGGTTTGGGGGGAGAAACTGTCTAACATAGGTGGGCAATAAAGTGACCAGTTAAAAAGGCTGACAATAGGTGATCGTTTAAAACTTTATAACTATTGACTACTATAGTTTAACTGGAAAGGTAACTAGAGTCTAGTCGGCAAACTCGATCGAGATTGGGTCATTCAGAAATCTACTGCTGCAAGAGTGCCTCCTGACTCCACCAACAGACTTTTTATCGCAAACCCTAATTATCACCGAGCATGGTACTGATTAACTGCCGGACCGTAGTGCTAGGATGGTTCTCTAAATTGCTTGGTAAAGCCCATTCTGAGTCAAGATAGGACATCTTCAGTAAATCTCTCACTTGTTTTGATTTAGCTTGTCCTGTACTTTGAGCAACCCCAAAAGCTTGATAAAGTTCTGTGGCCGAAATGTGGGGATTTTGAGTAGGATCGAAGAGAAAATTGACCATTCCTAGGGCGTGAGTAATGCCGGCAGCCCAGGAATTGGCTTTACCTTTTTCTAGGGGAGAGGGACGCTTACGAGCTAAAGTTGCGGTTAATTGGCGAATAAGTTGGGCGTATTCTTCATTAAGATATTTAGCGGCAAATTTATCGGTAATAGCGGTAATTTCTTGATATTTGGCCTGCATTGCCTTGGGAACATTTTCCGATTTAGGAACAGCTGGGGGCGTTTTTTTCGATGTTGCTGCCGCTTGCTGTTTAGCACGTTGTTCAGCATTATATGTTTCTTGAAAAGCTGTTAAACCCTCCTGACTGGTGATATCAAAACCATGCTGATGCGCTTGTAACAAGAGATTTTTCATAAAACCGCCACTGTTGGGATCGTTCATCAGTTGACCAAAGCGATCGCCTAATTGCTCTAAATATTTAATAATAGCCTTAGCCTGAGTTAATTTATATTCTCGTCCCAAAAATTGCCAAAAACTAATTAATTCAGGGATAGCATCTTCGGTTTCCGTCGGATCGAGGACAGTAATTTTGCGTGGTAAAATCTTCTCCATTAAGATCTGCACATCTGCCTTAGTCATGGTAGCCAGGGTATAACCTTCATAGAGATAGCCCAACTCGACAAAGGTAGCAATCCAACCACAACCTTCTTGTTTTTCTTGATAATAGGCTTCTCCCTCGGGCGAATTGATATATTCTTCGATCGCTCCAGTAATATAATCTTCTAGTAAGGGTTCGGCTTCATCGTAGTCTAAATTATCTAATTGTCGGATATTAAAAGTCATAACTGTAGGTTTTCCTTCGAGGCTTTCCTTTAATTTTAGGGGATTAGCTGACCGACAGCCAAACTGACGCTAAAATAGTCTTTGCTGTCTGGGGTTGTTGCTTGCTCCTGACGGTGGTTGTAACCGGTAACTGAACATGACTTCGATTCGTCAACTGCATCAACAACTCGTTAATAAAGAAAAAACAGCCGTCGAAATCGCCACAGAATTTCTTGCTCGTATTGAAGCGATCGAACCACAAGTAAAAAGCTTTCTCCATTTAACCCCGGATTTAGCCCTCGCACAAGCCCAAAAAGTGGACGAGAAAATAGCTAGAGGTGAATCTCTGCATCCCTTGGCAGGTATTCCCATCGCATTAAAAGATAATCTCTGCACCAAGGGTATCCCCACCACCTGCGCTTCTCGGATTTTAGAGAATTTTGTCCCTCCCTACGAGTCCACCGTTACCCAAAAATTACGGGATTTAGGGGCAGTTATCGTCGGTAAAACCAATTTAGACGAGTTTGCCATGGGTAGTTCCACGGAAAACTCTGGTTATCACGTTACTGCTAATCCTTGGGACTTATCCCGGGTGCCGGGGGGATCTTCCGGGGGTTCGGCTGCGGCTGTGGCCGCTCAAGAATGTGTGATTGCTCTAGGATCGGATACCGGTGGCTCAATTCGTCAACCGGCTTCGTTTTGTGGCGTTGTTGGGCTAAAACCGACCTATGGCTTAGTTTCTCGCTTTGGTTTGGTGGCTTACGCTTCTTCTCTTGATCAGATCGGTCCCTTTGGTCGTACCGTGGAAGATGCGGCGATTTTATTACAAGCGATCGCAGGTTACGATCCCCAAGATTCTACCAGTCTCAATCTGCCGATTCCCGACTATAGCCAATTCCTGAAAACCAGTTTAAAAGGGCTAAAAATTGGCGTAATTAAGGAAACTTTCGGAGAAGGTTTGGATCAGGTGGTTGCCGAGGCAGTTAACCAAGCTTTAGAGCAGTTAAAGGCTCTCGGTGCCACAATTAAAGAGATTTCCTGTCCCCGTTTCCGTTACGGATTGCCCACCTACTACATTATCGCTCCCTCGGAAGCATCGGCCAATTTAGCCCGTTACGATGGGGTTAAATACGGTATTCGGGAAGATGCCGATAGTTTGATTGATATGTACACCAAGACTCGCGCTCAGGGTTTTGGTGCGGAAGTTAAGCGCCGGATTATGTTGGGAACCTATACCCTCTCGGCGGGTTATTATGATGCTTATTACCTGAAAGCACAAAAGGTAAGGACTTTGATCAAAGAGGATTTCGATCGAGCTTTTCAATCGGTAGATGTGTTAGTTTCTCCCACTTCACCGACCACAGCTTTTAAAGCTGGGGAAAAAACGGCGGACCCTCTGAGTATGTATTTATCGGATTTAATGACCATTCCCGTCAATTTAGCCGGTTTACCTGGGTTAAGTCTTCCCTGCGGTTTTGATGGGCAAGGTTTGCCGATCGGTTTACAATTAGTCGGTAATGTGCTGCGCGAAGATCAATTATTTCATGTCGCCCACGCCTACGAACAGTCCACCGATTGGCACAAACGTCAACCATCTTTTACAAATTGATACAATTGCCGATGGCTATCTTTTGCCGGTAGCCATCAAGTAAAAATCGGCAACACTGAAAATGTCTCAAGTCTTCTCTTAATTGGGGAAAAGTTACCGAAAAAGCTGTTACTTCGTCATCCCAATTGCTCAAAAACAGGAGCTTCTGGAAGAACAGAATAAAAAACTGCTGCTAAACTAGAGGCCTCTTTTTGAGTTTAATTGCGTGAAAACTGACAGTATTTTCTATCAACTCTTACAAAGATTTCCCGCTTGTTTCTTTGATTTGTTGAACCTTCCCCCCGAAATCGCCAATTCTTATCAATTCTCCTCGGTGGAAGTTAAACAATTGTCCTTTCGTCTCGATGGAGTCTTTTTGCCTGATACACCCAATCAGCCTATTTATTTCCTAGAAGTACAATTTCAGAAAGATAATAGGTTTTATTCCCGTTTCTTTAGTGAAATCTTCCTCTATCTCCACCAAACGGACTTAAGCAACAACTGGCAGGGAGTAGTTATTTATCCTCGGCGTTCAGTGGAAAGCTTAGAGACTGCTCGTTATGGGGAGTTAATCAACTCAGGCAGGATTTTACGTTTTTATCTCGAGGAATTAAGGGAAGTGGAATCCTTGGGAATATCGATGTTACAATTAATTATGGCACCCACCGCAAGAGCGATCGAGCAGGGAAAACAATTAATTCCACGGATTAGAGAAGAATTACCTAATCTCAAACAACAGCAAGAACTTTTAGAATTGATAGAGACAATTTTGGTTTATAAGTTACCCCAAGTCAGTAGAAAGGAGATAGAAGCGATGTTTAGTTTAAGCGATTTAAAACAAACTAAA
>SFBI01000171.1 GCA_007095845.1 Microcystis aeruginosa Ma_MB_S_20031200_S102
TGATAATTTTTACTAATACATTGCTTACAACCCATTGCCAGTAAGAATTATAGCTACAATGATGGATTTTTATCAAGGTGAAGAATTGTAATTGGGTTTCTCAGAAAAAATCAATTATTGAGAATATTTCTCAATAGTATTCTCTACAATGACAGTTTTTCGTAAAAACATCTTGGGGAATGTAAAAACATATAAAAATACATGGAGATGTGCGGAATGTCGGTTCCAATTAATCGATCGCCATTAAAGCGATCGATTTTTTCTTTGGGGTATCAATGATAAGAAATTATTCAATCAATCGATCGGGTGACATTCTAGGCTATGATTTCCCTGACTATAGTTATTTCTCTACATTAAGGAAAATCTACGATGACAACCTTTCCCATCGATTTGAGCGCCTATAAACCCATCAGTCTCGACCCCAGTAACCCCACCCTCACCGACGACCAAAGAAGCGCCCTAAAAGCCAATATCCAACTCTGTCGCGATGCTATCATCTTTTTTACTGCCACGGGTGCGGCCCGGGGTGTGGGTGGACACACCGGCGGACCCTACGATACCGTCCCGGAAGTGGTGATTCTCGATGCTCTTTTCCGCAGTCAACCTAGTCAATTTGTACCAATCTTCTTCGATGAAGCGGGACACCGCGTCGGTACTCAATATCTCATGTCTGCGTTAGAAGGTTCTTTACCCGCAGAACAATTAATGCACTACCGCGAGGCCAATTCTAAACTCCCCGGACACCCGGAATTAGGATTAACCCCCGGCGTCAAATTTAGTTCTGGCCGTTTAGGACATATGTGGCCCTACGTTAACGGTGTCGCTTTAGCTAACCCCGGAAAAACCGTTTTTTGTTTAGGTTCCGATGGTTCTCAACAGGAAGGCAATGACGCGGAAGCTGCCCGTTTAGCCGTGGCTCAACACATCAATGTTAAGCTAATTATTGATGATAATGATGTGACGATTGCCGGTCATCCTTCCAAATATTTACCCGGTTATGATGTGGCAAAAACTCTCGCTGGCCATGGACTAAAAGTGTTAGTGGTAGATGGGGAAGATATCGATAGTTTGTATCGCAATATCTGTGAAGCAATTAATACTCCCGGCCCGATTGCGATTATTAATAAACGTCCCATGTGTCCCGGAATTGAAGGTTTAGAAGGTTCTAACCACGGTCATGATGTGATTTCTGTCCCCTTGGCTTTAAAATATTTAGAGGCAAAAGGACACAGTGCCGCTGTGGAATATCTCAACAGTATTAAGAAGCCTTCTAATGACTATAAATTCCTCGGTTCTGGGGATAAATGGGGTTCTAACCGCAACGTTTTCGGAGAAGTAGTAGTCAGTCTTTTAGGCAAAATGAGCGAGGAAGAACGCAAGGCTAAGGTGTTAGTAGTAGATAGCGATTTAGAAGGTTCCTGCGGTCTGAAAATTATCCACGATAAACATCCAGAAGTGTTTATTCCTTCTGGTATTATGGAACGCGGTAATCTTTCGGCAGCTGCTGGTTTTGGGATGGAAAAAGGTAAACAGGGAATTTTCGCCACCTTTGCCGCTTTTCTAGAAATGTGTATTTCTGAAATCACCATGGCCCGCTTGAATTATTCTAATCTTTTATGTCATTTTTCCCATTCCGGTATCGATGACATGGCCGATAATACCTGTCACTTTGGTTTGAATAATTTCTTTGCCGATAATGGACTTGATGACGGTTACGAAACCCGTCTTTATTTCCCGGCCGATGCGGCACAAATGACCGCTTGTGTCGAGGCAACTTTTCATCAACCCGGTTTACGTTTTATTTTCTCGACTCGTTCTAAAACTCCCAATATTCTTGATACTAACGGTCATAATTTCTTTGGCGATGGTTATACCTTTGTCCCTGGAAAAGATGAAGTAATTCGGGAAGGCACTGCTGGTTATATCATCAGCTTTGGCGATGGTTTATACCGCGCTTTAGATGCAGTGGAACGTCTAAGACAAGAAGGGATCGACGTGGGTTTAATTAATAAACCAACTCTCAATGTGGTGGATGAAGAAATTATTGCTAAAGTTGGTAATTCTCCCTTTGTTTTAGTGGTAGAAGCATTTAACCGTCGCACGGGTTTAGGTAGCCGTTATGGTTCTTGGTTACTCGAACGCGGTTTAACTCCTAAATATGCCTACATCGGTACTCACCATGAAGGTTGTGGTGGTTTATGGGAACAATTCCCCCACCAAGGTATTGACCCAGTTGGTATCATTAGTAAAGTTAAATCTTTAATCGCCTAGATGGTATTTTAGGGTGAGCTTTAATCAGTGAGCAGTAATCAGTAATCAGTAATCAGTAAGTAGCTGATTATAATCAAATTTTCGACGGTTCGGCGGTTCGGACTTCGGCGTAAGCTCAGCGTTCGACCGAGCTTACGCCGAAGTCCCTCCGTCGAAGCCTTTTGTCTTTCCTGATATGTAGCCTATACTCAACGCATTTAGGATGAATAGTGGCACGCAAAGATTGCCATTCATGTTCTTCCAAAAAACTTCTGCGACTCTCATCTCTGTGTAGCGTGCTTGATAGGTTAACCAGAGTAATCTCGAATATTATGAAATGTAATGCTGAAAAATCTTCCTTTTATTTTTTTAACTGACTTCTTACCCAATTACGAAATACTTTAGGCTCTTCGGTAATTGTTATGCAATGGACGGGGGTTATAAGGGATGGAACCCTTATATAGAGAGGCATTTAGCGATTTTTGTCAATTGTTTTTGCTCTAGAGCGAACTAATCAATTAAGTACCAAGTAACGAAGAACCATACTTTAGACCTCTTGCAAAAGTCTTAAGCCGATCCTTGTACAGCAACATTTTTGAAGATTATCAACTACTAATAAATAATTAACTGAAAGTCCCTCCCATTATTGTTTCTATCGTTCGTTTTCGGATTTATGCAAGAGGTCTTTTGACTAACTCTAGGTAATCCAATGTTTCAGATTGTTGTAAAAACATAGCAATTTCTAAGATGGGTAAATTAGGAAAAAATCGACTGGTTGGGAAGGTGATATAAGTGCCATTTTGTAATTGTTGGATAACCAGAGATTCCCCGTTATAAACCCAAACCTCTGCCACACCTAGATCTGCATAAACTTGAAGGCGATTTTGAGAACTGCTGGTGACATCAATTTCTATGACTAAATCCGGTGCTGGGTCTTCATTTAAGTCCAGTCGCTTTTCCCCCGAACCGCCTCAATATTATCAATGTAAAAACATTCATCTGGTTCTGCACCGCTTAATTGAGGGTGTTTAAAGGTGGTAGAACCGAGGGGATAAATCGGGACTAGCGATTCTTCCGCTAGGGTTTCGACAAAGCGACCGATGAGCGTTTTACTAAATTCGTGTCTGGTCGAAGGAGCCATGATTTCTAAATTGCCACGATTGTAGGTTAGCCAGAAACGGCGATCGCTCATTTCTTCCAGCAGCGTTTCGTAGGTTTTCCAGCTAATTCCGGACAGGTGAATCATTTCAGCCGGTGGTGCAAGCAGTGTTACAGTCATAGATTCAAGCAAAAATACCATGCTTCCATAATAATCAAAGGGTGAGCATTGCCCACCCTTTCTTAATTAAGCAGTTACTACCGGGGAAGCTAACCGTTTAAAGGTCAATCTTTCATCGGCCACATCGACAAAAATCGTGTCTCCCCCTTTGAATTCGCCGCGCAGAATTGCTTTAGCGATCGGAGTTTCCACATATCTTTGTACTGCCCGTTTTAAGGGTCGCGCACCGTACACTGGATCGTAACCAATTTCTGCTAGATAATCGAGGGCAATATCGGCAAATTTCAGGGCTAATTTTTGTTCCATCAAGCGGTCGCTGAGATTGGCTAACTGTAGTTTAACAATCGATCGCAGTTGCGCTTTTTGTAAACTATGGAAAATGATCGTTTCATCGATACGATTGAGGAATTCGGGACGGAAACTATTCCGCATTGCTTCCATCACTCGCGCCTGCATTTCTTCATAACGAGACTCATCACCAGCCACATCTAAAATGTATTGAGAACCGATATTACTGGTCATAATAATGATGGTATTTTTGAAATCAACCAGATGACCTTGAGAGTCGGTTAAGCGCCCATCGTCAAGGATTTGTAACATAACGTTAAAAACGTCGGGATGGGCTTTTTCAATCTCATCAAAGAGGATGACAGAGTAGGGACGACGCCGGATTGCCTCGGTTAATTGTCCCCCTTCATCGTAGCCGACGTATCCTGGAGGCGCACCCATGAGACGAGAAACGCTGTGTTTTTCCATGTATTCCGACATATCGATGCGAACTAGAGCCTCTTCCGTGTCAAAGAGATTGCGCGCTAGAGCTTTCGCTAATTCTGTCTTACCAACACCCGTCGGACCGAGGAAAATAAAGCTGGCCGTGGGACGGTTGGGATCCGATAAACCAGCGCGGGAACGTTGAATCGCTTCGGCTACGGCTGTGACTGCTTCCTCTTGACCGATGACACTTTCGTGTAATTCGTCTTCCAGATTGAGAAGTTTTTCTTTTTCCGATTCAATTAATTTATTGAGAGGAATTCCCGTCCATTTCGAGATAATTTCGGCGATATCTGATTCGAGAACTTCTTCCCTCAATAAACTTTTACCGGTGGTTTGTTTGTCAGCTAATTGAGTTTCTAGGGCGGACATTTGCCGCTGCAGATCGGTTAATTTTCCGAACTTTAATTCCGCGGCACGATTATAATCATAATCTCGTTCGGCCTGTTGAATTTCTAGATTAACTTGTTCGATCGCTTCTTTAACCCCACGAACTTTATCGATAATTTCTTTTTCTCCTTGCCATTGGGCATTTAATCCCGATTGTTCTTCCTTGAGGTTAGCTAGTTCTTTTTCTAACTTTTCTAGCCGTTCTCGCGAAGCTGGATCGTATTCCCGTTGTAGGGAAAGTTTTTCCATTTCTAACTGGAGAATTTTGCGATCAATTTCATCGAGTTCTTCTGGTTTAGAGGTGATTTCCATCTTCAATTTGGCCGCCGCTTCATCAACTAAATCAATGGCCTTATCGGGCAAAAAGCGATCGCTGATATAACGATTAGAAAGCAGTGCAGCTGCCACTAAAGCATTATCGGCAATTTTTACCCCATGATGCACCTCATAACGTTCTTTAAGACCGCGAAGAATCGAAATAGTATCGACCACATTTGGTTCATCTACTAAAACCTCTTGAAAGCGTCTTTCTAACGCTGCATCTTTTTCGATGTATTTGCGGTATTCATCGAGGGTAGTAGCCCCAATACAACGCAATTCACCCCGGGCTAACATTGGTTTTAATAAATTGCCCGCATCCATTGCCCCTTGAGTGGCTCCTGCACCGACAACGGTATGAATTTCGTCAATAAATAGGATGATATTACCTTGGGAATCGGTGACTTCCTTGAGGACAGCTTTTAATCTTTCCTCAAATTCTCCGCGATACTTTGCTCCCGCAATTAAACTACCTAAATCGAGAGAAATAAGAGTACGATCCAACAGAGATTCTGGTACATCCCGGTTAATAATTCGCTGGGCTAATCCTTCAACAATAGCGGTTTTTCCTACTCCCGGTTCCCCGATTAAAACTGGGTTATTTTTAGTCCGACGCGAGAGAATCTGAATCGTGCGACGTATTTCGTCATCTCGTCCAATTACGGGGTCTAATTTACCCTCTCGTGCCAATTGGGTGAGATCCCGTCCGTATTTTTCTAGGGCTTCGTATTTGCCTTCTGGATTCTGATCGGTCACTTTTTGACTACCTCTGACTTGTTGAATAATTTCTTTGAGTTTGTTTTCGGTAAGTCCGAATTCTTGAAAAATATTTTTACCGAAGCGATCATCTTTAGCGTAACCTAAAATTAAATGCTCGATCGAGATAAAGTCATCTCCAAATTCTCGACGATAATTTTCTGCTCGATCAAGTAAACTATCTAAACTACGACCCAAATAAATCGAGTCGCCGGGGTTAGATATTTTCGGTTGACGACGGATAAAGTCATCGGTTCGATCCCGCAAACGGGCTAGACTAATATTAGCTTTACTAAAGACACTGCCCGCTAATCCCTCCTGTTCAAGAAGGGCTTTTATTAGATGTTCGCTTTCGATTTGTTGCTGGCTGTTCTGTTTGGCAATGTCCGGCGTTTTGACGATTGCCTCCCAAGCTTTTTCTGTAAATTGTTGTGGATTGGTTGGCTGCATTTTCTATAAAAGATTACTTTTATACCCTAGAGACTATTCTAGATTGACCGGTTTGTTGGCTTCTAGTGGCTTACCGTACCTAGTTAAGGGGGATTTCCCTTCAATGGTGCGATTTAAGGGGCTAAAGTGGATCAGCTGTAAGGGATTTATACTAAATCCTGTTTAAAAAGTATAGGAAAGTGGGGTGCTAGGAAAGTGTGGTGATAGCTGACAGGGGGACAAGCGAGCTAGAAGCTTTACTCACACAGGCTTCTAGCTTCTCTCGCCCAAAATAGATCGATTTATTATCGATAAATGGGAGCTAGTGCGGAAAACTTATTCGATCAAAAGCTCTAGAAAGCTTATGATGTATAGATTTCATGGTTCTTGTCCCCCTCTCAGGTGGCAAATCTTTTACCCATGAGCTATTTCCTCATTAATTTTCATGAACAACAGTGAGACTAAGGCTAATTATAAATTATATAGAGGTAGCAGCGACTAAGTCTGGGTACTGGCAGTGCGGGACGGTGCTATAGCGATTTCGTCACCCTATTCAGAAATCTTTGTCAAGTACAATTTATACCAAATTAGATGAGCTTACCCTGAAAGATATTACACAATTAAAAAGTATTTTGCAACGTTTTCGCAGCTTTTTTCCTGAACACAGAGATAAAAAACTCTATGGCATACTAGCATCGGTTGACTTATCCAACGAATTACGGGAAAAAATTCTGCAAGAAGGGTTTTATGTGGCTCGGATTTATGACCAAGTATTTGAACTCGATA
>SFBI01000172.1 GCA_007095845.1 Microcystis aeruginosa Ma_MB_S_20031200_S102
TTTAATTGATTAGTTCGCTCTAGATCAAAAATAATTGACAAAAATCGCTAAATGCCTTTCTATATAAGGGTTCCATCCCTTATAATCTCCGTGCATTGCATAACACAAAACGAAGAACCTTTCTTTTTAGGGTGCGTAACCCCCCTCTGAATATGATCACTGATTCAAAGCTGACGGCTAAAAAACTAATCAATGTTAATCTGGAGATTACCTAATGTTTACCTTGATACAGTAAAGTGGGGTTAAAATTGTTAGCCCCCCATCCAGGAGAACTTTGATCATGTTGCTGACCTATAATCCCAGCGTCTCACCCTTCCGAGAAGACTATAGCGAGAGTCGTCGGCTCCACTTTTACGATCGCGGGGAAAATATCCCTCTGGTGGTTGATGGAGTCTGGCAAGTTTATCGGGGGATGGCGCAACTAAGTCAAGTATCTGAGAGTGGAGAAGAAATTTTACTAGGTTGGGTTCATTCATCCCACTTTTTCGGCTTAAATTTGACCCATCTAGAATCCTATCACGCCAGAGCCTTGTCGGAACTGTACCTAAAGTGGTACACGATCTCCGAGGTAGAAAATTCGGCGGAATTAACCCGGATGATGTTAAATCAAATGATCCGTCGTCAACAACAAACGGAATCGCTCCTTGCGATCGCAGGACTCAAACGAGTGGAGGAACGTCTTCAGCAGTTACTACAGTTATTAAAGCGGGAAATGGGGGAACCAATCGCCCAAGGCAGTCGTTTAAAGATCCGTTTAACCCATCAAAATCTCGCCAATGCTATCGGTACGACGAGGGTAACGGTGACGCGTTTGTTAGGGGAATTTCAGCGCCAAGGAGCGGTGAGCATCGATTGTGATCGCCACTTAATTATTCACGATTAAGTCAGTCCTGAGGAAAAATTTTTCACCCCCACAGATAAAAAAGATTTCTTTCCCTACAATCCACACCCTACACCCTCTTTCAAGTCAGACGATTTTAGTCAGATCCCCCCATAATAAATAGACTCCCCGCGCAAGTCCACTAATTGCCAAGCTAATTTAGCAGCCCCCACCATCCCGGCGCGATTACCTAACTCAGCCGTTAATACCTCCAATCCTTCTCTGGAACTAAGTAAAACCCGTCTTTCGATTTCTGTGAGGAGAGCCGGAAAGAAAAACTTAGCACTGGCGCTAATACCGCCGCCGATAATTACCGCCTCTGGGGTGAGAACATAGAGTAAACTGGCGATACCAGCCCCTAGTAAACAACCGTAACCCTGCCAGAATTCTAAAGCCTCTCGATCGCCTTTTTCGGCCAATTCTGCCAATTGCTTCGGTTCTTTGCCGGTCATCCGGCGAATAGCTTGTAGGGAAGCGTATTGTTCCAAGGAACCCTGATTACCGCTATTGCACAATGGACCGTCAAAATTGAGGGTTATTAAGCCTAATTCTGCGGCTGTTCCCTTACTGCCCACAAATAAGTTACCATCGAGGATAATTGCCCCTCCTACTCCCGTCCCCAAGGTTAACAGGATCAAGTTTTGAAAGCGTTTGCCCGCTCCTAACCAAGCTTCCCCTAAACCGGCACAATTGGCATCATTGGCTAAAATTGTCGGCATTCCCGTGCTTTCCTCTAACCAATCGGCCAAAGGAATATCCCGCCATCCTGCCAAATTAATCGCTATTTTGGCAATTCTCCCCTGAGCATCCGCAGGACCAGGTGTTCCCACACCGATGGCTTGACAACTTTTATCTAAATTTACTTGACAAATGCCTTGATGTATGGTACTGGCGACTTCTTTGGGTGTAGCGGGTTGGGGAGTGGGTAAAGTGAGAGATTCGAGACAATTGCCCTCCTGGTCAAATTTACCAATTTTAATAGCGGTTCCACCTAAATCCACACCTATGACTGTTTTCACCATCGGGCTTTCCTTGTTACTCTGGGAATAGCTAGGTTTATTATCACTCTTTTTGGCGGTTTTTTGGCTCTCTTGGATTTGGTGGGTAAAATGTATTCTAAGATACATTCCTCCTAGCGGGGGCGTGGAACGAACCACAAAGACACAAAGGACACAAAGACCGATCATAATGTAAGTTAAACTTATCACACAGAACCCAGAAGAGCCAAATTTCTTCTATACTTTGGACACCAGCAGCTTAACTCCTGATTTTTCCCCATTTTTAAAACGATGAATATTACCATTTTAAATCTCTACGATAGCGATTATCAACTTTGGTTAGAAAAGACTATCAACCAATTGCGTCGGGAAGATTTTCAAGCGGTAGATTGGCAGAATTTATTAGAGGAGTTGGCAGATTTGGGAAAAAGTGAACGACGAGCATTAGAAAGTTTATTAACTCGACTTTTAGAGCATTTACTGAAGTTAACTTACTGGCAATCCCAACGGGATTATAATCAGGCGGGATGGAAAAAAGAAATCCGCAATTTTCGGATTCAGATCAAAAAAATTCTTAAAGATAGTCCCAGTTTAAAGTCCTATTTAAGGGAAATTTTGCAGGAATGTTATCTCGATGCTCGCAATCTACTTATTGACGAAACCGAGTTAGATGCCAGTATTTTCCCTGTGGAAGTGTTAGCTAATCTAGAGGAGATTCTCGATCAAAATTGGCTGCCAGATTGGGAAGCTATCAGCCAGGATTCTGAACAGTGAAATTAAGAAGTAAAAAATCATGAATATTACTATTTTAAATCTCTACGATAGCGATTATCAACTTTGGTTAGAAAACACTATCAACCAATTGCGTCGGGGAGATTTTCAAGCGGTAGATTGGCAGAATTTATTAGAGGAGTTGGCAGATTTTGGGAAAAGTGAACGACGATCAGTAGAAAGTTTATTAACTCGACTTTTAGAACATTTACTGAAGTTAACTTACTGGCAATCCCAACGGGATTATAATCAAGCAGCATGGAAAGGGGAAATTAGAACCTTTCGGAAACAAATCAAGAAATTACTGAGAGATAGTCCCAGTCTCAAACCCTATTTATCCGAGATACTTGAGGAATGTTACAGCGATGCTCGGGAGATAATTATTGATATCACCCAATTAGATGCCAGTATTTTCCCTGTGGAAGTGTTAGCTAATCTAGAGGAGATTCTCGATCAAAATTGGCTGCCAGATTGGGAAGCTATCAGCAAGGATTCTGAACAGTGAAATTAAGGAGTAAAAAATCATGAATATTACTATTTTAAATCTCTATGATAGGGATTATCAACTTTGGTTAGAAAAGACTATCAACCAATTGCGTCAAGGGGATTTTCAATCGGTAGATTGGCAGAATTTATTAGAGGAGTTGACAGATTTGGGAAAAAATAATCGACGAGCGCTTAAGAGTCTCTTAACTCGACTCCTAGAACATTTACTGAAGTTAACCTACTGGCAATCCCAACGAGATTACAACCAAGCGGGATGGAAAAAAGAAATCAGGAATTTTCGCCTACAAATTGCTGATATTTTAGAAGATAGTCCCAGCTTAAAGTCCTATTTAAGGGAAATTTTAGCAAAATGTTATCTCGATGCTCGCAATCTGATGATTGACGAAACCAGACTAGATGCCAGTATTTTCCCTGTGGAAGTGTTAGCTAATCTCGAGGAGATTCTCGATCAAAATTGGCTGCCAGATTGGGAAGCTATAAACAGGGATAAATCTTCCCAAGCAAACTAAAGATTAGCTTCACCTACCCGGTTTACAAACATTATAATCTTCGTGAGAGATCACCGCTTCTGGGACGAGGAGATTACCGTGGTCGCGACAGATGAGGCGATAATTGCGAGTAACGGGGATACTGATAATAAAGCGATCGTGTCGCAATCGTTTACCATGGAAATCTCGATAATTGCGGTGATCTTGCAATCCTTGCAGGATTTCCCTAGCTTTAAGTACGACATTTTTCGGTAATTCCCGCAAATCGATCGGATCCTGGGAAAAAGTGGCTTCCCAAGCATTTTTTTGACGTTTTCTTTCTTCCCAAGCGGCATCTAGTTGAGCGCAATGATGGCAGACTTGGCCATAACCCTTGTGACCACAGGGAAACTTCTTCTTTCTTCTGGACATAATACCATCTGTCTGTGAGGCTGTGAGAGACTATTCAAAAGCGGTAAAGCCTGCTTCACTTTTGGCAGATGGAGAAGAAAGTCTTTACCTAGTGATTATCTATACTTACCAGCATACAGTGATCGATCCCTCGTTTGGCCATTGACCGGCAAGAAAGTTGATCTTGGTTAGTTAGGACTGACTGAATAAATCTAAAAACCTTCTAAACACGGGTAAAACGCCACACCCTGTTCCCACGCAATTTGATCACCAGCAGCATCGAAGCTGCTTTAGAATAATTCCCATTCTTGGGTTCTTAAACGTTTGAGAATGGCCAAACGGCTACTAAAATAATTAGCACAGAGACGACTATAATCAGTTAAACGCAGATTATTTAAGCTAATTGACCAAGACCAAATATAAGCCGCTTGGGTGAGATACTGAAGACAAGATAATTCACCCTCAGTTAAAGGCACTGTTTGATCGTAACCTTGGATAAAACCATGGCGAACCTGGCGATTTAAACCGGATTGTAGGGAAACTTGCAGAAATTTAGCGATATCAAAAATTCGCCAACCATAACCGCACTGATCGAAATCAAATAGGGTCATCTGATTATCAGGGGTGATATGCACATTACCACTATGAGGATCGCCCCAACAAATGCTCCAATAGGGAGATTCTGTCGGTAATTTGGCGGTTTCTGCCTCTATTTCCCCAATGGTTTCTAAAACACAGTCTAGGTCCCTTGGTCGTTGGTGCAGAAAAGGTGCGATAATTTGCAGGGAATCCTCGAGAAGATATTTGAGGTTGAGGGGATGACGATAGGCTAGGGGCTGAAAATCTGCTGTCACCCGATGTAAATTAGCCACGATCGCCCCTAAATGATAGGCTTGTTCTATATCTATATCCCCAATGGCAATTCCCCCCGGAGCATAGGGAAAGAGGACAGCGTAACGTTTCCCTTCCGGAGCATTAATTTCTAGGGATAAGTCACCGTTTTTGCTGCGAATTGGCGCGGCGACGGGAACCTGAGAGCGATCGAGATAATCCAATAATTCTAACTCGAAGTCGATTTCCATTTTGCTGCGCCAATGGCAGTGAGACACGCGCAAAATGTAGGGAGTTGTCAGGGTTTCGAGGAGATACACATCACTTAAACCCCGATGCCAAAATTGACAATTTTTTGGCATATCAATCTCGTAACGAGAAAAAACCAAATCTGCTAGGGCCGCAGGAGCCAGAGTCGAGTAGAGTGTGGGAAAAGTCCATTCTCCAGTGCGAAAATTGGCAGCGGGAGAACTAGAAGGCAGTAAATTGAGCGAAGCCAGAAAAGTCGTCACGGTTCCCTCCCGATGCAAGTGTGGACGACGCTCGCATCATCCTATTTTATAGGCCACATATATTACAAATTGGTTCGATCGCTCCGTATATTTCGCTACATTCGTCTGACAGTGATCAGATTTGAGTTTTCACTACCTACAGCAGTTATCTGAGTTGTGATACTAAATCCGTTGAGTATAGGCTACATATCAAGATAGACAAGAGACAAAAGGAGGAATAGATAATCAGTTTTTAATAACTGGATTTAATATGGGATCAAAAGTTGTCGTTTTCCATGAGTGCCTGTCCTTTATAAGTTAGGTTATACTCAACGCATTGGTTCTTCGGTTTGTGTTATGCAATGGACGGGGATTATAAGGGATGGAACCCTTATATAGAAGGGCATTTGGCGATTTTTGTCAATTGCTTTTGATCTAAAGCGAACTAATCAATTAAGTCTCTTGCCAGATAAGGATTTAGTCGATTTATCCCCCCCTATCGAACCATATCAAGTAACGAAGAGCCAACGCTTTAGTATTATTAGATCACCTAGACTTATCAACTTCAATCAATGAGTAAGGTGCGTTCCCCAAAATCGATCGGTGCAGTAGTAGGACTGACCTTAGGGAACGCACCCTACGGCTAATTACCAGTTTTTTTGGGATATTTCCCAGCAGACACAATTAAGAAGGCTAAAGTCAAATACAATATAGTAGTAAATAACACTCTTACTGAAACTGTTAATCGATTTAAAGAGTATAACTTAAAAGTTTCCGGGTCTACCGAACCTGTCATGTAAAACTATTAACAACTTATGCTTGTAAAGCTTGTATAGTAAAGCTTTGAGTTTTTGTTAGATTGATATTTATCAACTTTAGAGCATTGCTGGACAGGTTAATAAACTTTGTATAGAATGCATTCTCTGTAATAGCTTTAGCTAATCTTTCGGACGCTGTGACAGTGTCAATTATCATGAAAATATGAGCAACAAACAAAAAGACGACAGCAAGCAATAAAAACCGAATAATTTTTTTGTTCATTGCCAAGTATGCTCGTGCATTTTCAGAGGTTATGAGCCATCCAATTGCTGCCAATTGCAAGCCCATTGTTGTCCAGATTATATTAAGATGAACAGTCTTATTGTCTTTTAGAGAATTTAATAACAGTTCGAAAGTTTCTTTTCCTGGATCAAAATCCATAAGCTACTCCTTGTTGACATAGGCTAACACTCAAGCTTGAGTAGAAGCAGAACCCTAACCATATTAGACGGTAACTTTCTATATATGACACCAAATATACACTTTTTTAAAAATCTTTCTCTATATTGACATAGCGATCGCAAGAAACTTTCCACATAACATTACAACAAGTCTGTTATCCCGATTGGGGATGGGGAAGTGGGGAGCGGGGAAATTCAACTAAAACCCTAAAACCCAATACCCAACCGCCAAAACCTAAAGCTCAACAGCTAAACCCTAACAGCTAACGCACCGATCGAGCGATCAATTATCATAGAGACAGTAACAAATATTTATGAAACTTCATGCTTATTAATCGCCTTGGTATTGATCGCGGGAAAAAATTCCTTAAAGAGAGTATCTTGTTCGGAAATGACCCTAATCCCGAATTAATTGGCATTTTAGGGGTTTATTTCGTCCAGGGCATTCTCGGACTCTCCCGATTAGCGGTTAGCTTCTTTTTAAAAGACGATTTGGCCTTGAGTCCCTCCCAGATGGGGGCATTAATCGGAGTGGCGGCGATTCCTTGGGTGATTAAACCAGCTTTTGGCTTTCTTTCGGATGGTTTGCCTATTTTCGGCTATCGTCGTCGGCCCTACCTAATTTTATCGGGAATTCTCGGGGTTTTAGCTTGGTTGGCCCTAGCCACTGTGGTGGAGAATGCCTGGCAAGCGATGGCCGCGATCCTGCTTGGTTCCCTTTCTGTCACCATTAGTGATGTCATCGTCGATTCTTTGGTAGTAGAAAGAGCTCGCAAAGAGTCCTTCACTCAATCCGGTTCTCTACAGTCCTTAACTTGGGGAATATCGGCTTTAGGCGGCTTAATTACGGCTTATCTGGGGGGTTGGTTACTGGCACACCTCGGTACTCGTCCTGTCTTCGCTCTCACTGCTATTTTTCCCCTGATTGCCTCAGCCATGGCGTTTTTAATTACAGAGGAAAAAATCAAGAATAATGATGAATCACAATCCACGCCGAAAGTCAAAGAGCAAATCGGGCAATTATGGTCAGCAATTAGACAAAAATCAATTTTATTACCTACTGCCTTTATTTTTCTCTGGCAGGCTACTCCTAGCGCCGATTCTGCCTTTTTCTACTTCACCACCAACGAGTTAGGATTTGAACCGGAATTTTTAGGACGAGTGCGCTTAGTCACCAGTTTAGCCTCGATCCTGGGGATCTGGGTATATCAACGGTTTTTAAAAGCGATTTCCTTTCGTTTAATTTTGGGTTGGAGTACGGTGATTTCTGCGCTTTTAGGGATGACTACCCTAATCCTAGTTACCCATACTAATCGAGCGCTCGGTATTGACGATCATTGGTTTAGTTTGGGGGATAGTCTCATCCTCACCGTCATGGGACAAATTGCCTTTTTACCCGTCTTAATTTTATCGGCCCGTCTTTGTCCTGTGGGCATTGAAGCATCTCTATTCGCTTTATTAATGTCTATCTGGAATATGTCAGGATTAGTTTCCCAAGAAATTGGTGCTTTATTAACCCATTGGTTGGGAGTCACCGAAACTAATTTTGATAACCTTTGGTTATTGGTAGTGATTACTAATCTCTCTACTCTCCTACCTTTACCCCTAATTAAATGGCTACCTTCTACGGATCCGCAATCTCAGGAAGTCAAGAAAACTTTTCCCCCCGCAGAAGTTTTTGAACATCACGTCACTGGTTCTTTAGCTGAACCCGGTTTTATACCTGAACTTGTCCCCGAATTAATCGAGACAAGAGATTGACAGTCCAGAAAACGGGTTTCTTTGAGAAACCCGTTTTCTATGGCAAATTCTAATCATCTTGCTTAATTGAGAACAGTTTTTAACTTTTCCAAGACAGAATTGTTTAACGTAATTTTTCCCATTCTTCTCTACTAATATTCGCTTGTTGTAAAATTTTAGCCAGCAAGCTTTTACTGATATCTCCTTGGTGTGGATTAGGAATCCAGATTTTTAATTTTCCCTGCACCATATATTGATGATTTCCTCCTACCAGAGGACCAGAAAATCCCAGCTTTCTCAACTGGCGAATTAACTCTTTCCTTTTGATGGGGGCAAAAGGTGGCATCAGGCGATTTTTTGTTGAGGGGTTAGATTGATACCGTCAACAATCGGTAACTGATGCTGTAAGCGTAATCCTAAAATAACCCAGCCTTCCAAAACTTCCTGTAACTGTTCCTTAGTAGCTTCGAGGGTTGTTTCATTAGCATATACTCCCTCAAATCCCGGAATTTCTCCATAAAAAGTACCGTCTTCTAGAACTTCATAAGTTGCCAGTTCCATTGCTTGTTTTAGATATTTTGTTAGCATCATTAACAGGAATAAAGCTCAGTGATTGTCTCGAAGATTGTCGATTTGATGATCAGTTGTTTTGACTCTGGCGATAATTTTGCCCTGTTTCTCCAGAAAACGGGTTTCTCAAAAAAAAACGTTTTCTAGGTTTTCTAGCTGCTGTCTTCGTCTTTGACGATTTTCCGCTTCTAAGCGACTAATCGCTTCTTCTAATTGTAATCTAACTAATTCCATCTCTTGGCAATTGCTGTGTGCTTTTGCCAAAGTTTGCTTAAGTTGATCAGAATCCCGGGGAAGCTGAGGAACAAAATCCATATTTAACTCCATTCAAGTTTAATTTCTTCGACACTACGCATCAAGGCAGGAATCCGCACTTGGGTTGTCTTAATCACTGTAATTGGTGGTGGAATCGGTTCATTGTGCGCTTCTAGGCTTTCTAGATATAAAGCAATTGCTTCCTGAATGTTGGCGAGTAACTCGAACCGGGTATTGCCTTGAGAAATACAGCCGGGTAGGGAGGGAACTTCAGCCACATAAATGCCATCTTCATCTTGCTCAATTAAGACGCGATATTTCATGGGTTTGTCCTTGCTTTGAATTGATTGTTCCAGAAAACCGGTTGCTCAAAGAAACCCGTTTTCTCAGTTCCAATGGCGCTTAAACTAATTGTAATCCAACTAATTCCATAATTAAGGCGATCTGCCAAAAGTTCAGAAAACGGGTTTCTCAAAGAAATCAGTTTTCTTCCGTTTTCTTCTCAAAGAAACCCCTTTTCTCAGTTCCAATGGCGCTTAAGTGCCGCTCCCGCCCCCAGTAAGCCTAAAGCCAGCAAACCTAAGCCAGAACTTGGCTCAGGAATAGGAGTCCCCTCCAAATTCAGCGTCCAACTGCCAAGACTGCCAGTATCTGAACCAGCATTATCGGAAATGGTCAGCCGCCAGTCGCCGGCGGTCTGGGATCCACCCAAGGAAGTGAGTATGGGAACAAGGGTTCCACTGTTCGCACCGGTGGGGAAGTAGTTACCGGAGGGGATGTCTTCTGCATTATTCAGTCCAGCCGCTACGGACCAGATGTTGCCGGTAAAGGCATCATTGAAGCTGTAGGTGCCGTTGAAGTTGCTGGAGTCACCGACCCCACTGCTAACCCGACCAATCCGGTTGAACAGAGTGACTGTCGTGTTGGTTGGGACGTAGGTGAGATTGGCGATCAAATCACCTACCCAGGTGTGGGTTAGGCTATTGAGGGTGACGGTGATGTCGGTGATCAGGAAGTTGGAACCGGTGGGAACGGTAATAGTGCTGGAAGCACCTGTGGCGTTGTTCTCAGGGATGCTGAAACCAGTACCAGTTCCGGTAAAGCTGACGGCGCTGGCGGGAAGGACGGTCAGTCCAGCGATCGCGCTAACTGTGCCAGCGAAGACAACACCAGAGAGAGATTTGAGGGTAGTTGTAGTATTCATGAACAATTTTGAAGAAATGTTACGAAAATGTTACCCCCCCCCCGACTTTGTCAAATAAGTCTAGAAAACGGTTTTTTTAAAGAAACCCGTTTTCTCAGTGCGATCGCTTGGGGAAGATCGGGTTTGGGATGTTTGTAAGATTTGATACAAATCTCCCGATTATCTGTTCTTAAGATTAAGGCTGGTGTTGCTAATTGATCGGGAAAGAGGCTGGCGCAAGCAGATAAAAACCGCAGAGAAGCTTGTGCCGTGGGATCAAAATTATTAAGCGGAGAATAGCCTCTGACCGGAATTCAACATCAAAGTTAGGAGGAAACTTGTCATCGCCTAAGTTAAAGTAACCCTTTATCCACGACACAGCAAAATAGGAAAAATACTTATGAGTTATGGAACCCGTGTTCAAGCTATCTCTCAAGTCACAGACCGTAAACCCCTACCCAGCAAAATTCCTCAACGTTTAGAGGCCCTGTGGGCAACCGATGTCTTTACCCTGAGCAAAATGCAGGCCAGTCTCCCGAAAGACGTATTCAAATCGGTCAAAAACACGATTTTAACCGGGGGAAAATTAGACGTTTCCATCGCCAGTGCGGTGGCGGCTGCGATGAAAGATTGGGCCACGTCCAAAGGGGCGCTGTACTATGCCCACGTCTTCTATCCGATGACCAACGCCACCGCCGAAAAACACGATGGTTTTATCTCCGTGCAGAGCGACGGTTCGGTGATCACAGAATTTACGGGCAAAGTCTTAGTACAGGGAGAACCGGACGGATCCTCCTTTCCTAACGGCGGCCTTCGCTCCACCTTTGAAGCGCGGGGTTACACTGCTTGGGATGTCACCAGTCCGGCCTACGTCATGGAGACGGATAATGGTGTAACCCTGTGTATCCCGACGGTTTTCATCTCTTGGACAGGAGAGGCCCTCGACAAAAAAACGCCGCTTTTACGCTCGATTTCATCGATGAGTAAAGCCGCCACCAGGGTGCTGAAGCTCTTAGGACATACGGAAGTCGCCCCCGTTAACTCCAGCTGCGGTGCTGAACAGGAATATTTCCTCGTAGATGCTCATTTTGCCCATAGTCGCCCCGATTTACTGCTCACTGGTCGCACCCTATTTGGTAAACCCGCCGCCAAAGGTCAACAGTTCGACGATCATTATTTTGGCGCAATTCCCGAACGGGTTCAGGTTTTTATGCAGGAAGTGGAGGAAAGAATGTATCGCCTCGGCATTCCGGCCAAAACCCGCCATAATGAAGTCGCCCCCGGACAGTTCGAGATTGCCCCCTTTTTCGAGGCTGCTAACGTGGCCAGTGACCATCAGCAGTTAATTATGACTTTGCTGAAAAGTACGGCTAAAAAACACGGTTTTGTCTGCCTACTGCACGAAAAACCCTTTGCGGGAATTAATGGTTCGGGAAAACACGTTAACTGGTCCGTCGGCAACGCTACCCAGGGTAATCTGTTAGATCCGGGCGATACTCCCCACGCTAATATGCAGTTTTTGTTGTTCTGTGGGGCGGTGATTCGTGGTGTTCACAAGTACGGGGCGCTTTTACGCGCAGTGGTAGCTACTGCCAGCAATGATCACCGTTTGGGGGCAAATGAAGCTCCTCCCGCCATTATTTCGGTATATTTGGGCAGTCAGTTAGAAAAGGTATTCGACCAAATTAGCCAAGGACAAATTGAGGGTTCTGATGCCCCGGGTTTGATGGATCTGGGTGTCGATACTCTGCCGGTATTCCCCAAGGATCCAGGCGATCGCAATCGCACCTCTCCTTTTGCTTTTACGGGCAATCGCTTTGAATTCCGGGCTGTGGGTTCTAATCAGTCAGTTTCTGGGCCGCTGGTGGCGATGAACACGATTCTAGCCGATTCCCTGACTTGGGTGGCGGATAACCTAGAAAGCCGGATGAAAGCTGGGGAAGACCTCAATACTGCCGCCCAGGGTGTTCTTAAGGAGATCATGGACAAACACAGAAATGTGATCTTCGGAGGTAACGGATATTCCCAAGAATGGCACAAAATGGCGGTAGAAGAGCGCGGTTTGGCTAATCTCCGCACCACTGCCGATGCTTTACCCGTGCTGAGGGCCGATTATATCGAAGAACTGTTTACCCGCATGGGTGTGCTTACCCCCGTGGAACTGGAAAGTCGTTTTGATGTCTATGCGGAACAGTATTTGCTGGCCATCGAGGTGGAGGCGAAACTGGTGGTAAGTATGGCTAAAACGATTATTTATCCCGCTGCCGTTCGCTACTTGTCAGAATTGTCGTCGGCGATCGCTAATGCGGCGGCGATCGGCATCGAGATAGATAAGGAAAGCGCCCAAACTGTCTCGAATCTCATTAAATTACTGATGGATGGCGTTAGCAAACTGAGTGCAGCCATGGCTAAACACGATTTTGACTCGATCGAGGAACATATGCAGTATTCCGCTCAAACAATCCGTCCCTTGATGGATAAGGTGCGCGAATATGCTGACACACTGGAAGGGGAAGTGGCCGACAATTTCTGGCCTCTACCTACCTATCAAGAAATGTTGTTTGTTAAATAACAAGACGACAAAGAGGGGGTGAATAAATGATTCGGCACCCCCTTCTTTTTATCTCTGGTAGTTTTAAGTTATGTTAAGAAAAGTAAATATAAACTTAAAACTACCATGGTATTAACTCCGACAATTGGCGAAAAATCCTATAATCGTCAGGATTGGCAAAAAGGCTATCAATCCCAACCTAACGAGTACGATTACGAGGTAGAGGACATCGAGGGGCAAATTCCCCCCGATTTACAGGGTACAGTCTTTAAAAATGGCCCCGGTTTACTCGATATCGCTGGTACTGCGATCGCTCATCCCTTCGATGGGGATGGTATGATCAGCGCGATTAGCTTCAATCATGGCCGCGTACATTATCGTAATCGTTTTGTTAAAACTGAGGGTTATCTCCAGGAACAGAAAGCGAGAAAACCCCTTTATCGCGGTGTTTTCGGCACGAAAAAACCGGGGGGAATTTTCGGCAATGCTTTTGATTTGCGTCTGAAAAATATTGCTAATACTAATGTTATCTACTGGGGTAATAAATTACTGGCACTTTGGGAAGCGGCCGAACCCCATCGTCTCGATGCTAAAACCCTTGATACTATTGGTTTAGACTATCTCGATGGTATCTTAGAAAAAGGTGATGCTTTTGCCGCTCATCCTCGCATCGATCCCGCTTGTATCTTCGATAATCATCAACCTTGTCTGGTAAATTTTGCCATCAAAACGGGTTTGTCGAGTGCCATTACTCTCTACGAAATTAGTCCCACGGGTAAGTTATTACGTCGTCATACCCACAGTGTACCGGGCTTTTGTTTTATCCACGATTTTGTTATTACTCCCCACTACGCTATCTTTTTCCAAAACCCGGTTAGTTATAATCCTTTTCCTTTTCTTTTTGGGTTAAAAGGTGCGGGAGAATGCGTTATTAATCAACCGGACAAGTTAACTAAGATTATTATTATCCCCCGGGATCCTAACAAAGGAGAAGTGAAAGTTTTAGAAACTCCATCGGGTTTTGTCTTCCATCATAGCAATGCTTTTGAACAACTTGCCCCGAGCTACGTCGAGGGGGGGGAAAAAATTTATATCGATTCTATTTGTTATCAATCCTTACCACAACTGGATTCAAATAGCAATTTTCAATCGGTAGATTTTGATAGTTTAGCTCCCGGACATCTGTGGCGATTTACACTAAATTTATCAGAAAATACCGTTACAAGAGAATGTATTCTAGAGCATTGTTGTGAGTTTCCCAGCATTAATCCTGCAAAAGTTGGTCGAGATTACCGTTATTTATACATCGCTGCCACTCATCATGCCACTGGTAATGCTCCTTTGCAAGCAATCTTAAAACTGGACTTATTAACGGGAGAAAAACAGTTACATTCTTTTGCTCCCCGGGGATTTGCGGGTGAACCAATTTTTGTGCCTAAACCCGATGGAATTGCTGAAGATGATGGTTGGTTATTGGTAGTCACCTACGATGCAGCCAATCATCGATCGAATGTGTTAATCTTAGATGCTAAAGATATCACTAATTCCCTAGCAGTTATCCATCTTAAACATCATATTCCCTACGGGTTACACGGTAGTTGGACTAGACAATGTTTTTAAGTTAATTCTGTGGGGGTGGATTGAAAACCCACCTTGACTCAACTTTACTCTTGAGAGCCTTCTTGTAATAGCCAAAAACCAGCGAAGGATTGCGATTCAGGGTTAGATTGAACGGCTAAAAAATGCAGATTATGGGCTTTTTGTTTAGCTTCTTCAAAGTTTTTGGCTTCCTTTAAAGTCTGGGTATTAGTCACGTTGACGAGAATCCAGCTATCACTAGCACCCGTTTCTAAACGTAGCACGGGACGGGAACCAGTTTCTAACTTTAAATAAGCCATTTCTAACCCTGACATCCAACCAGCTAGGGGTAAAGCGCGGGGGGAAAAAACAACTAAACCGGGGATTTTTAGATTCTCATCTAATCCCATCCCTAGTATAGGCAAATTTTCTCCGAAGCTAATATCCCAATCTTTTATATCATGAAAAGAAGATAATTCTAGCGTAACAAAAGCCCATTTATCTGCCTTATCTCCCCGGACAGCATCGGGAAGGGGAACAGCATTTAAAGGAGGATAATTAACGGAAGCGGTTTTAGTTAAATTTTGATCATAACCAACTTCTTGGGGATAGAAATTAATCATTCTTTCTTCTATCCATCTCGTTAAAGCATGAGTGCGACGACTAGGGGAAGCGGGAACACCGATATCCTCGCAAGCTTTGCTAATCATGTTATTCATCTGACGACGGAAAAAACGAATTTTTTTGGGAGTTACTCCCGCTGCCTTGATAGCTGCAGTAATTGCCTCTCCTAACCATTGGGAATTAACCATCGTATTAGGACAATAACTGGCATATTTAAATATTGTATCGGAGGGGCGATCGATTGTTGCCGGAGTTTCACAGATTAACAATTCCCATCTTTTTTTATTATTTTCATCCACCACCGGCCGCGAATAAAAATCAAGTTCCCAAATAGTCATATTTTTTTCAGTTATCAGTTATCAGTTATCAGTTATCAGTTATCAGTTATCAGTTATCAGTTATCAGTTATCAGTTATCAGTTATCAGATTTGAGTTTTAAGTGTGCAGTATGTATTAAGTGGGCAGTATTAAATAGCAGCTTCCTACTGTCTTTTTACTGTTCACTGTTTACTGATTACTGTTTACTGCTCACTGATTACTGCTCACTGTTCACTGAAAAATCCCCTATCCCCGACAACAGTACGAACGCGGTAGATAGGACGTTTTTGGGATTCGTGGTAAGTTCGCATCAAAATTTCTGCCAAAAGACCAAAACAGAGTAATTGTACCCCAGTTAAAAAGAATAACACGGCCAGGATTAACAAAGGTCGATCGCCGATTTCTTGTCCGAAACCGAGTTTGAGAATAGTCAGATAAGTACCTAAAATAATCCCCAGCACCATGGATATCAGTCCGTAGAGTCCAAAAATGTGCATCGGACGGGTGAGGAACTTTTTCATAAAAAAGACAGTGAACAAGTCCATAATCACGCGAATTGTGCGACCTAAACCATATTTACTCTGTCCGAACCGTCTAGCGTGGTGATTAACGGGAATTTCGGTTATTTTTGCCCCTTCAATAAAAGCTAATGCGGGTAAAAATCGATGTAATTCCCCGTAGAGATTCATATCGGCGATTAATTCGGCTCGATACGCTTTCAAAGAACAACCGTAGTCGTGTAATTTGACCCCTGTTACCTTGCCAATCAGCCAATTAGCTATTTTTGAGGGTAAAAGCCGTTTTACCCGGTCATCTTGGCGATTTTTGCGCCAGCCACTCACGAGGTCATAACCTTCCTCCAATTTGGCCAATAATAGGGGTATATCATTGGGATCGTTCTGTAAATCGCCGTCGAGGGTAATGATGACCTGTCCCGTGGCATAATCAAATCCGGCAGCCATAGCGGGGGTTTGTCCGTAGTTGCGTCTCAATATTACCGCCTTGAGATCATGGCGATTTTTGGCTAAATTAGTTAAAACCTCGGTGGAACCGTCCTTAGAACCGTCGTCAACACAGATAATCTCGTAGTTAATTTGATAAGAACGCAAAATCGAGGCGATACTCTCCACGAGATGGGGAATACTGTCCACTTCGTTATATATGGGAACCACTACCGATAAAGTCTGGATGGCAGCCTGCGGGTTTGGTTCGTTGACACTGATGGACGGTGTAATCGGGGACATAGTTGACTGACGCAGGGACGTTTTGGGGCGATTGTATCACAATTCAGTTATCAGTTATCAGTTATCAGATGTGAGTTGTCAGTTCAGTGATTACTGATTACTGTTTACTGTTTACTGTTCACTGTTAACTGCTCCCTGTTCCCTGTTCCCTGTTCTCTGTTTCCTTTTTGGCTAAAATTGCCTGACGAAAACCCAGGACGACGAGAATATTGGAGAGGGTGAGAAAAAGTTCGGCACTGCCGTGTAACCAATCGACGTTAGCTAATTCTTTACCATAGTGGATTTTGGCGTAGATACCGGCAGGAATGGTGATAAAAACGAAGATTAACAGCACATAAAAGCCAATTAAGGCTAAACGGGGCATTTTTTCCGAACGGGTGACAAACCAAAGAAACCCCAGATAGGGAAACAGGGAAATGGCAAATAAACTGTCTTTATTCATTGTTAACGCTGATTTTACTGGAACGCCACAGCCACCAACCGGCAGCACAGAGGGTAAAATTTCCTAAGACAGTCATGGCTGCCTGTAGGGTGACTAACCAGGATAAGGCACTGATATTATCAAAAAAATGCCATGTACAGGCACACATAGCCCCAATTAAAGCGGGTAACATTCCCCAAGATAACATTCGCCACGATCGATCGCTACTGATTTCGCTATAGGTCCAGACTAACCAGATCGCCGCTATCCATTCTACGACACTCGATACATGAACTATCCACGTCGGTATTGATAAAGCATTCATTTTTTTACAGTTATCAGTTATCAGTTATCAGTTATCAGTGGGTAAGTTATCAGTTATCAGTTATCAGATTTAAGTTCTTATCTCGTTCCCAGGTTCTACCTGGGAACCTTTTATTCAGGTTCTACCTGAAGGATATTTTAATACAGAGCCTTAAATATTGTGTGTCAAGGCAGAGCCTTGGCACAAGCAAAATTTTCTAGCCATTTAATCACCTGTTGACCTAAACTAACATTGTTTAATCGATCGATCTCGCGAATGCCAGTGGGACTGGTGACATTAACTTCCGTCAGATAGCCACCAATCACATCTAATCCGACAAAATATAGGCCGTCTTCTCGTAATTTTTGGGATAAAGTGGCACAGATTTCTAATTCTCGATCGCTGATTTCTGTTTTTGCTACTCGTCCACCCACGGCCATATTACCGCGAAATTCTGAACCGGTGGGAATGCGATTAACTGCCCCGATGGGTTCACCATTGAGGACAATAATGCGTTTATCTCCTTCTTTGGCAGCTGGTAAATAATCTTGAATCATTACCGGTTCTTGTCCCCATTTCGTGCTAATTTCAATCATTGAATTAAGATTGCGATCTTCGGGACTAAGAAATAAAATTCCCTCCCCCGCTTTGCCCCCCAAAGGTTTCATAACTGCCGCCCCTTTTTGGTTGACAAATTCCCTAATCGTCGCTTTATCTTGGGAAACAATTGTGGCGGGCATTACCTGAGAAAAGTGAATTGTATATAACTTTTCATTGGCATGGCGTAAACCCCTAGTTGAGTTAATTACTTGGGTTTTTTTTGGGTCAATCAAGTCTAATAAATAGGTGGCATAAAGATAGGCAATTGTCACGGGTGGATCTTTTCGCATCCAGACAAAATCGAAGTTTTCTAGGCAGGTAAAAACTGTCTCTTGTCTCTGATACCATTGAGATACAGCCTCCCAATGATTATCTTTTAACTCCACAGGAACCAGTTCAATTTTAGTTAGTTTTGCCCAAGCTTTTCCCGCAATCGCACTGAGATCGATGATGGAAGTAATCCAGACTTCATGACCTAATAATTGGGACGCTTCCATAATAGCTACACTGGTGTCATGGCCCGGATCTAGATACTCGATCGGATCGATAATAAAGGCTAGTTTCATTAATAGTTTTTATCCTTAATTCTGCAACAGGGGAGCTAAACCACCACTTCTATCTAAAGCATAGATGTCATCGCAGCCCCCGATGTGTTGATCGTTTATAAAAATTTGTGGTACGCTTGTACGACCATTGGCTCGATCGGACATTTTGGCTCGCGCTTGTTCATCACCATCGATACAATATTCGGTAAACTCCACCCCTTTTTTGTTGAGTAATGCTTTAGCGCGGATACAGAAAGGACAGAAACTCCAAGTATAGATCTCAACTTTAGCGGCCATAAAATTTATCTGTTTTCTTTACAGTTCTTAATTTTAGCCGATAACCGAGCAGTGATCTTCCTTCAGGTCAGAAAACGCCAATTAGGGCGATTCCACCGATATATTCCTTGTATTTCCCATTCTTCACCGTTTTGAAAGCGAATACGGCAACTAACAGGGTGGGAATCATCCTCACTTTCATTTACTTCTATTACCTCACAGGGAAACCAGTCGCAACTATCGGGAGCGTCTGCGGGAATCCATTCCCATAATCCATTAGACACCTCGATCGTATCTCCCACCTGTAATTTTTCTCTGGTTAACCTTAATTTTTGTAAATATTCTTGCCAATGAATCGGTTTTATGCTGTTCAACCAAGCCAAGCCATACTGATCGCGGATAAATTGTACCGCACCGGAAGGGCGATCGTTAAGCCAATCATTGAGGAGGGAACTTTTCCAAGCTAAATTTTCCCGTTCTTGTTTGAGGATAAATTCTAGTAAAATCTCCCTTTGCATAGATGTTAATTCGTCGAGGGGATTGCCATCAGCGAGGGAATTTCGCTCAAAAAACACCTCTAACAAAATTTCTTTTTGTTGTTCATTGAGAGGACAGAATAAAGCCTCACACTGGAGAAAAGCCGCTTTGAGAGTGGTTTCAATCTCATCTCGATCCATGAAAGTCCTAAAAAAGCTGATTTCAAAGGGTGACGATCCACGATAATCTAAGTATTGGGGGAATCATACCGTAAAATCACTCATCTATGACACCACGCTCGCTCACCGTTTTACTGCTTTCTGTTCTCTTCTGGCTGTCTAGCTGGCTTATCATCCCTTCTGCTCAAGCTTTGACCCCAATTCAACTATTAGATGTCTCTTACAAAGACTGTCCCCCGGAATTAGCCGAGGGGAGTGTCACCAGTGGGGGAACCAGTTTTCCGGCTAATTGTTTTTTAATCACCGGCAAAGCTAAAAATAATTCTGGAAAAACCGTCTATGATGCCGATGTTTTTGGTCGGATTTACGATGCTAACGGGGAACCAGCTTTACAAAATCGTAGCCGAGTCGGGGCAATTCCCGAAGTGCCACCGGGGATTAGTGATTTCGAGATCAGAATTTCTGTTTCTACCAATCAACCAACCCCCCTGCGACTGGAAAAATTTAAAGCTTCCGGTTTTACCAGTACTGTGGATCCCCGGATTTAGAAACCGCTACTGACCAGACTGGTGGCTCCTGTGGCTACGACACTCTGAACAACGTTGAGCAGCAGGAAAGCGAGGATCGGGGACAAGTCCATCCCGCCTAGGGGTGGGATAATCGAGCGAAAGAGGTTTAAATAGGGATCGGTAATCGGACTGAGAAAAGACATAATCTGATAGGCCCAACCAGCATTTTGGAACCAAGTCAGTAAAACCCTAACAATTAGGATTACCGAGTAAATTTGCAGGAAATTGTTGATTATCGTCAAAATAAACCCTATATCGCTCATAAATAAATATTCCCTCAAGAGGGCGTGATGGTTAGTTTAGCCTTGATCTTACCAAAAAAATCGTCTTTAGTTACTCTCGTCGTCCTATCTTAGTGGTTTTAACCAGCTATCGGCATTATACCAAATCCGTTGAGTAACGCACAGAAAACGGGTTTCTCCGAGAAATCCGTTTTCTACTCATACAAGGGGCAAGAGGAGAAATAGATAATCAGCCTTTAATAACTGGATTTAGTATTACTCCCGGTTGACGGACACTGGGGAAGAAAACTGAATACAGCAGTTATCTGAATGGTGAGATAGGCAGTTTTTCTTTTGGGGAGACTCGGATTGTTCAAGTAGGGTTTGCAGCAAAAAGTTTTTCGTGGGGGTAAGGTGTGGGGTTTTACCCATTTTCAGGTAGTCAGTTACCTAATTTTCAGGGAAAAAGTACCTGAATTTTGCCCCCGATCCCCACAATGGCTGGCACTTTTTGAGGGAAAAAAAGTCTAAAAGTCTTATCCAACAAGGTTTTTAGATTTATTCAGCAAGCCCTAAATAAACCTATTAGGGGATCAGATTCATTATCGCATTTAGACTCAGAGCTTCAATCAATGTGCTTGGTGCGTTCCCCAAAATCTATTGGTGGAACAGTAGGACTTGCATTAGGGAACGCACCCTTTTAGGCTCTCTTGGATTTGGTGGGTAAAATGTATTCTAAGATACATTCCTGCCGGCTAGGGGGTGGAAGGAACCACAGAGACACAGAGGACACAAAGATCGATCGCTTCTATGGTAAGTTAAACTGGTCGCAACGCGCTCGCTACGCGAGATCACACAGAACCTAGAAGAGTCCCCTTTTATAAGCCGCTATGACGGAGGAGAGGTTCGGTACTGGGTTCGCGACCGCGGAAAGCCTTAAAAACATTCATAGGATGAGAACTTCCCCCCATAGCTAAGACAGTATCGCGAAAACGGCGACCGATCGCTTTCACTGCTTCTTCGTTATCTAATCCTACTTCCTCGAAAGCGGCAAAAGCATCGGCACTGAGAACTTCTGCCCATTTATAACTATAGTAACCCGCCGCATAACCGCCGGCGAAAATATGCCCAAAAGAACACAGAAAAGCATCTTCTGGTAGGGGAGGAATTATCGTCGTCGTCGCTGCTAAACGCTGTCTGACTTGTTTAGGAGTTTCGCTGCCATTGGGTTGATAGCGATGGTGTAATTCCAAATCTACTAAAGACAAATGTAACTGACGCAGCATGGCCGAACCACTCATATAATTCTTAGCGAGAAGCAGTTTTTGGTAGTAATGTTCGGGGAGAGTCTCACCAGTTTCGTAGTGTTTGGCCATACTCATTAAAGTAGGGCGATCATAACACCAATTTTCCATAAATTGACTGGGCAATTCCACCGCGTCCCACTCAACGTTATTAATACCCGCTGCGCCAGAATAATCCACAGTGGTTAACATATGCTGTAAACCGTGGCCAAATTCGTGAAATAGGGTAGTTACCTCCTCAAAGGTCATTAAACTGGGGTTTCCGTCCACTGGAGGCGTTTGATTGCAGATTAAATAAGCCACAGGTAAACGCACCTCGGTGCCGGTTTTGGCGCGACCGATACAGACATCCATCCAAGCGCCGCCGCGTTTTTCGGCGGGACGACTGTAGGCATCGAGGTAGAAATAGGCGATTTTTTCACCCTTTTCGTCGTTAATCTGGAAATAACGCACATCGGGATGCCAGATAGGTGCTTTACCGTCAGCAGCGATAATTTCTACCCCAAAAATCCGTTTAGCGAGACTAAATATGCCTTCTAAAACCCGTGGTAGGGGGAAATAGGGGCGTAATTCCTCGGCACTAAAGTTAAACTTGGCCTGACGCTGTTTTTCTGACCAATAGGCTATATCCCAATGCTTGAGATCGTCGGTTCCCGCAAAAGTTTTTAAGGCCTCTAAATCCTGTTTTGCCGCTTCATAGCTTACTTGACGCAAATTGTCAAGCAATTTCTCGATTTCATCCACAGAATTGGCCATTTTCCGGGCAAGACTGACCTCGGCGTAGGTACTATAACCTAGAAGATGGGCCTGTTCCTGACGAAGTTGCAAAATGCGATCGATTAAGGGATTATTATCCAATTCTCCCAGATCGGCCCGACTAACGTAGGCTTTATAGAGTTTTTCCCGCAATTCCCGATTATCGCTGTACTTCATAAAGGGGAAATAACTGGGAAAATCGAGGGTAATCACCCAGGGGCCGGTTTCGGCGCTGGCGTTAGTTTCCCCTTGGCTGCGGGCGGTTTGGGCGGCTAAACTGAGGAGACTAGGGGGTAAACCGGCGATATCTTCTGGGGTTGTTAGTTTCAGTGGAAAACCTTTGGTGGCATCGAGGAGGTTATTAGAAAATTTCGTGGTTATTTCCGCTAATTCCAGTTGAATCGCGTTAAATCTGTCTTTTTTCTCCCCTGCTAATCCTACCCCGGCCAACTGGGCATCCCGCAGGGAAGCTTCGACAATGCGCTGTTGTGCCTCGTCTAATTGCCCCCAGCTTTCCCCTTGACGCAGACACAAAAATGCTTCATAAATGGGTTTACTTTGGCTTAAACGGCTAATAAACTCGACTACCTGTGGTTGTACGGTTTCGTAAGCTTGACGCAATTCTGGGCTATTTTTTACCCCCATCAGATGACCGATAATCCCCCAACTCCAGCTTAAACGTTCTTCAATCCGGGTAAGGGGTTCGACTAATTTTTCCCAGGTGGGGGCAATCTCTGCTTCTAGTTCGGTTAATTCTCTGGCCAGTTCCTGCAAAAGTTGCGTCATCCCAGGGACAATCAGGCCGGGTTGGATTTGGTCAAAAGCCGGTAATCCTTGACCGGCAAGCAGCGGGTTACTGGTGTTCGTCATAATTTTTGGTCTGCAAGGGTGAGTAATCTGTATCTTTTACTACCCTAACCTAAATCCCCAACCATCTATCCAGGCGATTGATCGCCGGAGCTTTTTCAATGGGGTGTAGGGGAATTATGAATTATGAATTATGAAGTGGGAGATGGGGAGATGGAAAATTGAACCAAAACCCCAAAACCCCAAAACCCTAAAACCCCAACATCTAAAACCTGACTCCTGACTCCTGACTTCTAACCCGATGTTGGATAAATATAAGTAAAATTTATTGATTGAGTGCAAAAACTTGAGAATATTTAAATTAACATTTCGCAATATTTACAAATTCTTAAGAATTAATTGAGAAAGATTATTATTTAACAACGATGTTACGCTGGTTACAGCGATTTGATAGAATTTCACAGTGGGTTGTTTTGTGCTTTTTTGGACAGCAATGGTTGAAACCCTTGCCACACCTAGAAGGTGATCCTAATTAAGACGGTTAAATCAGTCAATTTCACCCACAACGATGATCTTTTTTTTGTGTAGTTTTATTGCAAAAAAAAAGTTTTTTTGACAAAAAGCACAAAGTATGACACGTCCCAACGTATTTCTGGCTGCGAGTAATTATTGTAGAAGGGAGAATAAATAAAAATAATCTCCCTACCCCACCCTGTCCCTAGGAAAAACTTCTTGCCGCAAACCCTAGTTAGGGTTTGCGGCAAGAAGTACGGGCGAAGCATTCGGTTAGAAAATCTACGGTTTCACCGATGGGTTATTGCCCGAATGCTTCGCCCCTACAGGACGCGGGCTGATGAAGACGCAAGGTTTTGAACGACGATTCTCTCAAAATTTGCACCTGTTTCGCGAGAAAAGCCACAAAACTCTTACCTTGCCTACATTTCACATTTATTCAGCAAACCCTAGTTAAGGCCTGCTCGATTCTCTGACTATCGAGGGAGCGGCCGATAAAGACCAAGCGAGTTTGCCGCGTTTCCGTCGATTGCCAGGGTCGATCGAAGAAAGAATCAAAGCGATCGCCGACACCCTGTAACACCATACGCATCGGTTTATGGGCCACATTAACAAATCCCTTGACCCGATAGATTTCTTCTCGGGCCACCAATTCTTTGATCCTTTGGGTCAAAATTCGGGCATCTACGGGAGAATCGAGGCAAAACTGCACAGAATTGATCTCCTCATCGTGATCGTGTTCTTCCTCGTGATCATGATGACTAGGACGACTAGCTAAATTATCCTCGACGGCGGCATTAAATCCCAGTAGTACATCGGGGCTAATTTGTCCATCGGCACAAGTAACTATTTTTACCGTCGATCGCAGTTGTGTTTTCAGCCAATTAATAATTTTTTCTAATTCAATTTCGCTGATTAAATCGGTTTTAGTTAAAAGTACCAGGTCAGCGCAGGCTAACTGATCCTCAAATAACTCCTCAATAGGCGTTTCGTGTTCTAAATTGGGGTCTGCTTGTCTTTGTGCAGTTAAAGCGTCTAAATCCGCCACCAGACGACCCCTAGCGATAGCAAAACCATCCACCACCGTGATTACTCCGTCCACCGTCGCACCGTTGCGGATTTCCGGCCAGCGAAAAGCTTGAACCAGAGGTTTAGGTAAAGCTAATCCCGAAGTTTCGATCAGCATACAATCCAACTGTTGCCGTCGCTCCAGTAATTTCTGCATAGTGGGGAGAAATTCTTCCTGTACTGTGCAGCACAGACAACCGTTGGTCAATTCCACAATATTATCGTTGGGGTTGTCGTCGCAGGTCTGACAACTTTTCAACAAATCACCATCAATTCCCACCTCTCCGAATTCATTGACCATAACGGCCACCCGGCGGCCTTGATTATTTTGCAGTAGATGACGGATGAGGGTAGTTTTTCCCGCACCCAGAAAACCCGTGATCACAGTAACTGGAATTTTGTGCATAGATAGGGCGATCGATCATGTTCTTAGATCAATGTATCAGAGTCTTGGTCTAGGGTTGAGAGTTTCAACGCTAATTCTTTAGGATTGTCCCACCAATTGCCAGACTGTCACAAACTAGCTGAAATTTTCCTAGTTAGTCGTTATTCTGGTAAAAGTTTCAGTCGGCTAAAATAATCGCTGAATAACTTTTGTGGGAGTGGATCATGTTACAACGTCTTTTTTTAGCCTTTACCCTCGCTTTTCCTCTTTATTTAAGCATTGCTATTCAACAAACTTCTCCTCTAGCTGATAGAGTAAATCGCCCTTCTTTCCCCGAAATCAATAAAATTGGGCGGACGGTAAAAACTATCCAAAAGCAATTAAAACAAGAGCATTCGGTTCAATTAGATTAATAAATTCTGGCTCTTCGGTTTATGTTATGCAATGAACGGGGGTTATAGAGGATATAACCCTTGTATAGAAAGGCATTTAGCGATTTTTGTCAATTATTTTTGATCTAGAGCGAACTAATCAATTAAAAAGAACCTAAATTCTGTCAAAAAGAGGAGAGCTAAAACTCCTCTTTTTCACTTTTTGCTTGACGAATTACTGGCCATTTGCTGGGGAGGCTGGTATTCAGGAACTAAATCTTGTAGGGACTTAACTAAGCCTTGACGGTCATTAAGTTGAATATAATTAAGCAGTTGCTCTAATTTGATTTGTAATTCGTCCCAAGCAAGAAAGTATTCATGAGCGCAAAAAATTTTGGGGTGAGCGGTGGGACGAGCTTTATCGGTATCGATTAATAATTCTTCGTAGAGTTTTTCCCCCGGTCTTAATCCTGTGATTTCAATATCAATATCTTGCCCTAATTCCAAGCCACTTAAACGAATCATCTGTAGGGCCAAATCGTAAATTTTTACCGGCTCACCCATATCTAACAGAAATACCTCACCCCCCTTAGCCATGGCTCCTGCTTGTATAACCAAACGCACCGCCTCTGGAATAGACATAAAATAGCGAATAATATCGCGATGGGTGAGGGTAATATTCTTACGTTGGGCGATTTGTTCTCGGAAACGCGGCACCACGGAACCGCTACTATCAAGAACATTGCCAAAGCGGACAATCGCGCAATGGGTGGAAGTGTCGGGTAAAGTGGCCAAAGCTTGTACAACTAACTCAGCACAGCGTTTGCTGGCCCCCATAATGTTAGTCGGTCTGACAGCCTTATCGGTGGAAATAAGAACCAAATTACTAACTGAATTCTCGATCGCGGTCTGAGCAACATTTAAACTCCCCCAAACATTAGTGTAAACCCCCTGACTAGGATTGGCTTCCACAAGGGGAACGTGCTTATAGGCGGCCGTGTGATAAATTGTCTCAATCTGGTGTTGTTGGATGACTCGGGCCAGATGATTGCGGTCAAGAACATTGCCTAGATAGGCATACTTGCGTAAATCGCTATAATTTTCGCTTAAATCGAGATCGATTTTGTAGAGGGAAAACTCGTTTAATTCGTAGATTACCAGGCATTTTGGCTTGAGAAAGGCGATTTGTCGGCATAATTCCGAACCGATGGAACCGCCACCCCCGGTGACTAACACCGCTTTACCAGTGACATTTTTTCCTAAAAGTTCGGGATGAGGTAGAATTTCTTCCCGTCCTAATAATTCCGAGACATCAATACTGCGAATCTGATTGATGGTCGTTTCTCCCGATAAAATTTTTGAGAGGGGAGGAACGGTTTTAATAGCGATGGGTAAAGTTTCTAGACTTTCGATGATTTGCCGCTTTCTGGCCTTGGCTACATTAGGAATAGCGAGAATAACCCAGTCAAAGGCCTTTTTTTGGTGCAGTAGTGGCAATTGAGAGGAGGTATAACTGGACTTCCCCCATACATAAATACTAGAAAATTAACAAAACCCTTACTGCAGGTCGCTTCTAAGAAAAAATTGAAAAGAGGCTACTGGGTACATTTTTCACTTGAAAATGGCTG
>SFBI01000173.1 GCA_007095845.1 Microcystis aeruginosa Ma_MB_S_20031200_S102
TATCTGCGTAAGAACTTCAGGATTTTGTGTCCAGTAGTTCATTGGTATTGTATTGCTTGAACTCAGGCTCTGTAAGACTTTTAGCCATAGCTAGTATGTTTATACGGGGGAAGTCCAGGTATAAACCCTAATGCCTTGGATAACTCGCCGCTGCAAATCGGGATTATCATCAACAAAGGCCAATAAACGATAGTGGGGGTCATTTTGTAGGGAACGTGCCAATTGACGACCCACAACCCCCGCACCATAGATAACGATTGTCGGTTCTCTATCCACACGACTGACGTAAATATTCAGACGGTGAAAGACAGAACGAATCAACAATCTCACCCCGATAACCAATACTAGGGTTAACAATGCGTCGATAATTAGGACTGAACGCGGCAAAAAGGCATCCCTTTGAAAGTAGGCAAGACTGATTAAAACCCCTGAACTATAGAGAACCGCTTGCAGTACGGACGAAAGAAACTCCAACCCCGTATAACGTACTACGGGACGGTAAATACCTTTGAGATAGAAAACTAGAAGTTTAATCGCAATTAAGCTGAGTATTTCCCCGAAAAAAGGTCTAATTTGCTGATATTCGAGGCTCAGATTAAACCTGAGAGAGAAGGCCAGATAGATACTTAGACCAAAAATAAGGCAGTCGGTGACAATTAAAATAGATCGCTTCGATGACCTAGATAGGGAATTAGCTAATTTAAGGATTTTGTTGGCCAGTTTTCTATACATTATCCAATTGATGAATTAATCTTAATTGACATACTCCCACCGTCATAGCGTAGCTTGACGGTGGATTCTTGACCTATCACTATCGGAAATTCCTTGTTCAACCAGACAACTTAGATTCTCAATGTCTCCACTGAAAATCCAGAAGTCAGACTCTCCCAAGGTGTTTGGGTCGTTTTCTGTTTGCCCAACAGTACAGTGGCCTCACTTCGACAAGCTCAGTGTTAAACCTGAGCTACGTCGAAGGGTCGAGGCCTTGAGATGATTTCCCAAATATTGTAACCCTTTTTTAAGAATGTTGATTGCTGCATTATGATCTCTATCTAAGACTATCTTACAATTAGGACATTGATGAGTTCTAGTGCTTAAGATTTTTTGAACTCTCCTCCCACAAACTGAACAATCTTGAGTCGTCAAATGGGGAGAAACAGCAACACAGACAATCTGATAAATCTTAGCACAATTAATTACATATCTAAGCCACTACTCCGTCAGACTTCTGATGTGAGGAAACAGTGAACTGAAAACTCAAATCCGATCCCTAATAGCTGTATCCCGTCTCCCGTCTCGGAGTCTCGACTAGGAAATTAATTTTACAGGACTACTTAAATCTTAGCAAAAAATTCAAACCATTCAGTAAATTGATACCAAGAAGCATCAGAAATCGACTTAGACAGCTTACGGTTTTTGACTAAGTTTCTTGCCTTTAAAGCCTCATAGACTACCAGATCATTAGACTGGACTAATACCGAAGCATCTTTAATTACTTTGTTTCTGTGTTGTTTTGATACTTTAAGATCAAGTTTAGCTACTTTTATCCGTTGATTGTGATAGTTTTTAGACTGTTTTTTCCTTGAAAAAATTTTTTAGATAATCGTCTTTGTGCTTTTTTAAGTCGTTTTTCTGACTTTATTAAATAACGTGGATTCTCTACGGTATTGCCTTGAGCATGGGTATAAAATCCTTTTAATCTTAAGTTAATTCCTGTTATTTGTTCCGTTGGTTTATGGTATTTTTGCCGTTTTAAGTCAATCAAAAACTGGCAATAATAACCGTCAGTATGCCTAACAAATCTTACCAGTTTAATCTGTTACTTTGAATAATAAACTAAGGTTTTTTAACTACATCATAAATCAAATTCTCCTGCTTAAAAACCGTCAGTAAATTTGATTTTACGTCGATCATCAGATAGTTTGTAGCCCGTTAGTTTGTATTAAACGTCTCGATTTCGAGGTTCGACGTGATCTCAGTCGAAGGCTCGGTCGAACGCTGATCTCACCAGTGAGTATCTTGTCGAAAAATGTAGCGGGGGCATTCATCCGACATTTTAGGTAATATTATTCACCGATATTCGGTTTACTAGCCAGTTTGCTTGTCGCTATTGGCTATGCGATCGGTGGTCAGGATAGTGCTTTAATTGGTTTAGAGGTCATCTAATGATAAACTATCAGAGATAAACCCCTCTTTTTCGCTTTTTCTAGCTTGGTATGAAACCGTGATCAACTCTGAAGAAAAAAGACCGACTTGGGACGAATACTTTTTAATGATTGCTAAATTAGCCGCCACCAGATCCACCTGTTTAGCTTTTCCCGTCGGTGCGGTAATTGTCAAAGATCGGCAGGTTTTAGCCACGGGTTACAATGGTTCTCCATCAGGAACAGTTCATTGTACGGCCCAAGGTTTTTGTTATCCCGGTTTGAGAACTTGTCGAGAATCCGGAGAAATTCCCTCTCGGGCAATTCATGCTGAAGCTAATGCGATCGCTCAAGCGGCTAAACACGGTATTTCTACCCAAGGAGCTAGTATCTACGTTACTTTAGAACCCTGTATTTCCTGTTTAAAACTAATTATTTCTTCGGGAATTAAAGAAGTTTTTTACGAAGCGGATTTTAACAGTGGGACAAAAGCCATGTTAAGGGATTCTTTTTTAGAAACGGGTATTATTAAATATAAAAAGATTTATTTATCCGCAGAAATGGCTAGTCATGCGGCCTTATTTTTATTAAATCCCATTTCGATCGATCTCAGGTAGTTATCCTCAACGGCGACATCGCTCCACTTGAGTGGTGGTTTATCCATGGCGTGGCTCGGTTCGTCGAATAATTAGTGCTAGGAGGGCTAATAACCGTGAACGAAGAACATATTACCAGAATCACCCGCGAACAGTGGGCGAAGTTGAAAGGCAAAACGAACTGGGAGAAAGTTAAAGGCATGAGCGAGGCGGAAATTGCCAAAAACGCCCTAGAAGACCCCGATAATCCACCGCTACTGGCTGATTTTTCGATGAAAGCGAGTGCGGTTAATTTGATTTTCTAAAATTCATAAGCTATTATTTGAGGGACTTGCGCTTTGATAATGTGCTGTTTGGGGCTGGTCTGATTCTTCTACAGAGCGATTGTCTGGCAGGGGTATTATTCCTGTGCAAGTCCCTAATGTTCAGTCAGCTTTCAAAAATCTACCCGATTCACCCTAAATCTATGCTGAAAAAAAATCAAAAAATGGCAGTTTTGCCGTTTTATGGTAGAACTGCCATTATCCTTGCTACCGGAACTCTCCTAGCGACCTCCTTTACTCATTCCGCATCCGCAGCGGTACTAACCTTCGATATTACGGGAATCAATAACGATGACTCTCTAAACTCTTCTTCCTTTGGGGGATACGGTGATCGTATTACCAGCTTCACGAATGGTATTTTCAGTTACGGTAGCGCTGGGGGCTTGACACCGAACGTGGTCGTGGACTATCCGAACAACCAGACGTTATGGTGGTCATTGGAATATGGAAATCTTACCAATGTTATCTATGCCGAGGAGTCTGGAACCAGTATTCTTGATGTTACCCTAACCGCCGATCCAGGGTTTGAGGTGGTGCTAGATTCTTTCGATCTCGCGGGTTGGCGCGGAGACTACACGATTGACTCCGTACAAGTCCTGAGCGGTGGCACTTCTGTGTTTAGTCAAAGTAATGTATTCATCAGTGGAACCACGCGAACCAGTTTCAATACCTCGAATCTCGGTTCCCTCGCCGCTTCCTCGTTAACGATCCGTTTTGATGCGACTAATCTCGGTAGTAGTTCAGATAATATCGGCTTGGATAACATTCAATTTTCTCAAAGAAGTACGAGTTTTTCGCCAGTGGGAACTTCTGAACCTTCCGCTCTAGTGGCGATCAGCGCAGTTGCGGGGATCGCCACTTTTCTAAAACGAGCGAGAAAAGATCGATAATCAATCTTCAGTAACTGGATTTAGGGATATGATCGGGCTGTATTAGCTTAGACTAACACAGCCTCAATTTGTTGTTTAAATGTCCAAATCCGTAAGATTTAAACGCGGTCCGTGGGTTTCGATAAATTCTCGCCGGGGGGCAACTCGATCGCCCATAAGAATGGTAAATAATTCCTCAGCTTTGGCTGCGTCTTCGATTTCCACCCGTTTTAAAGTGCGCGTTTCGGGATTCATGGTAGTATCCCAAAGTTGTTGGGGCATCATTTCCCCTAACCCTTTAAAACGTTGGATTGTGTAGTTAGCATTAGAGGGAAATTCCGCTATCTTTTGCTGTAATTCTCGATCGCTATAGCAGTAGGAATGATTTTTACCGCGTTCCAATTTATAGAGAGGAGGACAGGCGATATATACATAACCTTGGTCAATTAAATTCTTCTGATAACGATAGAAGAAAGTTAACAACAAAGTCCGGATGTGGGCGCCATCCACATCAGCATCAGTCATTAAAACAATGCGATGATAGCGCAATTGTGAGGGATCGAAATCTTCTCCTTTAATCCCCAAACCGAGGGCCGTAATTAAGGATTGAATTTCCGTATTTTTGTAGATTTTGGCATCATCGGTTTTTTCGATATTGAGGATTTTTCCCCGCAGAGGTAGAATCGCTTGAAAACGACGATCGCGCCCCTGTTTGGCACTGTTATGGACGAAAACGCCGGAAGCAAGGGCAAAGTTATGGGTATGAGGAACCTCGATATCATAGACATCGAATCTTGTTTCTAATCGCTCGATCGCCACAACTCGATGATTGTAATTAGACACCGCTTCTAAGGCTTTATTTTTATCACCATCAAAGTAGCGATCGCAGAAAGAATCAAATCGCAATATTGATTTATCCCGCGTCTGAAGCCGATATTTTTGATAAGCTTCCAAATCAATATAACCTCGATCGATCTCAATTTGTTTTAAGGTCCCTAGGGTTTTTTGATAGTAAGTTTTCTTGATCGTGTTAATTCCCTGCCAACGATTATACCAATCAGCGATCGCATGAGTGAACAACCAAGAATCGGAAGCGGGATTCCAGACCATTTCATAACCGTTAATGGTGATTCCGGGGTCACGAAGATCGGACAATTTCCGATACAAAGGCATTAAAGCATCTTCTGGAGTTAAAGCCGCAGCAGGTTTATAGCTACCATCTCTTAACAGGAAAAGATGGTCAGGAGTACAAATAATCGCTTCACCATGATCGAGAGTAATTTTAATTACTTCTGCGTCTTTTTTGGTGATGCGGGCATTAATAACTCGTTCAACCCCGATCGTGCCATTGTCACGAATGGTATAACAAAAATGTTCCTTTCCTTGGGCTTGTTCGGTCACTAGCTGTTTAAAACTGAGGTTGCGTCCATCGACAAGGGCGATTTCTGTATCACCATGAAAACAACCACCAGCGCTGTCCCCTTCGACGATGTAAATTTCTGACTTTTCTGGGTCTCTTTCGCTACAATCAGCCAATTTACCCGGTAAAGGTGAGGATTCCAAGACCGATTTCCGTCGTACTAAGTCCCGGGCCCGTCGGGCTGCTTCCGCCGCTTTGTACGCTTGTACTGCTTTTTCAATAATCGTGTCGGCCACTTGGGGATTTTGTTCTAGGTATTCGTTGAGAGTTTCCCCCACCAGCGAATCAACAATACCCCGGACTTCGGTGTTACCTAATTTGGTCTTGGTTTGTCCCTCAAATTCCGGTTCGGGGACTTTTACGGAAATAACGGCGGTTAAACCCTCACGGACGTTTTCCCCCGCTAGATTAGGCTCGTTTTCTTTAATTTTATTGCGTTTACGAGCGACATTATTTAAAGTACGAGTCAGAACTGCTTTTAACCCTTCTAGATGAGTTCCCCCGTCAATGGTGCGGATATTATTAGCAAAACCGAGTATATTGTCGCTATAGGCATCTATACACCACTGAAACGCCACTTCGATATTAATTCCGTTCTTTTCCCCCGATACATAGATAATATCTTTGTGCAGGGTTTCTTTTTCCCGACACATATAGGCGACGTATTCTTTAATACCCCCCTCATAACAATAGGTTTCGATGTGGGGTTCTTCGGGACGGTAATCGCTAAAGGTGATTTTAACACCGGCATTTAAGTAGGCTAGTTCTCGTAAACGTCCGGAGAGGGTACTGTAATCAAATTCGATGCCTTGGCTAAAAATTTCGGTGTCTGGCAGGAAATTAACCCTAGTTCCCGTTTTTTCCTCTTGACTGGGACTGCTGACCAATTCTGTGACGGGGATACCTCTTTCGTAGCGTTGGATATGTACTTTATGATCGCGCCAGACTGTCACATCGACCCATGCGGAAAGAGCATTAACGACGGAAATCCCGACTCCGTGTAATCCTCCCGACACTTTATAGCCACCACTGCCAAATTTACCACCGGCATGAAGTATGGTGAGAACAGTTTCGAGGGCAGATTTACCCGTGGTGGGGTGGACATCGGTGGGAATACCCCGGCCATCGTCGGTAACGCTGACGGAACCATCGGCCTTGATATCCACTTCGATATGAGTACAGTAACCCGCTAAGGCCTCATCGATCGAGTTGTCCACCACTTCATAGACTAAATGATGTAGTCCCCGCGGCCCGGTCGTACCGATATACATCCCCGGCCGCTTCCTGACTGGTTCTAACCCTTCGAGAACTTGTATCTGTTCCGCGCCGTAGTTACTTGTCATAAAATTTCCCTAAAAAGGCTGTGATCCCTGATTGAACCTAAATGAATAGCAAAATCTTCAAAAATTTTAGCACATAAGGGTTAAAGACTGCTTAAATGCCTTTAGGGAGAATTTTTTATTGGGGTTGGGGTGTTGGTCAGTAATCAGTGAGCAGTAATCAGTGAGCAGTAAACAGTAAACAGTAAAAAGGCAGCTGCGAGTTTGTCCCTTAATACTATTCACTGAAAACTCACACCTGATAACTGATAACTGATAACTGATAACTGCTCACTGCCAATTACCGATCAATAGTTTCTAGATAATGTCATCCTCAAATTTATAACCGACACCGACTACAGTTTTGATAAAGATCGGATTAGCAGGATCGGGTTCTACTTTTTTGCGTAAGCGTCGGATATGGGTATCTACTACCCTTTCATCGCCAAAAAAATCATTTCCCCAGAGATTATCGATTAATTGGGTGCGACTCCAGACGCGATTGGGATAACTGACAAAGGTAGCTAATAAATTAAATTCTAAGGTGGTTAAATCGAGGGTTTCCTCTGGCATTCCCTCCAATTTACGAACAGCAGAATGTTGATCTAAGTCGATAATAAAATGACGGCTGCGATGGAGTTGTTGGGGTTGGCTATCGTGTCTTAAACTACGTCTTAATAAGGCTCTTACGCGAGCGGTTAATTCCCGGGGACTAAAGGGTTTGACCATGTAATCATCGGCTCCCGTAGATAGACCGATAATGCGATCGATTTCTTCTCCCCTAGCGGTTAACATTAAAATATAGGGGTCTTTTGTCCCCGGTTTTTGGCGAATTCTAGCACACAATTCTAGTCCGTCTAATTCCGGTAACATTAAATCTAAAATCACTAAATCTGGTTGCTTTTGATAAAATAGTTCTAGTCCTACCCTACCATTATAAGCCAGATGACAAGTAAATGATTCCCGCTCTAAAGTTTGCTGAATCAAATGGGCGATTTCAATTTCATCCTCGATAATAACGATATCCATACAAAGGAAAAAGTTTACAAATATCTAGGCATATTTTAACATATTAGCCATTCATTTCTTACTCAAGCTTGAACATTGAAATAATCGTAATTTTTGCTCATTTTTTGGGGGGAGAGTTGGCAACTCTCCCGACTTTGGTGGACTGGGGACTTTTCAAGGTAAAGGGACAAACTGCTCACCGGAGGGAGTCGATCGCACTTGAATTAAGACCGGCTGACCAATGCGATCGCCAGTATTAGGATCAAAGCTAATTTTTCCGGTGGCCCCTGTTTGATGAAAACTGCTGGAGTGCAGCGTGGATTGTAGGCCCTGACGTTGAGTATTTTCCCTTAAACCAGCAATAATCACCCGTGTAGCGTCAAAACTGGTGGCTGTGCGCCAACTAACTGGACCGCGCCACTGTTCCTGCATAAGATTGGCAAAAGTCTGGTTAACCGAGGGGTGCCAGGGTGCGGCAAGGGTTAAACCTTGGGCGTTTTTGCCGCCATCTTCGAGGGTGCGAATATTGTAGAGGGTGGGACTACTAAACAGAGGCAAACGCTGACGATTGGAGCGAATAACCTCAAAAACGGGATCGAGACGATCAACATGAGCGACGACAAATAGGCCGTTAGCACCCCCAGAAATCGCCTGATTAAGGGCTTGATCGGCCTTAAAATTGGGGACACTCAGATCACAGACAATCGGCACAATTTGACCGCCTTTTTTGGCCACATTAGCCATCAACTCATCTTTAAAGGAAATATTATCGGGAGCTTGAGAATCGTAGCAAAAAGCAATTTTCTGGACTTTAGCAGTATTTACTATGTAATTTGCTAATTTTTCCGTAATTTTGCCGTTAGAAGCCACCAGACGAAAGATATAATTTCCCGCACCGGAGAGATTATTAGCCAGGGAGGTGGGAGAAATCATCACCAAACCGCCTTTTTCGTAGATAGGAGCGGCGGCTAAACTGGCATCGGAGGCATTATGACCGATAACGGCGATAATATCGGGATTTTTGACTAATTCCCTGGCTACCTCTTTCGATATCTGCGGCTGATTATCGTCATTAACCACGATAACCATCAGTTTTCTGCCGTTGATCCCTCCCTGTTGATTGATCTGGGTTTGTGCGCTGGCGACTCCTCGCAATATTTCTTGAGCGACGTTGGGATTAGTTGCTGGCACAACAACGGCGATTTTAAAGGGATTTGCGCCAGTTTGCAGGTTGCTGAGATAAATTACGCTTTCGGGATCGTTGGGATGTTGAGCGAGGGATTTTTGCAGAAGTTGCTCTGCTTCTTGGTGATTACCTTGAGCAATAGCAGCGATCGCTGATTCTTTGGTGGTGTTAGAATTAGTTTTGATCAGGAGATGATTGCCGTAACTGATGCGGGGATTATTATCGGCTTTTGGGGCAAATATTGCCAATATTTGGGGAAAAAGAAACCAACCGATCAACCCCAGTAAAACATAGGAAATTGGCGGTAAGCTCGCTTTTTTGCCAGTCTTTGTCATCGCTTTACTCCTTAACTTTGCTGATTAAATTCGGCTAAACGGCGGTTAATTTCGTCATCAAGGCTTAAGAAATCGATTTCTTGAGCTAATTTCTCGCTATGGTTCTCGCTTAATTCACTATAGGCGTTTTCTTTTCGATAACGGTTGTTAATCGCTCCATTGGCATCCTCAAAGCGATCGCGGGAGGTATTGAGGTTGAGACTACTATCAAATTCGTTTATTTTGCCTAAAGCCTCATTCATGGAACTAATTGCTTTTAAGTTGCTCATTTCTAACTTATAATGCTCGATTTTTTCCTGCTCTTTACGAAGTTTTTCCTTAGCAGCAATGACCACTTTTTCGGCATTATCGACCCGATCTTTCATGGCGGGTAGAATTTTTTCTAGGGAGAGAACCTTAACCATAGCAAATCTTGCCGCTTCTTGAATACCTTTTTTTTGAGCGGTGACAGCCTGCTGCAAGTAGTTTGTGTGTTCCTGTTTTTTTGCCTCGTATTGTGCTTGAGCCGATTGCTGGGCCGCTACTACTTTCGCCACCGATTCTGTTAATTCCGCTAGGGATTTTTGCATTGATTCTAGGGATTCTCTGGCCGATTCTACGGCAATTTTGCCGCCGGATTCGATGGGAATACCCCACAACCAATTCCAGATGGCAACGAGAGAATTGCCTGCCTTATCACCGATCAGCCAAAAAATCAAGGCCTTTGGGGTTAATTTTTTTAACAATTTCATGCCGTTTGTCTCCTAGAGGTGTTACCTGTTAATTAGGAGTGATGGCCAACTTTAATGCAGTGGATAAGGTTAAGTTTTGTAAAAAGTCTTGACAAGATAGGGAGGTTTAGACTGGACTGGCAGATTTAATGGGAGCGAGGGGGACAAATCGACCATTTTTGACCTTTAGAATCAAGTAGCGGCGATCATCAGGATTATTATTCATGTTGCGGACACCATTCTTATCGAATCTAACAGTGCCAGTCATTCCTTCGATAGAAAAATCGTTTCTTAAAACTTGATTTAGTGATTCTCGATCGAATTTTTGTCCTTGTTGGGATAACTGTCGCAAAGCATTGAGGATAACTTTAGTTGCATCGTAGGCCATGGGAGTGCGCCAAACATTGATCTTATTTTGCCAAAAACTGTGGATATAATTATCTTGTGTGAGATCATACCAAGGCACGGCGATAACTAAATTTTCTACCCCCTGTTGACCTTCTGCAAGGGTGAGATAACTTTGAAAAGAAGGGGAACCCAAAATTACTAAGTTTAACTGTTCTGCGGGACGTTGCTTAAAGATATTAGCGGCTCTTTTGAGATCGTTAATATAGGGAGCAACCATGAGAATATTTACTTGATATTGAGCAATTTTTTGATAAATTTCCTGTTCATCTAAATTATTTTTTGGTTCGATATTGCAATCAAAATCTTCATCTTTAACGAATTTTTGAAACTGCTGACCGAGAAGAATATTTCTATATTTTTGAGCGAAGTTATAATTATCCCCAGAGCGACTATCGTAACAAATTAAATTAGTGGGGTTTTGGATAATTAGCTTGTCAGTTTGTTCGCGGATATATTCACTTAAGCTTGTGGCAAAAGTTTCCAGATCGGGAACCATTTTATATATATAGCCATTACCGGAGATTTTCAGGGAAAAGCTCGTAGGAGATAGGGCCAAAATTTTCCCTTGTACATAGATATCTTTGGCCGCTTCACTAGCAGCAGAAGCATTATGACCAACCACTGCTAAGATTGACGCATCTTTAACAAATTTTTCGGCTCGATCTTCGGCATCTACGGCACTATTATTATCATTAGCGATCACTACCTGTAGGAAGTGAAAATCGGGGTTTTTGGCCTGTTCATCGTTTAACTCCTGTTGGAATAAAGCAATACCTCGTAAAATTTCCTGAGCAGTTTCTGGATTATTACCAAGAGGAACACTGGTGGCAATTTTTAAGGGATTTTTGTCTTGATAGGCCGCACGAGCGTTATTATAATAAATGCGAATCTCTGGATTATTGGGCAAGCGATCGAGGGATTGTTTAAAAAGCTGAATTGCTTGTTTATATTCTTGGTTTTTAAAAGCTTTTCTTCCCTGTTCAAGACTCTTATCTTGTCGGTTTGTCTTTAATAATATTTCTTCACCCAAGCTTATTTCTGGGTATTTACTAGCATCATCGGAAAATACTCCTCCCCCATATAAAACTGATAAAGTTACCAGAAGACTTAAAATAAATAACAGAGCTTGTTTCCAGCGACTAGATAGACGTGAAGGCCAACTTTGCTCATCATGATTTTGGTGATTTTCCTCCGTATTTTCAGGGGTTAAAGGTAAAATTAACGGTGGTTCTTCGGGATTTTCTATCAAACGAGGCAGCAAAGAAGAACTAGCAGCATCCACCTCAAATTCATGTAATCTTAATTCTTGTCGAGCGATTGTTAAGGATTCTTGTAGGGATTTATGTCCAAGAAAATTGGGAAGAAAAACTTCTAAAAATCTCAAAGCAACCCGCACAGCGATGGGTTCTTTCATAACAATAATATGGGCTACTCCGATCTTAGCCAACTGACGACCAATACCTAACCCATCGCAGGAATTACAGATAACAAGTTTTAAGCCTTTTTTAACAGCTATTTCTAGGGAATTTCTTAAGTTATGTTCGGGAGATAAAGCCGTATCATTATCAATGATAAAAACTCCATCGTGACCGTCGCTACTGGTTTGACTATGACCTAAATAAACTACAATATCCCATTGATTTTTGATCAACTCATTGTGAATATTTTTCGTTGAAATAGGAACTTGTGAACTGGGACTCAATATTTGTATAGAAACCTGATCTGGGTTTCCTAGTACCGTTTGTAAACTGGATAAACACAGGTAATTATCATCGTTTTCGATGTCAATATTGCCCAAAATTACTAAAACCTTAATCGGAGGAGTAAGGTTAATTATCGGGGGATTTCTCTGGATAGTAAGAGCAATTTCCGCATCGGGACACCATTGGTGTAAAAAATTCCAACACTCCCAGGGAATTTGTTGTAAATCAAAGTGGGTAGTTTGGATAAAAAATCTTACTTCTGACTTAGTATTTATATGGAACAAAATATGATTTTGTATCGAACTCAGAGAACTGGAATTTAGCCATTCATTTAAGCTATCTTTTAAAGTTTTAGTAACTTGTTTCAGGTTGTCTCTAGGATCACCTACCGCTGCATTGGTGATCATACTATGAGGAACAGTAATTCCTAAACTGGGTTGACTTTTTACCCAATGATAATAAGCTCGACGATAATTTTGCAAAGCGTCAGCAATGTCAAGGTTAGGGACTAATTTACCCTCGGCAAAAGGTGCTATCAAGCGATGATTGTCACGAATTTCTAGAGTGACGGAAAATCCCGTTGCAAAATTTCCCTCCCCAATTTTCAGAATCACAACTCTGCTCATGTCTTTATCCTTGACATTTTCTGCTATCTCTATTAAATACTAAACTGCTCGGTAATGCTACTGTTCCCTAAACTTAGGTTAACATTAAAGCGATCGTCGGCATCAGCTAGAAAATAAAGTTGCAGATAGCTATCTAAGGGTTTCTCCCTTGCTATTGCTTCTAAACTGGGGATTAATTGGCCTATTTCATCGCTAATTTGCAAGGATAAACCGGGGGGTAGCTTGGCAAAATTGTCCATGGCATAGGCACGAATTAAGACAGCAATTCTCTGGTCACTGGTCGATAAAACTCCCACCATTAAAGCGATTTTATAACCCATTAATTGACTACCCACATCGAGCATTTTACGGATAGCAGCATTGGGATAATGAGGATCGATATTCCAGAGATATTCGGCCGCTTGCCAGCGAATAGTTTCATCTTGGGTTTGATGTTGCAGTTTTGCTAAAGCTTCCTGTGGGGTTAAATGTTCCGAAAATTCTACCTCTTTTTGACTAGCATACAGTTGTCTAATTTCTCGCTGAATATCTGCCGGAGATTCTCGGCTGCTGATTTTTTCAGCAGCCAACAAAAAACCCGGATTAATTGGACGATAACTGTCGAGAGTGTTGAGGATTTCCTGCCATTTCTCTGTAATAATTCCCTGTAACCATTGACTAAGTTTAGTGGGAATTATTTCTAGACGCTGCTGATAAAGTTTTTCTCGCCATTGCTGATTATTCAACAAAGCTAACCACTGCTGAAAACTAATATCTAATCTCGGAGAATAGGGTAAAACTTGACCTAACTTTTTAATTAAATTTTCTGCTGTTGCTGGCGACAAGTTTGCTAAAGATTCCAGCTTTCCTTTTTCACTCTCTCCCTCTAAACAACTCTGCCAAAGAATATCTAAATCATCAATAATTTGCTCACTGTCTAAATAATATTGATGGTAAATTGGATCGTATTCTGCGAAATTTTTAACATCTTTTCTGGATATAAAACCCCAGATATTGAGGAATTTTTCTGCTAAATCTACCTGCACTCCTAGATAAAAATCCGCCGCTAAATCGGGAATATCAATCCATTCTTGCTCTATTGTCAATCCCTCAATGTCAATCGCTTGACTGGGAATAGTAGTCACTTTTTTATCTTGAATTTGCCAAGTAAACCCGTTAATAAACTCCCAAAGATACTGATGGTTTTTAGGTATTATTTGAAGGGAACAATCAAGATTATCTTTCAGCCAATTGCTTAAGCATATTTGCACTAAGTAATTAATCAAAGCCTGATTTTTGGCGGTTTGATTAGAATATTGACCGAGAATCGATCGAGCTTGCTTGATCTCTGTTTCCGAAAAAGTTAGCCAAAGGGATTTCGGGTTAATTTGTTGCAAAATATCGAGGTTGACTTTCATGGTATCTCCTAACAGATTAGTTTTGAGTTAAGTAGGACTGACAAAAATATTCTAGATAAGCATCGATCTCTTGTTTTTGCCGAGATTGTAATTTAATCTCATTTAACAACTTAGGACAATCTTTGCCTTCCCTTGCACAGAGTAGCTGATAAACTTTTTTACATAATTGGGTTATTTCTCGACTAATAGTAGATGGATGAACTCCCAATCGATTAGCGATCTGTGCCTGCGTCATCTTTTCATGATAGTAACAATATACAATCTGTTTAACTTCCTCCTCTTGAGTGATTAATAACTTATTGATATCTTCCTTAATTTCTTGCTGTTTTAGTAAGTCTTGACTTGGCCTCTTGCTGGGGAGATTTTCCCAAAAGTAATTGCTATCATGGTCATAATTAGTTGGCTCAAATTTAGAGTAAGGAGGATCGATATGATTACGCATTATCTCCCCTATTTGATTGAGTTTTGCCTGCACTTCCCCAATGGTGAGAATAACTTGCGGTTGTAACTGCTGTAAGCGATCAATTACCTGTTGCCAATCCTCCTCTTGCCATTTATCCAATGATCTAAGAGAAGCTTTTTTTACCTCTCGAAAACAGTTAAATATTAGTAGGTGATTCTCGGTAAAGATACCCGATGCTCGTAAAAATTTTTGAATTTTATTCGCACTAAAAAGACTAACTATACCGAGATTAGTCCTACCAATAGTTTTATACTCTCCTCGCAGGAAATTATAGAGAGTATTTCTTAATTTTTTATCTGTCCATTTTTCTAGGATTAAGCGAAAAAATCCCGGTTTGGTCTTTTGATCCTGAAAGTTGCCGTAAAAATTGCTAGGATTGTTGATAATTGCCGTAGCCAGCAAATTCAGCAAATAGTAGAATAGGGTTTCATAATCAGCATCGATCCGATCGCCAACATTTTGATAGACCCTTTGAGTTACCATACAGGAGCGATATTGTAAAAAAACCATCCAATGAGACTTGACTAATTGGTTATTAGGATCATTCTGTAACCATTGCCACAGATCAAGATACACCGCTTCGTCATTTGCCACCTTTCCAGCGATCGCAGCGATCGATCTTCTTAATTGTGGCACTTCGTACCAGAAAACTCGATCGCCTTCAATGGCTTTAATAGTAGTATAAAAGTACCTAACGCTCATCTCTATCACCGGCTACAGGTATCTGATATCTGATTAGGTAAAAACCGAGGATTTTCTGCAAAAGTAGCAAATAAATTCAGCGATTCCCTTGCCAAGCGCACCTCTTTCTCTGACAATAGATGAGAGACTGATGAGAAACTATCAGTTGTAGTGAGACAGCCTTAGCAAACCAGTAAAAGACCCATAAATTCACTATGAGCTGCCACAAATTGCCGTCATACCAACATCTAGGACAAAAATAGGAATGCGAGTAACCTTTACCGAAAATCAGGGTTTTAGAAAGGAATTGAATAAACGGGTTGATGCTTATTTTACCGAAAACGGCATCCCCACCAGAGATAATTTGGCCATGTACCTGAAGACGATCACGATTTTAACTTGGGTAATTGCCGCTTGGTTATTTGTGCTTTTTGGTCCCGATATCTGGTGGCTAAAAATCATCGGTTGTCTGGTTTTAGGAGCAGGATTAGCAGGGATTGGTTTTAGCATTGGTCATGATGCCAACCATGGTGGCTATTCTAGTAAAAAATGGGTTAATTCTCTCCTTGGCACGGCCTATGATTATATCATCGGTGCTTCCAGTTATCTCTGGCGTTTTCGTCATAACTATCTCCATCATACCTACACCAATGTTTTAGGCTACGATGTGGAAATTCACGGCGATGGTATCGTGCGAATGACTCCCCATGCCGAGCATAAATGGTATCATCGTTATCAACATTTATTTATCCCAATTCTCTACGGTATAATTCCTATCTATTGGTCATTCTCCGATGTGCGCTCTATCCTCTTTCGTCATCGTTTTGGCGAGATTAAAATTCCCAATCCTAAAGCGATCGATCTATTTGTTTTATTGAGCGGAAAAGTTGTTTATCTCTTTTGGTTTATTGGCATTCCTCTCTTAGTTGGTTATAGTCCCCTAGAAATAGCGATCGGTTTTCTCATTGTTTTTATGACCTATGGATTGCTTGCCTGTCATGTATTTATGTTAGCTCACGTTTTGGAACCCGCCGAATTTATTCAACCCTCGGCAGCCAATCAAATCGAAGACGAATGGGCAATTTTTCAAGTACGAACTACCGTAGATTTTGCCCCTAAAAATATCTTTTTAAATTGGTATTTAGGAGGATTAAATTATCAAGTCGTTCACCATCTTTTCCCGCAAATTTGCCATATTCACTACCCCAAGATAGCCCCAATTTTAGCGGAAGTTTGCCAAGAATTTGGCGTTAATTATGCCGTTTATCCCACCTTCTGGAGTGCTTTAGCTTATAATTATCGTTGGCTCAGGCAATTAGGCAATAAACAAAGTAATTTCGATCTCAAATTAGCCAGCTAAAATCAGTTTTCAGTTTTCAGTTTTCACTTATCAGTTTTCAGTTTTCAGTTTTCAGTTTTCAGTTTTCAGTTTTCAGTTTTCAGTTTTCAGTTTTCAGTTTTCAGTTTTCACTTATCAGTTTTCAGTTTTCAGTGAATAGATAGTAAGTACCTAAGCAAAATTAATTACACATATCTAACCCCGCTCTTGCCTCTTGCCTATCTTCACTAGGAAATTTATTTTGCACGACTACTTATTAAGCGACAAGCTCAGAGCTGCCTTTTGACTGATTACTGATTACTGATTACTGATTACTGTTTACTGTTTACTGATTACTGATTACTGAAAAATGAACCTACCCAACTCGATTACCCTATCGCGACTCTTGGGACTGCCATTAATTTTATACTGGTTGCATCAAGGCACAGAAATCGATCGCTGGTTAAGTTTAATTATCTTTCTGATTGCTGCCAGTACCGATTGGATCGATGGTTATCTAGCGAGAAAATTCAATCAAATCACCGAATTAGGTAAATTTCTCGATCCTTTGGTCGATAAATTACTGGTTCTCGCTCCCCTCTTAGCTCTGATTGAAATGGATGTAATTGCTGCTTGGGGAGTATTTTTGATTCTCGCTCGGGAATTAGCGATCGCTGGTTGGCGCATTAATCCCAATTTAACGGGAAATAGTGACATAAAAGGAGCTAATTGGTGGGGAAAAAGCAAAACAGTCAGCCAAATTATTGCTATCGCTCTCTTAATCGCTCCCTTGCCTTCTGAATATAATTTAATTGCTCAGGGGGCTTTTTGGCTATCGGTGACATTAACTTTAATTTCTGGGGTGATTTATGTCATACCCAGCCCAAAATTAACCTAGAATTGACAAAAACTTGACCATTTGCAGTAATTCAGGAAACAGGCCGAGAAAACAGGGTTGTATTTTTTTTCTCGGTATATAATAATCGGGAGGAAGACTATCAGACTCTTCACATTCAAACATATCACTCAAAGGAAAAATCATGCCCACTGTAACTATATCATTCGCCTTCCTCCCCGGTCCCACTGGTGCTAGTTTCAATCCTGCTGTGACTACGACAGTTGCCGCTTTCCTGAACGCCCATCCTACTGTCCCCATTTCTATATCAGCAACAGGCCTTACCGCCGATAATCTAACTTCCCTGGGCCTTTTAATTACCGGCGGCGATACGGTTTGGAGAATAACCAACGCAGGTGTTGCTGAGAGCGGCGCAACTCTTTCCCAGGTCGGTGGAGGCTTTTCTACGACCCTTTCCCTGCCAACAGATAGCCTTACCTTTGTTAGAGGTGGGTCAGGTCCGGTAGGTGGGGTTCCCGTCAATTATGACCTAACAACCAGCAGTGGTACTTTCAGGAAAGCGTCGGGTACGCAGGTAAGTACGATCGCACCACTCAGCAGCACTGGCGATTCCTATAACATTACAGGTAGCAACTTCAACGATACCCTAGTTGGTGGCAATTTAGCGGATACCCTAATCGGTGGCGATGGTAACGATACCCTAAATGGGAACGGTGGTGACGATAGCATAAATGGTGGCTTAGGAAACGATAGCCTAAATGGGGGCGCAGGAAACGATACCCTAATCGGTGGCGACGGCAACGATATCCTATTCGGTCTCGACGGAAACGATAGCCTAGTCGGCGGCGCTGGAAACGATACCCTAAATGGGGGCGCAGGAAACGATACCCTAATCGGTGGCGACGGCAACGATACCCTAACCGGCGGTACTAATACTGACCGTTTTGTGTATAATAATCCCACCGAAGGCCTTGACACCATCACCGATTTTGCCACCAGTGGCGGCAGTGCGGATTTTATCGTAGTTTCTTCCGCTGGTTTTGGTGGACTGACTACCATTGGCGGTACTTTGGCTCCTAGCCTATTCTCGACAACCGGTCAAAATGCCACTGCCAAATTTATCTACAGTGGTGGTGTTTTATCGTTTGACTCAGACCTTACTACTACCCTTAATACTCTGACTCCAATCGCAACCCTTAATCTTTCGCCGCTCCTAACTGCAGCCAGGATTGAGGTTATTGCCTAATCTATGCCTGTCCCTCCCCTGCGGTAGGTTGGGCAGTTGTGGATTTTTGTGGAAAAACTAGGCTACCAGAAATAATCTCTGCGGGTGTGTTAGCTAGGGCTAAGACACCCTTATTGTTTTAATGGTGGGTGGGAAGTCTCTGGTTTGAGGGAACTCTGGAACAGGCAATGGGAACAGTAGCTAGTCCTATTGGCATTAGTTTTGTGTAGTGATTAACTGACGGTGATAATCGCCCCATAACTGCGCTGCCTGTTGACTGCTGCCGGAAGTGGGAGAATTATTATCATTCCCTAACCAAATGCCTGTCACCCAGTCGCGACGGGGAAGATAACCGATAAACCAGAGGTCCACATAATTATTAGTAGTTCCCGTTTTACCCGCTTCTCCCATGCCAATACTGGCAGCGCCTCCTGTACCATTAGTTATCACCCCCCGCAATAAACTATTCATCGTTTCGGCGGTTTTAGGGGAGATTACCTGCTGATTTCTCTCGTTATCGTCGCTATAGTCATAAATAACCCTACAGGTACTCAAATTATCCACATTTTCACAGTCGGAAGCGTCGAGAATGCGTTTAATGGCGTGGGGACGATTCCAGCGCCCGCCATGGTCAAAAACCCCATAAGCGCCGGTCATTTCTAAGACATTTACCTCGCTTTGTCCTAAAATTAGCCCCGGTACAGCATTTAAAGGTGATTTTACCCCCAAACGTTCCGCTACATTGACCACATTACTTAATCCTGCCTCGCGAGCAATGCGAAGGGCGACACTATTTTCTGATCGCGCTAAACTTTGAAACATATTGATGACCCCGCTACTGCGTTCACAGGGAGAATAGGCCTGTCCTTGCCAAGAAAGTCCAGCGCAGCTATAGGTTTTATAGGGCGATATTCCCTTTTCTAGGGCGGCAGCATAAGCAAATACCTTAAAAGTGGAACCGGGTTGACGTTTAGCTTGGATAGCGCGGTTAAATTGGCTTTTTTGATAATCAACTCCCCCGACTAAAGCAAGAATTTCCCCAGTTTGACTGTTGAGGGTAACTAAAGCACCTTGGGAGTATCGATAGCGGGGGCCTTGGTTTAAGACATTATTTTTTAAGCTTTTTTCTGCGATCGCTTGCAGCCGGCGGTCTAAACTGGTTTCAACGATAAAATTGCCCTCTTTCGCCACTTCTTCCCCTAAAAGGTCTTGTAATTCCTCGAAAACGTAACTATAAAAATATGGTGCAATCGTACTAGATAGGGATTTTTTGGCTTGGGGACTGATTTCAATGCGGGATCTGCGAGCGCTGGCGGCCTCTTCTGGGGAAATCATCCTTAATTGAGCCATGCGATCGATGACAAGATTGCGCTTTTCTACGGAAGTGTCGTAATCTCGAATGGGATTAAATAGATTCGGGGCGGGTAACATAGCCACAAGGGTGGCAGCCTCGGAGATATCTAAATCTCTAGCGGATTTATCGAAATAAAAGCGGGCTGCGTCTTCAAAACCGTAACCGGCCAAACCGAGATAAACTCGATTGAGATAGGTTTTGAGAATTGTATCCTTACTATAGACCGCTTCTAATTGTAAAGCGACCACAGCCTCCCGGAGTTTGCGATCGGCAGTATTTTGGCGACCGACTTCTGGGAATAAACTACGCGCTAACTGTTGAGTTAGGGTACTGGCCCCTTGACGAATGCCCCGACCTTGCCAATTAATCATAACAGCCCGGACAATCCCCAAAGGATCAACGCCAAAATGCCAGTAAAAACGACTATCTTCGGAAGCGACAAGCGCCTTGGGCAAATAGGGGGAAAAATCGCCCAGTTTATCTAATTCTTGGTGAGTTTCCTGTCGTCTGGGATTGAGGGGGGTTTGACCATCCCTAGGGTAAACTACCACCGGACCGCTCACCCCGGAAGGGAGCGGATAAACATTAACTCTACGACTTTCCCAGATAATCCCTAGAACTAATAAACCGAAAATACCCCCCGCACCATAGAAACCATAGCGCAAAAGTCGCGCCCACAGGGGAGGGGGACAGTAGTAGGAGATGGTGACACAATTAGCTAAGTCTGGGGGGGCCAGGGTAAAGGTATCACCATGACGCAGGGAAAAGCTTTTGAGACGACGTTTACCCATATAAACCCCGTTAGTGGAGTTTTCGTCTGTGAGTAGGAAATTATGGGGATTTTTCGGGTCACGCTGTAGGGAACAATGAATCTGACTAACCACATTATTACGGATAGTAATATCACAGGAACTGGAACTACGACCCAACAAATAGCGATCGCCGATTAGGGGATATTTGCTTTCCCCGCTGCCATTCTCGTTTTTAATGCGTAATTCGGGAACTCTCGCCCCTTTTTTGAGATTTACCGCCTGAAAATTTACCTTTCCTTGCAATTTCTGCACGGCAACGGTGACAAGTTGACTAATTTGGGTTTTCGGCGACTGGTTAGACATAGTTTTTATCAGTTATCAGCTTCTGAAGGCAATAGGCAAGTGGGGAAGTGGGGGAATGGGGAAGTGGGAGAATGGGGAAGTGGGGGAATGGGGAAGTGGTAAATTTCAACTAAAACCCCATCACCCTAAAACCCTAACACCCTAACACCCTAAAACCCTAACACCCCAACCCCCTAATTCATCCCCAATATGCCTAAATTGCCATTTTAGCCTCTAAAGCTTTGAGGTATTCCGTATTGACTCCCGACTCGCGAATCAGAGCAATTTTACCGGTACGCGCCACCTCACGAACGCCAAATTTATTTAGCATCTGCATAATCGCCACCATTTTACCCGGATCCCCCACCACTTCGATGGTCAGGGTTTCCTCGGAAATATCCACAATCCGCGCTCGGAATACCTGCGCTAATTCGATCACTTCTGCTCGGCGATCGGCGGTAGCATTAACTTTAATCAGCATTAATTCCCTTTCCACACAGGGGGTTTGGGTGATATCCTGCACCTTGAGGACGTTAATTAATTTGTAAAGTTGTTTAGTTAACTGTTCGATGCTGTTCTCGTCCCCCGGTACTACCATCGTAATGCGAGAAACTCCCATCTGTTCAGCAGGACCCACGGCCAGACTTTCAATATTAAAGCCGCGACGGGCGAATAATCCAGCAATACGGGTTAAAACTCCCGCTTCATCTTCAACTAATACGGATAATGTGTGTTTCATGGCGCTCTGTCTGCACAACCTAGATTTAACCATTGTAAGACAGGAGACAAGGCCAGAAAAGTCTATCTTCTCTGAGGGATTCGGGTAGAAACCTCCACTCTGTCCTTGCCCTGAGCTACGTCGAAGGGAAAATTAAATCCACTCCTCTTCATCCCCTTTGTTTACCTCCCGATCTTTGCCCTGAGCTACGTCGAAGGGTTGGTTTTCATCCTCGGCGGGGGGCGTAATAATCCGATAATTGACATCGTAAACTTGATCGGCTTTTTCCCCGCGAGTCTGTTTGGCTGTGCGGTAACTATAGGAATAAACTGAGCCAGCTTGAGAACTGTCCTGTGGGGGCTTGACAAAATTCGCTTTTTCCCGCTCGGCAACCCTAGGCGGGAATTCTTCCCGATCCTGAATGGTAGTCGGTTTTTCGGCTTGCCCTGAGCTACGTTGAAGGGGGGGGGCATCAAAATTCCAATCATCACCGCTATCTCTTTCCCAATCGTTACCCGCTTGCCCTGAGCTACGTCGAAGGGGTGCAGAGGGAGCAGTATCTTGAATATGGGTAGGTCGGGGAGATGGGGGTGGAACTGTAGGATTATTGGCTATAGGAGGGGAAGCTTTTGGGACAGCCAAAGGACGACCAAAACTATAGAGAAATTGCAGGGTTAAACCACTAATAATTCCCGCTAGGGTGAAAAGTAACACCCAGACCGCTAGGGGCAGTTTCACCGTCATAATACCGCCAAAAAAGACCAAAGTGATCACCCCCAGATTCTGCCAGATCAGTAATCCGCCTACAGCGATCGCAAATAAGACCATAATCCAGCCCATTTTTACCTCCCTTGACTCAGTGATCAGTGATCAGTAAACAGTGATCAGTAAACAGTGATCAGTAAACAGTGATCAGTAAACAGTGATCAGTAAACAGTGATCAGTAAACAGTAAACAGGTATAAAGATAAAGATAACTAACTAATTAACTTAAAACTTAAAACTTAAAACTTACGGCTCTTCGGGACTTGTTATGGTTCGATAGGGGGGCATAAATCGACTAAATCCTTATCTGGCAAAAGATTTAATTGATTAGTTCGCTCTAGATCAAAAACAATTGACAAAAATCGTCC
>SFBI01000174.1 GCA_007095845.1 Microcystis aeruginosa Ma_MB_S_20031200_S102
TGGACTCTGTGTAAGACAGTACATGGTTTTTTAACTGTGGTATGCGACGGTGGTGGAAGCAGAAACTTAAATCGTGAGGTTTAGGAATCGCCGCCCTAAAAGTGCGGCGAGGATGTCAAAAAATAATTATCGCTAATATCTGTCCCCCGCTCTTGTCCTCATCAGGCAGACCAGGGGGATTTTTAGCATAAATGGGGAAAAGTAGCATAAATCTTAATAAAAAGTAAAATGCTGCAAATGTAACAGATTTTAACCAGAGAGTTGAGCTATTTTCAGAGAAAGGATAAAAGCGATGTCTGTGGTTTTTTTAAGATAACTCTCAATTAGGCCTAGGTGTAGTGTACCGATGGTAGGCTAAACTATGGAACGATTATCGTGACTTGAGTTGGGAGTTATATTTAATGTACAGTCCGAGTACACTAGCGGGAAACCGTTTATTTGTTTACGAAGTGGCGGGTCTCAATCAAAACGACAATACCGACAGCTTGGATTATTCAATCCGTCAGAGTGGAAGCGTGTTCTTCACGGTTCCCTACAGTCGCATGAATCAAGAAATGCGTCGGATTACCCGTTTAGGTGGTCGTATCGTCAGCATCAAACCCTTCAATGGGATTGCCCCCGTAGCAACTGTTTCTAGTGCCTCCACACCACAGCCAATCGCTCAATCATCGCCCGTCCCCGAACAGACCAAGAAAAAGGCCATGACTCAAGCGAAAGAAAAAACAGATATCCCCGTCAATATCTACCGTCCGAACCAACCCTTTATCGGCAAATGTATCGAGAATTATCCTCTGGTTGATGAGGGAGGTATCGGCATCGTACAACACGTCACCTTTGACCTTTCTGGGGGCGATTTGCGCTATTTAGAAGGGCAAAGTATCGGTATTATCCCTCCGGGTACTGATGCTAATGGCAAACCTCATAAATTGAGACTCTATTCGATCGCCTCCACCCGTCATGGTGATAAATTAGACGATAAAACCGTATCCCTCTGCGTGCGTCAGTTAGAATACCAACACCCAGAAACCAAAGAAACGGTTTATGGAGTTTGTTCCACCCATCTTTGTCATGTAGAGGTGGGTGCTGATGTGGCCATTACCGGTCCCGTGGGTAAGGAAATGCTGCTACCGAGTGACGAAGATGCCACTATCATTATGATGGCCACTGGGACGGGAATCGCTCCTTTCCGAGCTTTCCTCTGGCGGATGTTCAAGGAACAACACGAAGATTATAAATTCAAAGGTCTAGCTTGGTTGATTTTCGGAGTTCCCAAAACGGCCAATATTCTCTACCAAGAAGAATTAGAGAAAATAGCGGCGGAATTCCCCGATAACTTCCGTCTCACCTATGCCATCAGTCGGGAACAGCAAAATCCCCAGGGCGGCAGAATGTATATTCAACACCGGGTAGCCGAACACGCTGACGAAATCTGGAATCTACTCCAAAGTCCCAAAACCCACGCTTATATGTGCGGACTGAAAGGGATGGAAGATGGAATCGACGATGCCATCAGTGGTGCCGCTGCTAAAAATGGCACCGATTGGTCTGTCTATCAGAAACAACTGAAAAAAGAACATCGCTGGCACGTAGAAACCTACTAAACCCAAAAGGTTCTCTGAAAATTTTTGCGGGTGGGCATTGTCCACCCTTTTTTTCTTGGCTTCGGTTAAGATAGGTTTCTTAAAAGGCCTTTAAAAAGATGAAATTCTCCCGACGCTTTTTTCCCGTTTTCCTTGCCCTCTGCTTACTGTTTATTTTGCTGCCCCGGGCCTGGAGTTTTACTAATAGCCAAAAACAAATTCTGGCCGATTTAAAAACAGCCGAGATTATTTATCTGGGAGAAAGGCACGATAGTCAAGCCGACCATCAGGCCCAATTAGCTATTATCGAGTATTTACAGGCTAATAATCCCCAAATAGCGATCGCTTTCGAGATGTTTCAACGTCCTTACCAAATCTATTTGGATCAGTATTTAGCCGGCAAAATTAGCGAAAATCAGTTGAGAGAAAAAAGTGAATACGACCAACGTTGGGGATTTGATTGGGAATTTTACGCCCCGATCCTGCGCTTGGCCAAGGCGCAACAACTACCAGCGATCGCCCTAAATACACCCACGGAAATCACTAGAAAAGTGGCACAGGAGGGCTTAGAAAGCCTCTCAACCTCAGAAATGACCCACATCCCTCCTAAAAGCGAAATAAACCAGGATAACGAGGATTATCGTCAACAGATCTTAGCCGTTTATCAGCAACACACGGGGGGCAAAAGTCAGGGATTCGATCGCTTTTTTCTGGCACAAGTCCTCTGGGATGAAACCATGGCTGATGCGATCGCTAAATTCTGGCAAGCGCATCCCGAATATCAGATCATCGTCCTAGCAGGAAAAGGTCATATTGCCTACGGTTACGGTATTCCCAGTCGAGTCCAAAGAAGATTAGGCGATCGCGTCAGCCAGCGCTCGGTTTTCTTGGGAGACGCGCCTCAATTATCACCAACAGAAACCAAAAAACCCGCCGATTATTTTTGGCAAGAGCAAAATTAAGCAAGTCAGGAGCTAGGAAACAAGAGATGATAAGCTAAGAGGATGTTTGAAACCCACATTCCACCAGTTCCTCTACAGAGAAAATAATATTTTTGACAAGCCGAACCGAGGAAGCGCAAAATGTGTCTTTGAACATCGTTCAAGCTGAACTTCCCTCATACACATAACTGAACTTACCCCATACATATATACCACAATAGCTGAAAACCCTTATCCATCAATGGATGCACCTCCTTAACTTTTCTCAATGTACCCATGTAATTTGTGACATTTCTTAATGGACAAGAATTCTCTCTATTTGCTAAACTGGTACAAAAAAAGAGGGCAAGAAAGCCTCAAACGACCGGCTACTGACTCCTAACCCTACCAACAAACTTTTTCAGCAAACCCTTTTTAGGATGGTTTTCCTGATTTGAGATTCTCCCCCCTTACTTAAAGTAAGGGGGAAAAAAAATCAATTGGCACGCTGTTCAACCAACAGTTGGTAAGCATGATTAAAATCAGCCGTTGTAATGCGAATATCAGCCGGGTCAGTCATTCCCTGATGGCGATAACGACGAATTGCCATCAGTGCCGCTTGGTTACATAATAACGATAAATCTGCGCCATTCCAGCCTTCCGTTGCCTCGGCCCAATAGCCTAAATCCACATCCTCTAAAGGACGTTCATCATTATGAACCCCCAGAATTGCTAAACGACTAGAGGCATTGGGTAAATCAACTTTTAACTGTAAATCTAACCGTCCCGCTCGCAATAAGGCCGGATCTAAGGCATCTGGGCGATTAGTGGCTCCAATCACTAAAATCGTTGCCGCCGTTTGCAACCCATCTAACTCCGTCAGGATTTGTCCCACAACCCGGTCACTCACTCCCGAATCTCCACTATAACGACCTCTTGCCGGTGCTAAAGTATCAATTTCATCAATAAAAACCACACAAGGGGCTGCCTGACGAGCTTTGGCAAACAACTCACGCACCGCTTGTTCACTCGCACCCACCCATTTACTCAAAAGCTCAGGTCCATTAATACTGATAAAATTAGCTCGCGCCTGAGATGCAACCGCTTTGGCCAATAAGGTTTTTCCCGTGCCGGGGGGACCCCAAAGTAAAATACCTTTGGGAGCTTGGGCTTTGGTTTGCGTATATAATTGCGGATGGAGTAATGCTCCTTCCACGGACTCCTGTAGGGTTTGTTTAATCTGTTCAAGTCCGCCAATATTGTCCCAGGCCACATGGGGAGATTCCACCTCCACAGACCGCAATACCGCCGGTTTAACTTCTTTAAGGGCTTGCAAAAAGTCGGCTTGGACCACCGTCATTGTTTCTGGAATTTGCGAGTCAATCGTAGGAACCTGCCGCCGCAAAGCACTATAGGCCGCTTTCTGGCAAACGGCTTTTAAATCTGACCCGACAAATCCCACTGCATTATCGGCAATCAGATCTAAGGAAACTGATTCATCTAGGGGCATGGAGCGGGTGAGAATTTGCAGGATCTCTAAACGGCCCTTGCGGTCAGGCACCCGAAAGAGAACTTCTCGGTCAAACCGTCCGGGGCGACGGAGGGCAGGGTCAAGATGGTCGGGACGGTTTGTCGCCGCTAGAACAATCACCCCTTGACTTTGGGCAAAGCCATCCATTAAACCCAGCAATTGGGCCACCAGTCTTTTTTCTACTTCCCCTTCAACTTTACTGCGATCGGGTGCCATGCTATCAATTTCGTCAATAAAAACGATACAAGGCGCATTCTTACTAGCTTTTTCAAAAATTCCCCGCAGTTTTTGTTCAGCCTCCCCATAATATTTGCTGATCACCTCTGGTCCGACTAAGGCAATATAGTTAACACCGAGTTCTTCGGACAAAGCACGAGCAGTCAGAGTTTTGCCGGTTCCAGGGGGTCCGACTAAGAGAACGCCGCGAGTAGGTTCAAGTCCTAACTTGGCCAACAAGTCAGGGCGTTTCAAAGGAATGGCAATTAGTTCTTTGAGCTCTTTGATCACTTCCGTCAAGCCACCAACATCTTTCAGGGAAGCCGTGGTCGGTCCTTCGGCCGGTGTCACACTTTCTTCAACCCCTGAATCGGTGGGGGATGAGCGATTGCGATTGACCTCAAAATCACCCCCACCAGAATTGCTCGGGCGAGAAACTCCTCCTGGACGGGGAATACCGCCAGAACGGGGAATATTACTCAAGGAACGAGAATTAAATTGCACTTCGGTTTTAATTTCCCCTTTCTCCAGTTTCTCTTCTAAGGTCTTAGCGAGTTCTACTAATTGCTCAAAGCCTTTGAATAATTCTGCCATAAAATTTCTCCTGAATCAATTGAAGGACGGGGATTGGGTAATAGATGGGGTTAAGAAGTCGGACTTGATTAGACTAATTACCTTTAAAATAACAGATCTGCCGCGCCTTTTACCCGGGCTAGAGGTTCTACTGACCGGGGTAAACTGGGTAAGCGGATCAAAGTTTGCTCTGGGAATAAATCCCGATCAATTTCCTCATTAGCATGATAACGATTCTGCACCACATAACGTTGATAGACTCCCATTTTTTTCAAAGATTCTGTCAATCGCAGTTGTTCGGCAACGATAGCATCTTGGGCTTGCAAAACTCCAATAAATTCTGTATGTTGGGGATCTTTTAGTTTTTTCTGGGCATACATCACTTGTTGTCTTAAGGTTCGCAATCTTCCCATTAAATCTACACGCCCTAAGACATTTTGATACTTCATCCAAAGCTTAAAAATCCAACTTAACCAATCTCCTAAAGCCGTTGGCATTTCTAAAAATCGCAGGAGATGACCAGTAGGAGCCGTATCTAAAATAATCAAATCTTGTTGTTTCTGGTCTAATAACTCCATCACTGTTACTAGGGACAACATTTCATCAATTCCTGGCAGAGATTGAGCGACAATTTGTCGCCAAGCTTCCGGGGTATAAGCTAGTTTGATGTTTCCTTCTTCCTTACCTTCACCACTAATCATTTCTGCCAATTCCCATAAATAATCATCCCGAAATTTTTCTAAAACGATATTAGCATCAACTTCTTGACCACTTAAGTTATCAGTTAATTGTGTGGATTGATGTCCTAACTTTATCCCAAAGGCATCTCCCAAAGAATGCGCTGGATCAATAGAAATAATTCTAATTTTTTGATCGGGATAACGGTCAGCTAACGCCCAACCAATCGCTGCCGCAACGGTTGTTTTTCCCACACCTCCTTTGCCACCAATGATAATTAGTTGGCGTTTATCGTCAATAAAATTACTAAAACTAGGCAGAACTTTTTGCGGCCATTCAATAGGAGGTGGTGCAATAAATTCTACTTGTTCGAGGATTTTAATTTGACTCATGATCTGATCTAATGCTTCACCTCCTAGGGGTTCTTTTCCTTGTTGAGGCAGAGTGAAAATTGTCTCTTGACCTGGAATTTTTAGGAATTTATCGAGGAGTTGCTGTTGCTCGCTATAACGATCTAAATTTTGATTAGGATCCGTTAGAATGCGATTGATAAATAAGCTGCCGCAGGGAATATTTAAGTGACGCAAACTATTGAGTAATCGTTCGGTTTCTAATAAACTCATCGGTTCAGCAATTGCTACAATTAAACAAAGGGTAAAATCCCTATTTTGTAGGAGTTGCTTGCCTTCGGTTAATTCTGATTTTGTCTTGACTAAAAAGTCATCTACATCATCGGCATTATAGGTTTTTGAAAAGGTTTGCGAAATAACACGATGTTTTTCTTGAAACAACTCTAAAGAATTGAGGATAATCTCTAAAAAGTCTTTAATTTCCAATAAATTCAAGGTATGACCAGAGGGAGCCATATCAACAACAATTCGATCTACAACATCCTCTATTAGTAATCGTTGAATTTCTAATAGACCCATAATTTCATTTAAACCTGGCCAGTCTAAATCCCAAACAGGAGTTAAATCTTCTCCTTCAACAAAACTGCCACGTTCTACCAAAAGTTCTAAAAATCTTCCGTATTTTTCTTTAAACTCTAAAAGCAATTTTTCCGCATCTAATGCCCTAACTTTTAAGTTGGGTAAGTCTTCTACAGGTGATGCTTCATCGCTAACTTCTGTTTGCAATACATCCCCTAAAGAATGAGCAGGATCGGTTGAAATTAATAAGATTTGTTCCTCGGGAAATAATTTAGCCCAACGGCGAGCAAATCCACAGGAAAGAGTGGTTTTTCCCACTCCTCCCTTGCCGCTAAACATAACTAAATGTCGAGTGTCATAACGACTTAGAGAGTTATTTACCAAGTTAAAGTTAGTCATAGATCAATCAAGTTAAGTAAAGTGATAGGGGGGAGAAACTTGTCCTAATTGTAATTGCCAACGGGGGCAAGCTTTCTGCCAATGCAAGACTTGCTCGATTAGTAAAGTTTCTTCTTGAAAATTAACTAAAAGATAAATTCGTGATTCTGTCCCCGGAGCAGTAATAATCCTCGTTGACGGATAGCCTTGGGTGATCAAATTCACGAGATTTTGCCATTCTGAACCCTGCAAAGTATAAAAATCCTGTTGGGCTTCATAATGCTGTTTTTTAGCTAAAAAATATTGTCTCCCCCTGCTTTCAGAAGAGACTACAGGCTCCTCTAGCTGACGGGGAATACATTTTAAAAGATATTCTCCTTTTTCCTCAAGTTCTTCAATTTTTTCTTGATATTCTTGAGCATGAGAACAAAGATGAGTCAGTAAATTTTCTGCCTCTAAAAAAGATGTACCAAAACGTAAGGGTAAAATAGTGGTTTGTTGAAATAATTCACAGATGACTCGATCATGACATACAACGGATTGAATCAAGCGTTCATCATCATTTTGTAAAGTGTCCAAACAAACTTCGGGTTCAACTACGGCTGATATATCTCCACTGGTTATCAGTAACAATGGGTTAGCCATTCCAACTGGCAATTTTAGGCTTTCTGTGGGGGCTTTCAAAAAAGCATAAGTATATAGATTGTGCAATTTCATAGGGTTTACCAAAAGAAAATTGACGATTTTTTACAAATTTTTATATGGGGGCGTTGATATGCTAGAATATTCTAAGTTATTCAGGGATTGTTATGACAACCACTCGTCCACCCAGACCAACTAGATCTAAAATTAGCACCATGCCTCGGAAACAGTCTGAAGCAGATCACCAACTTGAGCTTTATAAGTTAATCACTGAAAAACAACGTATCCAAGAAAAATTAGAAATGATGGAGCGGCAGATTCAGCAGTTAAAAAGTCGTCTGACATCTGTGACAGCTCAAATTGAGACCACAGAACAAAGTATTCAAAATTTGCGTACAGCCAATCCTCCTAGTGTAGCTAAAAAACCTGATTCCCCCAAAACTGTTGCTCACTCCTCTAATAATTCTAGTAATTTCCAAGCCTTTTACCTAGAATATTAAGGCTTAATCAAGGGCTAGTTTTGACCGAGCTTCAACGAGTTCTTGAGCTTGTCACAGCCCGCCCTTATTTTTTCCATGGGCTATGGAGTGGGAAAGACTACCAGTTCTGAACATGGGAAGTATAGAGAAATCTTAGAGAGAAGATTCAGATTCATTTTCTGCCTCCTCCTCTTCTTCTAAGGCTTGAATTTTTAGTAAAAGTTCTTCTTCCCGAATTTCAAACTCTTCTTCAGAAATATTGCCCATATCGTAAGATAGTTGTAACGATAATAACAATTTGTGCAAATTTTCAGCCTCATCATATTCTATATTTGCACGCTCTTGAATTTTCTCCCCAATCCAGATCAGTCCCCCGATGGGACCGGTAACAGGAAGAAGTAAAAGATCGAGAAACATAACTAATACTCTCCTTAGATAAGTTGGGCAAAGGTATAGGGTGCAGTTAAATTATTATAGCGGATTCTTAGGCGATCACCAAACTGCTGATCGATCGCTTCAACGTTTTGGCTAAATTCTGGCTCTTGATCCCAGGGAATTAAATAAGCTGCATTGTAAATCATGTCATCCGTCATCGGATCGCTTTCAATCACCTCTTGGGCCCGATGATTTAACTGATCTCTAAAGACTTGAATAATGTCCTGTTTCCGTTGCAATACAGTGGCTTCGATGAGTTGACCTATATGGATAATTTCTTCCATATTTAAGTTTTTCCCCATCATCGCATCCCGTTCTTGCTTTAACTTCGGATTAGACTCCAAAGCCGCTTGTAATTCCCACTGATTATCCCAAAAAATCTTAATGCTAACTTCTCGCTGGCCCGACAGTTTAGCAAATAATTCTTTCAGTTGTATCTTATAGGGATTAATTAATTGTTCGTTGACGGATTCCCACGTTTTGATAACTAATCCAAACCGCAGAGGCAACAACGTTGTTAACCCTGCTTCCATGACAGTTTCTAACACTTTCTCGTGGCAAATCAAATAGCGACGGGATGCCAAATACTTCTCTTTATGAGCAGCGGAGTAGAGAAAACTAAAACCATCAATCACCTCGCTGTGAACTGGCTCATTATCAATCCCCTGCAAAACCAGTCCTTCAGGAAGCGGTTCGGGAAATATGCCATATAAATAAAGACCCACTGTCATCAGTATTCTCCCAAATTAAACCGGCTGAGAAGTTAAAACCAAACGAAGCTTTAGATGAATTAGATCTAGTTGAGCTAAACCCAGATCAACATTTCCTTCCACAACAACCCCCGTACTGAGGAGTCTATCCACTAATTCTAACACAGAAGGCTTAATACCCTCCTTTCCAGGATAATAACTCCCCGCTTCTGGTAAAAGAGTGCCAAACTCTCCTAGGTGGACATTCAAATCTTCTGGCTCAACTTCAAAAATTTCACATAAATAGAGAATTTGTTCTTGCAATTTTTGAATACTTTCTGCAGCTCTATCTAAATCAGACTCACTGAGAACCCCTTTTTCCATCCGGCGAATGATTTGGGCTTCGAGCAGTTGGCGTACCAGTTCCACAACAGTTAACAGTAAAGGGGCTAAACCGGCTTGGCTATTACTTTCTGGACTGGTCAGCAAGGCTTGATTATCAGAATCGTAAGGTGTGCAAGCAAGGGTCATGGTTGGAGTTGGTAAATTAGTAGTTTTTGACGGTGAGTCCCTAGGGGGGAGTTTGGCCAAGAAATTTTATCTGAGGGAAAAAATTATGTAATTAAACAATCTTAACTTTTGCCCGCCCTGTCACGATCCCAGTGACTAATTTCCTCACAGGAGGAATATGCTTGATTATTTTAACTGGTATCATGGCCTTCGATTGGGTTAGGCATTTTAAGGCTTGAAGTTCAGCTGCTGGGGTTTCTGCTAATAAGGCTTGGGATTGGCTATAGAGATAGGAGTTGCTTTCCCACCAATTGGTTGCCATCTCCCTTGCTCTATCAACAGAGGCAATCGTTAACTGCTGTAAACTTCTTGACCATTTGAGGACTCAAGGAAGGAATTTCAATGTATATAAGGAATGTGCCTGATCTTTGGGACTGTTATCACGGCTCTCCATTGCACTCCATTTGGTTAAGGATTTTAAGGTTTGAAGTCGGCGTGAAAGTTCCAGGTTTTCTGCGAATAAAGCTTGGCATTGGCTAGGGAGGTAGGGATAACCTTGCAAGCCGTTAATCGCAGTTTCCCTGGCTTTATCAAGGGGGGCAATCGTCTCGTGTAAACTTCCTAACCTTTGAGGGTTCAAGTGAGGAATTTCACGCATCTGAGGGATGTGCTTCATTGTTCGGACTGGTATCATAGCTCTCCATTGCAGTCAATTGGGTTAAGGATTTTAAGGTTTCAAGCTCGGTTTCCAGGGTTTGGAGTCGGAGTGAAAGTTCCCGATTCTCTGCTAGTAAAGCTTGGGATTGGCTATGGAGGTGGGGATCACCTTCCCACCAGTTGATTCCCATTTCCTTGGCTTTATCAACAGAGGCAATTAACAAACGAATGCGGATATTTAAAAGTTCAGTGGAGGCGATCGAAACTGAAATATCGCCAGCAATCACAATTCCCTTATCTAAAACTCGTTCAAGGATATCCGCTAAACTCGAACCTTGAGTTGCTGTTTTTAGGGAATTGCTTGATTGGTTTTTGAGCGAGCCAGCAAAAGTGGAAGAAGTCACGGTTGGTTTCACCCAATAAGAGTATAAAACTAATCTTTTTGCTTCAGCAAGTTCGTTCGCAGTAAAGATTGAATGGTTTTTAACGACTGATTTCCTGTCACAGGCTCAGAAGTTGACGCTTGGACATCGGAAGGCTCCTCTTCCTCTACAACGGATAAGGATTCTACCGGATTGTTGTCGAGGATTTCCCATAAAATAGCTCTTGAGCTATCAATAGGTAAGCTTGTGCGGGACAGGAGAACATCCTCGCAGATATCACGGAAGTCCGCATCAGCGGAGTCGGCCACAATATCGTGGGAGGCACAGACTTTAGCAATCATTAAACAGGAACGCAAACCTGACGTTTTTTCAGCTGCAGTTTTCAAACGAAAGGTTTTGACGAGGTTGACAATAAATAAAGCATCTTCTCGACCAATCCCCGTTTTTTGGGCAAGAATTTCTGTCTGAGTCAGTTGATCTGGTTCAGGCATATTGATAGTTACCAACCGATCCATTAAAGCATCTTGGGTGGCATGAACCCCACAGTATTCTTCTGGGTTGGAGGTGAAAATTGCCCGAAACTGAGAATTGACCTGTAGGTAATCGGGTTGATGGCTAGTGGGGGGCAGGGTGAGAATTTTTTCTTCCAAGGCAGACAGTAAAACGTTGTTGACCTCGGGTCGAGAACGATTGAACTCATCATAAACTAGGGTAAACCCCTCTCGACAGGCCATTGTTAAGCGAGAATCCACCCAATTGTGTTTTAGCTCGTCTTCAACCTTGAGAACGCTGTGGATGTAGTTATCCATCAGTTTTTTGTGGGTATAACCAGACTGGCTACCAATTAAATCAGAACTGGTAAAGTCATCATCGCCAAAGATCAGCATCACAGGTCTGGCTAAACAATTGGCCAAGTGCATTGCCAAGGTGGTTTTTCCCGTTCCTGCTGGACCACATAGATGGACGGAAAAACCAGCGTTTAGATAACGTAAGGCGCGAGTGGCAATTTGATCAATCGAAGGCGTAACAACAAATTGACCAGGGCGAAGGCAGAGGACGGCTCTTCTTGTTTGAGTTTCAGTAACTGTCATAGTTGAAATCTAGTAAATACCATTGATAATCCCCGCTTTGGGCGGACGGGTGTTCTTGAGCTAACAATTGCTCGTTTAAATCTACCTTTAATCACCGAGTAGGCGACGATATTGTCACCCGAATTTTACGACAGGTTTAATCGTCTTTGGCTTTTAAGGCTAACCTCACAATATATAATATATACCAAAAGATCAGGAATTGTCATCAATTAGCTTTATAACCTTAATTCTGAAGGTATTTTTAGGACATTCATCAGTCGAGGGGCTAAGAGTCCAAAATTGTTGCCTAGATTACTTTTCAAGACTTAAACAATGACAAGCCCAGATTTAGTCCTTTTCCCTTACCTCCTTTGTCAATAAAATACTACTAAGGACAATATTAACCATAAACTAAGTGAAGTTCTATAATACTGCTTAATTTACCAGTTCTTTAGATCGGCATAAGCAGTAACCCACCACTCCCACCTCGAGTCTAGAAATCTAGAAAAGCAGGATCAGCATGGTAGGTTTCAAACCAAAGGCTTATTGTTGTGTTTTTAGATAGTCCTCTAGTTTAGCCAGGAAAAGGGACTAGAGGGTTTTCACTCTAGCCCTAGGCTTAAGTGGGTTGGAATTAACCTAGAGATTTATTTGCCAAAAACGTAGATAGACAAATCTTGACGAAATTGACGCAATTCGTCTTTTAGCTGTTTAGCTTCAGCTAAACGTCGTTCTTGAAATTGACTTAAATCTTCTTTCAGTTGTTTAGCTCGATCTAGATGCTGTTGACGTAAGTCGTTCTCCAGCTGTTTTGCTGCTGCTAAACGCTGTTCTTGAAATTGACTTAAATCCTCTTTCAGCTGTTTAGCTCGATCTAGACGCTGTTGACGTAAGTCGTTGTCTAGCTGTTTCGCTTCAGCTAAACGTTGTTCTTGAAATTGACGTAAATCCTCTTTTTGCTTTTCCGCTTGAGCTAAACGCTGTTTTTGGGTAGCTGTTAAAAACGCAAGGCTTTCTTGTTGAACTTTTTCGAAGGATTGGCGCAGAGCAGTTGCCTGTTCTTGCGCTTGTTTTTGTCTTGCAGTTTTGACATCTAACAAAAAAGCTTGGACTTCTTGGGAGAGTTTAGCTACTTCTCCAGCAATCGATAAACGATCCTGGAGGAACTTTTCCATGAGAGCAGGCATGGGGTTGTCCTCAATTACTAAATACTATGGAATGGATGGGACTCAATCACCCGTTTGAAAAAAATTCACGGGGACTGGGGGTAAAGACACCAGATTTCGACTCTTCTTAATTATCCCAGAGTTGAGGTAGGGGACTACCCCAGACCAAGGGGCGCAACTTCCTACCCTAAGAATGGCTTTCTACTGGAAAAATAGTTAGCCTTATATTCTGGCGGTGGGCAGTAAACCTAGCTACAAAGGTCGAAGTCACGGTTACAAAAATAATTTGTATGGGTCTAGCTTTGTTTTTGCTATCCGTTGCCGTGCCAACCTTATTAATTATAGACTATTGCGCCCCAAGAGAGGGGTAACTAAACTCAATAGGGATTTAAAGAAAAGCCGAGAATCTGGAAAACCCATTGGGGTTTTAATTCAGCAGATAGGAGAATCTGTGATCAATCCTTAAGCAGGAACTGCTGCAGATTGAGTCAGACCAACAGCTTCAGCATATTTGAGGTAGGTTTCAACAGAAGCGATGACTACACGAGCTTCAATCGCTAATAATTCGATGCCCACTAGAGATACGCGAGCCCAGGCATCAATAACGATACCTTTGTCAAGGATGCGATCAATAACTTCAGCTAAGCTAGAGGAAGAGTTAGTTTTTTCAACTGCCATGGTAATAGACCTTTTTGTTAGTTGTATAGAAAGTGTACAGTGCCGATCCAAACGTTGAGATAGCGAACAACCACATCTCAAGGGGCGCAGGTTCCCATCCAGAGAACGACTTTGCTGTTCCGAAAAACAGTAAGTATCGTAATCTGGTTATAGGGAGCAAACCTAGCTACAAAGGTCAAAATTGCGGTAACAAAAATAATTTGTATGGGTCTAGCTTCGTTTTCGCTATCCGTCGCCGTGCCAACTTTATCATTTATAGACTATTGCGCCCCAAGAGAGGGGTAACTAAACTCAATAGGGATTTAAAGAAAAGCCGAGAATCTGGAAAACCCATTAGGGTTTTAACTCAACAGATAAAAGTACCTGTGGTCAATCCTTATGCAGGAACCGCCGCAGATTGAGTTAGACCAACAGCTTCAGCATATTTGAGGTAGGTTTCAACAGAAGCGATGACTACACGAGCTTCAATCGCTAATAATTCGATGCCCACCAGAGATACGCGAGCCCAGGCATCAATAACGATACCTTTGTCAAGGATGCGATCAATAACTTCAGCTAAGCTAGAGGAAGAGTTAGTTTTTTCAACTGCCATGGTAGATAGACCTTCTTGTTGTTTTCATAGAGAGTGTACGGTGCTGAAGTCATGGAGGATTCAAAAACTCGTTTGTTTTTTTTGCCTTCATCACTTCGGCATTTGAACAATAACACCCTTTTTTTGTCGGTGTCAATACCCAACTTCGATTTTTTCGTTAAGAAATGTAGTCAATTCTCAGTTTTGTGCTTAAGAAATGCAGTCAATTCTCAGAAAATGCGGGTCAAGGTCGTTGCCGGTATGCTTTTTTCTAAGCAAAACTTCCCATTTGGACAGCAGGGTGAGCGCACCTAAAAACAATACAAATACAAGAACCTTGCAGGGATTACTGAACTTACCCCCCCCCACGAAGAAAAATAAGCAAACCCTTACCCCAAGCTAGTCTTGACGATTGATCAACTACCCTAGACTAGCTACAATCGACTCAGAAAGGTAACTGGAGCCTGTTTTGATGGACACAGAACAAATAAACTAATAGTAAAAGCCTTGCTGTGCAAGGCTTTTAAGTGCTTAGGGTACAAATATATTGAAATTTTGGTTTTAACGATCGCTATCTTAGGTGTTATTTGAAGATGTGTAGTGAGGTGTTCTCCCTCCACAGGAGGCTGCCTTTTGAGACGAGTCCCAAAGAGTCCTATATTCTCTTCACAAGATTAAATTCCTGGCTCTCTTGGGTTTGGTGGGTAAAATGTATTCTAAGATACATTATGCCTAGCGAGCAAGTGGAAGGAACCACAGAGACACAGAGGACGCAAAGATTGACCGATCCTTTGTAAGTTAAACTTATGACACAGAACCTATTTGTTGACGGGATTCTTATTCCTTCTGCTCTTAGATTGTTGGCTGCATTCGTGATAGGTCTTGGATTCTGGACTTATTCATTTTTATATCATTTTTCAAAAATAATGACAGACTTAGTTGATCACCTGAAAGCGCAACCCCTCTCTGAGAAAGAGGCTGCGCTTTCAGATGTTAGTCACGACTATTGAAAAAATTGGTATTAGCTATCTTTTCCTGGACTCTAGCCACTATTTTCAGAGATTGCTGTGGCGCGGATTCGTTGACATCCGTTCAGGTGGATTGACTGGCCAGAAATTGTTGTTGATAGTCTAAAAACTCGCCATGCCATTCTGCAAAACGCCGTTCCCCATCTTTGACTAAAAGTTGGCGGTAGGTTTCCGAGGAAATCCAAGGCTTTATTGGACGTTGTTGGGCCGAACGAGCTTGGTATTCAGCGGTTGATTGACGGCAGTAGTTGTGATAATTTTGGTGCCATTCGCGATAGCGCCGTTCTCCATCCCGCACGAGGGCTTGGCGATAGGCTTCTGAAGATAGGCTCATGGTATTACTCCTTTTCAAATCCCTTGATGGCTTGACCAGAATTATAGCACAATGTGTGTTTGATCAATAATTCTGGCTACTAATGTCAGATGGTCTAGATTTTTAACTTGAATTTCTGTTGATTTATTTATAGTCGAACAGCCCACTCGCCTAAGTTTTCCAACAATTTCTATTTTTTCATAATTAGGGGTCTCAAAACTCCCCTAGCTGGCACGGAGACAATCCTCACCAGCTAAGTCTTTTTACTCAAGTCTCTGGGGGGGGGCAGCCAATGTGACAGTTGAGAGTGGGGAATGTGGGTTTAAAATCTTAAGGAAAGTATCTAGGAGAAGTTCGACAATTATTCGAGAATATATGCACGAACATTTGAAGGAGCTAATCGTTGAAAAAGTATTTCATCTTTGCCGCTAAATTATTGAAAAAAATATCTATAAATGAACAAAAAAAGATTTTGATCAAGAATTAATTAACAGAATTCTTACATCCCTTGACATTCAATTAATGTCTTACCAACCTATTGTTTAAAAAATTTTCAGTAGTTACTATAGCTACAATGATTGATTTTTTCAAGATAAATAATTGTGATTTTTCCCAGAAAAATTGCTTATTAAAAATGTTCTCTATAGTAGTTTATAGAATGATTTTTTTGTCAAAACATCTTGGGGAATGTAAAAATATATAAAAGTATATGAAGATGTACGGAATGTCGGATTAATATTTTAAAAGATTCCCATTGCGGGGATTTATCCCACTTTTTCAAAACAAATGGAATCCTTGGGCTTTAAGCCAAGGGAGTCTCAATAAATCTACTGTAAAAGGTGATAAAGTTCCTATTGTTACTGCTTATTGGCTAAATTATTATGCTATTTGGTAGCACGTCTGAATTTTCCACAAATGTGACCCCCAAAATCTCCTATCAAGTGGTTAGCTCACTTCCAGGGCGAATCCGCTTGCGCGTCCCTTCCCTGCGCCAAAACCTAACAGGACAAAATATTCTCCAGGGAGCGATCGCCGCCCTAGAAAGCGTTACCAGCGTCCGCGTCAACCTCTTGGCTAACTCAATCATTGTCACCTTTGCTGAAGGGAAAATTTCTCCCGCGCAATTAGAGCAAGAACTGGCAACCGCGATCGGCAAGGCCGCAGCTTCGGCGAACCCAGGAGCAGAAGTCCCCCAGAAAGCCGAATTCAAAGCGGAAAAACAAGTTCCTCGTCCCTCGGAAGAAAAATTGCAGGTGAGGGAAAATCTGGCAGATGCAAAGGTGGGTCAGACCAAAACAGTGATCAGTTCCCAGCTAGGGGAAAGTAAAGATGATAAAATTTCCCTAAACAAGATAACGAGCCACACTTTAGTTTATCGGCAGCTGGAAGCCTTACCCGTTAATTCTTGGCAGCGCCAGTGTCAAGAGCAGGCTGAATCGATCGAGAAACTAGAAGATCAACTCGCCGCCTTACAGCCGGTGGCAGCGATCGGTTCAGCTTGGCTGAGGCGGTGGTACGTTCACAGTCCAGCAACCATAGATTGCGCTGTCAGCACCGGCGCACCACTGCTGGTGGCGTTCCCCAAAACCCCAGAATCTGAAGGACAATGGCAAGAGTTGGCAGCGGGGCAAAGGCAGGTGATCGCCCAGTTGGAGCAATGCCTTGCCGATGTGCAGCGCCTAGCCGTTATTGGAGAAGCTCGATTGAAAAAATATCGCAAATACCTTTAAAAGTTGCAAAATACAGGCTCGCAGTCTCTATTTCAGGTGCGAGGAGCGCAACTGATTAGGCTTTGTCTGGGACTAAATTGCCAATTCGATCAAGAATTTTTACCCGAAGGGAGAAGAGAGGGGCTGACAGGTGTAGGTTTATTACAAAGAGGTGAGCGGTCACACACTCAGGGTGAGAAAATCAAGCTAGAGATTTAGAGGAGCATCGTGAAAGGCAATGCTGAAAAACAAATATCTCATGCTACCTCAATTTCTCAAAAAAAATCGACCCGCCTAGGGGCGGGAAAAAGAGAAAAATTGAAAAAAGGGTAAAAAGGGTAAAAAGAAAATAAGGGTTACAGAGTCCTTCCAGCACCGCACACCACCCGAAAACCGTATTTGAAGTTGAAGTTGACGCGGCGGTTGCAGTTGAGGCGGTAAGCGGAACGGCAGTAATAAGGATTGAAGTACCAAGAACCGCCCCGCAATATTTGATAATCATCATCATTTGTTAACCAAGCACTGCCATCCTTTGGCGCATTCTCATAGGTACTATGCCAATTGTCTTCACACCACTCCCAAACATTG
>SFBI01000175.1 GCA_007095845.1 Microcystis aeruginosa Ma_MB_S_20031200_S102
CGATCACTTTTTTTCTCAAGTCTAGGCTATAAGACATTTTTCTGTATGGATTGCTCGTTTCTCTTTATTTTACCTTATTTTTCCCTCGTCTCACACTTATTTGAAATGACTATAACTGTAGTTTCGATTTAGTCGATTATCGCGGTTTTTTGCCCACCGAGAGCCTTCAAAAAGAGTGCTTTGGCCTGTTGATGACCCCGCGCTGGGTTGAGGCTTTTGGTAACGTGGCTATTGAAGCTTTGGCCTGTGGTGTTCCCGTAGTTACCTATCGTCGCGGTGGTCCGGTAGAAATTATTGAAGATGGAAAAACTGGTTTTTTAGTTGAACCTGATAGTATCGAGGGATTAGTTACAGGAATTAAAAATTTGGACCAGATCGATATTCTTGTCGTGCGGTAGTCGAGCAAAAATATTCCCTAGAAGCTTTAGCAAATCGAGCTATTAATTGGTTTGAAGAAATTTTTACTCGCAGTCAAAAATAAATAAACTCTCTTGGTTTAGTCTGGTTAAATCTAGCCTAGCATAAACTTTTCTATAAGTTTATCCCAGAAAGGTTAGGGATCAACCACGGAGGCACAAAGAACACAAAGATTGATCGATCATAATGTAAGTTAAACTTATCATACAGAACCTAGAAGAGTCAATGTTTTACACACTTCATGTCAGATGAGCAACATTGCTCACCGCTACTACCAAATTATTACCAGCATTTTTAGGGCAATTTTCGTTAAGGTCAAAACCGTTAGCGACGACACGATTATAAAGTTGCGGACAAGCTAAAGCAAGGGATTGTCCTCACGGCATTTGGTGGGATTAGGAGCTAATAAGGTGAGATAATAGAAAAAAATTAGTTTTGGCTTTAAGGATGGTATTATGTCAGACACAACGCAGTTAACACCGGAAAAAATTGCTCAGTACCGTATTCAATTTGCCGACAATGAGAATGCTTTAATTGCACTTGATATGATTGAGGAATGGGAGGGAGATTTGGCTGATGCTGCTGAATCCATTGCCACTCGTAACGGTATTGAAGGGGTGGAAGATAATGCTGATTTTCGTTGGTTTGTTATTATTCTTAATAAATGTCGTGATTCTATTTGTCAACCGAAGTATGAAAATTTGCGAGAAAAATATTTACCCGCACTTATTCCCCCTTTAACAGATATTATAGCAGGATGTTTTATGTGTCCGCCGGGAGTAGCAGGACTTTTATCGGCTATAGTTACTGTTTATATTCAGGAAGAAGGAATGGATAAATTTTGTCAAAATTCTACTGATTCTTAAACTGAAGTATTTATGGCTACTATCCAAACCTATCCTTGGGATGCTGCAGATCATCTGCAAACAAAAGAAGATATAGCGGCATATCTTGAAGCTGCTCTCGAAGAAGGTGATCCGAGTTTAATAATAGCAGCATTAGGTGATATTGCCCGCGCTAAAGGAATAACAAATATTGCTAGTGAAACAGGGTTAGGAAGTGAAAATCTCTGCAAAGCTTTGTTGAGTGAAGGTAATCCAGAGTTTACTACAGTTATTAGGATTTTACAGGTACTTGGATTACGTCTCCAGATTGTACCCATTACCTAATTCTTCTGACTCTTAAACCCCTGTTGCTATAAATGCAGTCCAATAATAGGGATTAGCAAAGGGATAGGGTTCACGTTTAACCGCGGCTTCTAATAAGTCTTGGAATTTTCTTCTATCCCGTTTATTCTCAAAAACTCGATCGAGTAATTGCTGGAATTTTTGACTATCTTTAATTCTGGCTAATTTTTTACTGTTCAATGTTCTTAACCAGGTTTGAGTATGATTTAAAACAATAGCGATACTTCCTTCATCTCGGATAGAAATTCGTTTAAGATCGTGATAAAATTTAGTCATAAATAACGTAGTTGCTAGGGGATCGACTGTCCAAAGGGTACTAACTACACTAGAACTACCTGCAAATAGAAAACCACTCGGTAAACCCACATATTCATCACTAATATTATCGGTTTTACTTTCGATTATACCACTTTCACAAGCAGAAAAGGTGACTAAACGGCATTCTCTTAAGTCAAATTTTTCAAATACTTCTGCTAGGGTTAGGTTAGCTGATTCTCCTAAGTTACCGTCTGGATCTGCCAACATTAAAGCGGAATCTCTAGGAGATTTATTATCAAATTTACCATGACAGGAAAAGTGAAGACAATGGGATGCTTGTAATTCTTGACGACGGTTTTCTAGGGTTTGTTCTGAAGCTTCTAATTCCCCAATAATAATGGTTTTTTCAGTAGCAAATCCTTGACTAATTCTCTCGATTTCTAGATTTGCTCCTAAGAGAGGTTTTAGGTCTTTTCTGGTGGGATTTTTAATGGCAAAAAGACGAGTAAAGTTTTCTCGCTGGGATAATTTTACCAGTTTTAAGAGTTGGCAACTGGGAACGTATCCTACACCATTAGAAAAGCGTTGATAGAGAAATTGTCCATTTTTTAGGGGTAAACAATGAAGGGGAATAATATGTAAAAACCAATGGGGAATTAGGATTAGACGAGAGCAAGATTTAGGGATCAGTTCTAAAAGTTGATCAATGTGGAGAATTTCTGAGAGTTGATTTAAATAGTCATTAAGATTATTGATCCACGCGGTTTTATTATTTTCGTAAGCATCACGATAATCTTTAATAAAATCAATCAATTTTCCTCGATCTTCTGCTGAAGATTGCCAAACTTTAACCCCTTTTACCTCACTATTCCCCCCTTTTAAAGGGGGGTTAGGGGGGATCAAACCTTTTGAAGGGGGGTTAGGGGGGATCAAACCCTCATTAGTAACAATAAACGCCATAATACTATCCCCTGCAATATACCATTCTAAAATTGCAGTATCTTGATCAATTAAGGATTGAATCTCACTTAGAGGAATGCTTTCAACCTTTTGAGTTAAGCTAAAAGTGGGATCTATGGGGGTTATTTCACGGTCAATGAGTTGATTTAATTCTTGTTTTAATTGATTGAGGTGAGTATAGTCATTTAAGATGGGTTGTTTTTGTTCATCTAGGGTTAAAATTACTCCCCTATTGCGGGTTTGTTCTTGGATGGCTAACCGTTGTTCTTCCCCAATAATGGCACGACGGAGGCGATCTAATTCGGTAATAATAGTTTGGGGGATATTACCTTTAGGATAAATATCTCGTTCCGTAAGCAATTGGACTAGATAGCGGGTTTTGCTACGTTCAACGTATTCTAAAGCGCGATCTTTTTGATTGAGGTTGAGATAGCATTGAACGATGCCATGATAAACATCCATTGCCTCGGAGAGAATTTCTTGTTTTCGTTGGGGGTTTAAGGCTTGGAGTCGGATATTTTCTACGGCTTTGATGGCTAAATTGTAGCCTTTGATGGCGGTTTCCCAGTCTTCGATCAGGTTAGCAGTATTTCCTAAGTTTCGTCCTGTTTGTAAACAGTTTATAGGAAAAGCCATCGGGGTATATACTTCTAATGACAGATTTAAAGCGGCGATCGCGTTCTCTAGATTATTTGCCCTTTCCCCTCTGATTCTTTTAATGTAAACAATTGCCAAAGTATTTTGTGTAGCTGCCCAATTTTCAGGAAAATCCTCGAAAGTATATACTTTTAATACTTCTGTAGAAAAGGAGATCGCATTTTCTAAATTTTCTGTCTTATCTCCCCTGATTCTGTCACTGTAAGTACCAGAAAGATTATGTTTTGTCATTGCCCATTCATAAGGAAAAGCCTCAAAAGTTCTCACCTTTAATGCTTCTGTATAAGCTAAGATCGCCATTTCTAAATTGTCGGCTTTATCGCCTCTGATTCTGTTAAAGTAAACATTACCGAGATTATTTTGTGTCATTGCCCATTCATAGGGGGCATCATCAAAATTCCTGACTTTCAGTACCTCTTTATAGGCCGAGATCGCTTGTTCGAGATTCTCAGCTTTATCGCCCCTGATTCTGTAAAGGTAAGCAGTAGCCAGATTGTGTTGTATATCTGCCCAATCTTGGGAGAAAATCTCAAAAGTTCTAACTTGCAGTGCTTCTTGATAATAAAAAATTGCTTGTTCGAGATTCTCTGCTTTATCTCCTTTAATTCTGTTATTATAAGCATTTGCTAAATTACTTAGCACACCTGATCGTTCATAAGGAAAAGCATCAAAAGTCCAGATTTTTAGAGATTCTTTCAAACTGGTAATTGCTGTTTCTAAATTGTCAGCTTTATTTCCTCTGATTCTATTAAAGTAAATATTGGCAAGATTATTATGTATCATTGCCCATTCATAAGGAAAATTTTCAAAAGTATAAACTTTTAATGCTTTTGTAAAAGCAGTAATCCCGCCTTCTAAATTTTCTGTTTTATCCCCTATAATTCTATTGTTATAAACATTACCAAGATTATTTTGAGTCATTGCCCATTCTTGAGGAAATGCTTCAAAACTATAAACTTTCAGTGCCTCCATACAATAGGTAAAGGCAAGTTCAAGATTTTCTGATCGATTCCCTTTAGTTCTGTTTGTATAGGCAAGACCTAATCCAATCATTGTTCTTGCCCAATCTTCGGCAAACTTTTCCTCGGTAAATACTTTTAAAGTTTCTTTGTAGCAAGAGATTGCTTGTTCCACATCATTAGTCTTCTTACCCGTGATTTTATCTAGATAAATAGATGCTATTATTTGTTTTGTCTTTGCCCATTCTATAGGAAAAGCATTAAAAGTAAGGTTAAATAAAGCTATTTCATAACCTTCGATGGCAATTTGTTTAATGGCATTTTTTTGTTTAAGAGTAATATTATTTGGTCTAAATTCTCTAATTAAATTGCTCAAATTAAAAGCATCTCTGGTAATATAATAAAATTGCTCAGTTGTAGCTTTTGCTAATGCCTGTCTTGCCCAGTCATGAAAAACTATGGCGAAGTTTTCATCTAATTTATCCAGATTTTGCGCTAAACAAGGATAAATCAAATGGGGGCTGGGATCATTCCATATTTTTCGCAATACTTCCATCAAAAAATTAAAATAGTCTTGATATTTCTCTATACTTCTCGCTTGAAGGTTGAGATATTGTCCCAACTGTTGCGCCATATTCCGTAACCAAGCCGCAGGATTATGATTTCCTTGTTGTTCTAACCATGTTGCATAGTTTTCCATCACCTGCAAAAATTCGAGATCAATCAATTCCTGATTTGCTTGCAGAATATTATTGAGTTCCTCATCATCAGTACAAGTGAGCAACTGTTCAATTAAATTAACATAAGCTTGTAATCTGGCTTCATCCATAACCGTTGCATTTGAATCAATGAGAAAAAATACTGAACTGCTTAAGGAAAGGTTTTGTAAATTTCTCGGCGATGGGCAACTCTTTGACAGATAATCTTTTGATTTTTTTTGTCAAGAGTTAAGCCAACCCTATAATCTCCTATTCTAATTTTATACTTATCTTTGTAGCCTTTCATTTTCTTTAAATACCCTAATTCATAAGGATTATCAGCTTCTAATTCCTGAAAAACAATTAATCTAATACTAGATTGTATATCTTGAGGTAAAGAAGCTAATTCTTTTAAAAATCTTTTTGTATATTCAACTTTCCACATTGTTATTGTTGATTGATGCTAGGTATTTTAAGGCTTCTTCTTTGGAAAGAGTTGGATCATTTTCAACTTCTTCAATCAATTTTGCAAGTCCATAATCTTCAAGAATTTCTTCGATTTTTTCAAATTCAGCAATGGGAATCTGAACGGCAATCGTTTTTTGATTGTTGTCTAATACATAGTTTTTGCTGATTTCTAGCATTGATTCCTCCGTCAAGGTTATTTGTGTTTTCAGAAAACCATCATTGTCTTAACTATGATTTTTGTGATTATGTGATGGACTGTGATTTTTTCTAGAGAATCACCATATAATATAATTGGATACAATGAATATTCGTGATTGTCAAGGGCGATCGCTGCCAAATTTGTTTGATATATTCCAAGTTTCTGCCTTAGAACATATCAAACAAATTACTTTTCTGCACAAATAACTGTCATTACAGCAACTTCTTTGGCCAATTGATCTCCTATTTCATCTTCAACAACGTCCAGATCGTAATCCATTTGTAATCCCAGCCAAAATCGCGGTGACATATCAAAATAACGAGCTAACCGAAGAGCTATATCCGCTGTGATACACCGCTTTCCGTGAACGATTTCGTTAATACATTGTTCAGGAACTCCAAGAGCCAGAGCTATTTGATTCTGACTAAGGTTCATTGGCTTGATAAATTCCTCTAAAAGAACCTCACCGGGATGAATTGGCATTAGTTTATCTTCATTCATTATTTTACCTCAATGATAATCAACGATTTCTACGTCTAGAGCATCACCGTCTTGCCAGACAAAGCAAATTCGCCATTGATCGTTAACCCGAATGCTATATTGACCTTCCCTATCACCAACCAGACGTTCCAATCGATTTGCTGGTGGGACACGAAGATCTTGCAGGGTTTCCGCACGATTAAGCATCCGCAATTTTCGCAATGCCACTTGTTGGATATCTAATGGCAATTTACGCGAATGTTTACGTTCAAAAACTTTTTGAGCTTCTTTATCTTTAAAGTTTTGGATCACTCTCTAAACAATTTCTTATCCTAATTCTAAGTATATGACGTAAGGATGCTCCGATGGCAGAACTGGTTGGGGAACAGGCCAGACAGTGACTTCTGCGAATGCGTCTGGGGCCAAGATGACGCGACGACAAATGATCGCGGTAGCCTTCATGTTGGACATACTAACAACACCTTAGCCTATTGTCAATGTCCCCAACAGTTAAAAACACCTCCTATTCTTCTATATTTCTCGCTTGAGGGTTGAGATATTGCCCAAAGTTTTGTGTTAAATCAATCTGCATGGTTATTGTATCCTTATTATTTTAACCCTGTTGCATAGTTTTCCATCACCTGTAAAAATTGGGGATCAATCAATTCCTGATTTGCTTGCAGAATCTTATTGGGTTCCTCACCATCAGCACAAGCGAGCAACTGTTCAATTAAATTAACATAAGCTTGGGCGCGTTGTTCATTCATTGTCTGTACTGTGATTGATGTCATTAAGTGAGGGACTATGATGTTTTTTGACGGATGACTCTATGATAGGATGATTCCCCTTGATATAGGGCGATTATGACACAGAATGCTATAGAGGATATTAACTATAAACGCTCAAACTCATCAACTCTTAATCCCGCTTGTCTTAAAATACTGGCAATTGTACCGATTGTTACCTCCTTATAACAAGGAACAATCGTTGTCCTTTTTCCTTCGGGAGTATCCTTGGCAAACTTAACATGACTCCCCTTTTGACTAACAACTTCAAACCCTGCCGCTTCCAACTTGCGTTTAATTTCACGATAAGATAAAGGCTTAAGCGGCATTTATTTCTACCTCTATCTTCTGTAATTGGGGAATAACTGTCGCACAAGGCGGTTCAAAATGTAATTCTAAAGCCTCTTGCAGATTGTTTAACGCCTCGGTTTCCGTTTCCCCTTGACTAGCAACATCAACCTCTAAACATTGGGCAACAAACCAATTATCTTCTTGAAAAATTCTCGCTGTAAATACCTGTCTCATTTTCACTTTCCTGATTGAGCTTTACATGATTATATGTCAGGCTAGAATGACAGTCAATTAAATAATCATATAGATCATGCTTTAGACTTCTACATAACAAGATTCTATACCTTATATCCCGTAACCAATAACCCTGTTGCATAGTTTTCCATCACCTGCAAGAATTGGCAATCAATTAATTCCTGATTAGCTTGCAGAATATTATTGAGTTCCTCATCATCAGCACAAATGAGCAACTGTTCAATTAAATTAACATAAGCTTGGGCGCGTTGTTCATTCATTGTCTGTACTGTGATTGATGTGATTATGTGATGGACTGTGATTTTTTTTCGAGAGAGACCAACCTTATGATATAATGTGCTACAATAAATATTCGTGATTGTCAAGGACAAAGGATAACCTAATCATAGTCGATCATTCAATTATTCTCAATCATAGTTTAGACGGTATTGCAATTAAGGATTACCCGAAATAACAAACCTACCCACGGCCACTAAAAACCCTCCTACCGCCGTAATTAAAATACCAATTAATGTCCAAATTTGAGCCTGTTGTGAACCTTTAATTGCCTTAACATCTTCCCTAACCGCATTGATTTCTCCTCGTAGGGAATTAATCTCCACCTTTAATACCTGTCTTTCCCCCTTAGCTTCTGTTAACTCAATTTTGATGTCTGTAACATCTTTTTGTAAATTCTCTAATTTTTGATTAATTTGGGCTAAAATTTCCCCTAGGTTTTGTTCAATTATTACTGACATTTCTCTTTTTCCTCATAATCAAAAAGCTCCCCCCATCATTCACCCTAAAACTCAAAATTGTTAAGCCAGTTTTTGGATAGCAAAGAATAATAAATTTTATCCTTTTCACCAAACATTTTGGGGGCTACGGTTCCAAAATTCGGGCTAGTCAAAGACTAAACCCGAACTTGACCGAGTTTTTTAATCCTCTAAACTAATCTTGACCGGATTAACTTTCCAAATCTCTTGACAATACTCCCAGATTGTGCGATCGCTAGAGAATTTGGCCATGCGAACCGAGTTAAGAATCGACATCCGCGTCCACTTGTCTCGATCACGATAAGCTTCACTTACCTGTTCCTGACAATCAGCGTAGGATTGATAATCAGCTAAAAGCATATACTGGTCATCGTAGAGGAGAGAATCAACGATCGGCCTGAATAATTCCGTGTCACCATGGCTAAAATAACCACTCTTGATTCGATCGATCACTCCCTTCAATTCGCGATTATTTTTGTAATAGCTCATCGGTTCATAACCCTGTGCTTTCTTAGCATAAACTTCTTCTGCTGTCAAGCCAAAAAGAAAGAAATTTTCTGCCCCTGCTTCCTCGCGAATTTCGATATTAGCTCCGTCCAGAGTCCCAATGGTGAGGGAGCCATTCATGGCAAACTTCATATTACCGGTTCCGGAAGCTTCCTTACCCGCCGTAGAAATCTGTTCGGAAAGATCCGCCGAAGGATAGATGCGCTGACCCAAAGAAACGTTAAAGTTAGGCAGGAAAACCACTTTTAAACGACCTCGGACATCAGGATCCTTATTGACAATTTCAGCCACAGCATTAGTTAACTTAATAATTAACTTCGCCATAAAGTAACCGGGGGCTGCCTTACCACCAAAGATAAAAGTGCGCGGCACAATATCGATCTGAGGGTTCTGTTTAATGCGATTATAAAGGGCGATAATGTGCAGAACTGCCAGATGTTGGCGTTTGTATTCGTGAATCCGTTTTACCTGCACATCGAAAATCGAATTAACATCCACCTCGATATTACGGGTTTTCAGCATATAAGCCGCTAAATCGGCCTTATTCGCCTGTTTAATTTCATACCAACGCTGACGGAATTCGGGATCATCAAGGTATTGTTCCAGTTTTCGCAATTCCTTCAGGTCTTTTAACCAATTATCGCCGATTTTTTCGGTAAATAGTGCCGATAATTGGGGGTTGCTCAATAAAATCCACCGGCGCGGGGTGACACCATTGGTTTTATTGTAGAATTTTTCTGGCCAGAGCATGGCAAACTCTTTCAGGGTGTCTTTTTGCAGTAACTCGGTGTGTAAGGCAGCGACTCCGTTAATCGAGTGACTACCCACACAGGCTAAATTAGCCATGCGAATTTGTTTATTACCCCAACCAGCTTCTTCAACTATCGACAATTTGCCCAATAATTCCTCGTTATCGGGAAACCAAGTCCGCACATCGTCGAGGAAAAAGTGATTGATCAGGTAGATAATTTCTAGATGTCGGGGCAGCAGTTTGCCGATCAGATCCGCCGACCAACGTTCTAGGGCTTCTGGCAATAGGGTATGATTGGTATAAGCGAAGGTTTTTTGGGTAATTGTCCAAGCTTTTGACCATTCTAAGCCGTTTTCATCCACTAACAAACGCATTAACTCAGCGATCGCAATGGCGGGGTGAGTATCATTCAGTTGAATAGCGGCGGTTTCGTGGAAATTTTGCAGATTTTTGTGGCTTTTTAGGTGAATGCGAATTAAATCTTGCAGGGAAGCGGCCACAAAAAAGTATTGTTGGGCCAGACGTAATTCGCGACCGGCGGGGGTGTTATCGTTGGGATAAAGGACTTTAGAAATGGTTTCCGCGTCCATTTTTTCAGCCACGGATTGATCGTATAACCCAGCGTTAAAAGCCTCAAAATTAAACGATTCACTCGCTTCTGCTTTCCAGAGACGCAAAGCGTTCACCGTGTTGGTTTTATAACCCGGGACGGGGGTATCGTGGGGAATGGCTAAAACCCGACGTTCCGGCAGCCATTGTACCCGTTCCTGTCCCTTATCATCGTGATAGATTTCCGTCCGGCCACCCAGTTTTACTTCCACACTTTCATCGGGACGGGGTAATTCCCAAGGATTGCCGAAGCGTAGCCAGTTATCAGGGATTTCCACCTGCCAACCGTTTTGGATGATTTGATGGAAAATGCCAAATTCGTAGCGGATACCGTAACCGATGGCGGGAATTTCCAAGGAAGCGAGAGAATCAAGGAAACAAGCCGCTAAACGCCCTAAACCCCCGTTTCCGAGGCCGGGATCTGGTTCCTGTTCGATAATTTCCTCAAAATCAAGACCTAATTCCTCGATCGTCTCTTTGATTAGGTCATAAATACCCAAATTAGCGAGATTATTACCTAAATACCGCCCCATGAGAAATTCGGCCGAGAAATAACAGACGAGTTTAACTTTTTCTTGTTTGTAGGTGTCGGTGGATTTCAGAAAACGACGCAGCAGGCGATCGCGAACGGTGTAGGCAAGGGCGACATAGTAATTGTAGGGACTAGCATTAGTGCGGTTAACCCCTTGCAAATAAAATAGATTGTCCAGAAAAGCCCGTTTTAGGGTTTCGGGACTCATACCGGTGCGATCGTCTTCAACTAAAGTGGGGCATTGAAGTGCTTCACGCCCATCAGCTAGGGTAGAGGTTGTCTCCATGGGTTTTTGTTGTCCATATATTCGGGAGTCGATCGCCGATCAGACCTGATGACGATATCCTTTATAGTTTACTTGTTACCTTTTGGAGAGACTCAGACATTTAGATTTCTATTGGTTTTGAGGGGAATAGCGATCGTAATTGCCAACAAAAAAAGGGTGAACCCTGTCCACCCTTCCACAATTATTTACAAAAAAAGCTTAATAGCGTTTTTTTCTGTCACCACCACCACCACCATTGAAGGGCGCACGCTCTTCACGATCGCGGGCTTCGTTAACTTTAATTGACCGGCCCATCCAGTCAGCACCATCTAGTGCCTCAATCGCTTTGGCTTCCTGGTCTTTATTTTCCATTTCCACGAAGGCGAAACCGCGTTTGCGCTGTGTGTCTTTGTCAACGGGAATATGAACCCTCTTAACCTTGCCGTACTCTTGAAAGACATCGACCAGATCTTCTTGGGAAATCTCGTAAGAGAGATTACCAACAAAAATAGACATAATACTTGAATCCTCGAACAATACTCGAAACGGTGTGGAGACACAAAATTCAGGGAGAAGCCGAACAATACTAAAGTAAAAGACTTACCGAGTTAATACTGAAAACGAACTTGAACACTAATCTTGACTCTCGCCTCGATCATAACACAGAAAGATTGCAGTTAATGTTAACTTTTATTCTCTGGGGCAAGAGACCGTTTTGCCCATCGGTGGCTACTCCCTCAACCGCCAGTTTTTTTTCCCGACGAAATAACCAAATCATCAGGGCCACCACACCGATTTGTAGGGCAAAATTGGGTAAGGCGGTGGCTACGTCCCGGGCTGCCGCTAATTGCGCCAGAAAAACCACCGCACCAATAAAACCAGAGGCCCCTAGACCGAGATAGATAAACTGCCGCAGCCCTCGGTAGGGATTGGCCGCTTCCTCTTTCAAGCGCGCGTATTTTTGGGGATCAAGTCGAGGGGATTTGCTCATAAAAAAAATTTTCTAGCTCTGTATCTATTGTCTGTGATATAATCGGGAACTGGCAATGTGCCGATGTAGCTCAGTGGTAGAGTAGTTGATTCGTAATCAATTGGTCGTGGGTTCAAATCCCATCATCGGCTTGGGTTTTCCTCCTAAAAGTTGACTAGGAATACCGAAAACTTTTTCAGCAGCCCCAATACTAAAGAAAAGGTTGAATAATTTCTGCGATCGCTTGACGTTGGTAATCGTCATATCCCCAGCGCTCTAGAAAGGCTTGATATTCTCCTTGTCCTCTGTTTAAACTGGTGGCTAATTGTTGTAGTTTTTCTCCCAAGGCCGGCGATAATAACTGCTTAATTAGTTGACTGGTTTTTTCTTGGACTTTCTCAGAACCTCCAGCATTTTCTTCATCTCCTTGACTGCGATGATAGATAACCATGGCCGTGGACATAGCTAGATTTTTAACTAATAACTCATTCACCACTATCGGGGAAGTTTTTAAAGCAGTAATTACCTCTAAACTAGGATGTTCCGTATAGGGTAAATCGCTAGTTAAGTAAGTAACGAAAAATCCTCTAGCTCCGTTTTCTGTTGAGATTAAATCGGTGATTTTTTCAATGATTATATTGACATCTAAAAACTCGATTTGACTTAGCAAACCTTGAGTTTGTTCGATAGCATTTTCAAAAGTTATACTCATATCCATCCATAGCCTTCTGTGAAGTTTAAGAAAAAAATACTAATCACCCAACCCATTTAAACAATTAGGGTTTGCTGAAAAAGTTTTTAGGCAGACCCTAAATACAGTCTTGTGAAAACCCTATAATTGCTAAGACTAATTGGAGAAAAAAATCCCCCGAAATAGGGGGATAACCAAAACCTAAAACCTTCTTCTTTTAGATTTCTGGTTCCTGATCGTCGTCATCGTCCTCATCGGCCGGTTCCGTGGGGAAAGGAACTGAACCCATGTCTAATTTATCCCGCAATAACTTCTCAATTTCTGCCGCTACTTCTGGCTTTTCTTCGAGATATTTAACAGCATTATCGCGACCCTGGGCAATATTTTCGCCATTATAGCTATACCATGCCCCTTTGCGAGTAACCACGTTAGTTTGTTCGGCAATATCCAGCATACAACCCACTTGGGAAATGCCTTTACCGAAGATAATATCAAATTCAGCAATCCGGAAAGGAGGCGCGACTTTATTTTTAGCCACCTTAACTTTAGCCCGAATTCCGTATTCTCCTTCCGTGCCTTTTTTCAAAGTTTGAATGCGACGGATATCTAAACGCACCGAGGCATAAAATTTTAAGGCCGTTCCCCCAGTGGTCACTTCAGGATTGCCGTAAGTGACACCGATTTTTTGCCGCAGTTGGTTGAGGAAAATCACCACACAACCGGATTTACCAATATTACCGGCAATTTTTCGCAGGGCTTTACTCATCAAACGGGCCTGTAAACCCACCTGATTATCCCCCATTTCCCCCTCAATTTCCGCCCGCGGCACTAAAGCGGCCACCGAGTCGATGACAACGATATCCACGGCCGAAGAACGCACTAACTGGTCAACTATTTCTAAGGCTGCCTCCCCCGTATCCGGTTGTGCCACCAGTAAATTATTGATATCTACCCCTAAATCTTCCGAATAGGTGGGATCTAAAGCGTGTTCCGCATCGACAAAGGCCGCCACTCCCCCAGCTTTCTGCACTTCTGCGATCGCATGGAGGGCTAAGGTGGTTTTGCCGGAACTTTCTGGCCCGTAAATTTCGACGATGCGGCCTTTCGGTAAACCGCCACCCAAGGCCATATCTAGGGTTAAAGCACCACTAGGCACGGTTTCCACCCGCATCCGGGTGGCATCTCCTAAACGCATAATCGAACCTTTGCCAAAGTTGCGCTCGATTTGATTTAAGACTAAACCTAAGGCCTTATCTCGATCAGGATTACTTGTCATTGTCGCCATTAATTTTCTCCCCAGTTTTCTTAAATAGTACAGCAGTATCTAAAGATTGTAGCTTGTTTTAATCTTGATCACCAAAAAGTTAGAGACTTTTTCCAGAATGGTGATCAAAAATCAAAACTTTTAATTTTTACAGCCAAGGCCGGCTCATCTGTTCTAATTGCGTCACCTCTTGCGCTTCTAAACTCCATCCTAATGCCCCGGCATTTTCGATCGCCTGGGCCGCAGTTTTGGCCCCCGGAATGGGAATTACATCCCCTTGAGCGATTAACCAATTGAGGGCGACTTGTGCGGGGGTTTTTTGGTATTTTGCGCCCAATTCTTGCAGTACCCTTAAAATTGGGGCTATTTTCTCCAAACCTTCTTTTTTGAACCGCGAGTCAACTTTTCTGGCTCCGTCGGGCAAATTCTGGCTTTCTGGGCTATATTTACCCGTCAGTAGTCCTTGAGCGAGGGGGCTGTAGGCTAGGATGGTGACACCTAATTCCTTGGCCGTGGCTAAAATTGCCTTAGTTTCTATTTTGCGATACAAAAGCGAATACTGCACCTGATTGACCGCTAAGGGAACCTCTTTTTTCGCCAAAATCTGGCTTGCTTGACGCATTTGCTCGGCAGAATAATTACTTACACCCACGGAACCAATGCGGCCGCGTTTTACTTCTTCCCCTAGGGCATTGATTAGGGTTTCTTGGCTAATTAGGAAGGTGAAGGGCCAATGTACTTGGTAAAGGGTAATTTTATCGGTTTTTAGACGGTTTAAGCTCTCGGTAATGGCATTATGCACCGCATTCGCCCCAAATCGCCACGGTACGGGGGCAAACTTGCTGGCAATATCGATGGGAATATCAGTCTCTTGCGTAAATTTTCCTAAGAGTCGTTCCGATTCCCCCAGTCCATAGACTTCGGCAGTGTCAAAAAAGGTGATTCCTGCCTCTACTGCCGCTTTAAAAGCCGCTTCTACCTGACTAGCTCCGTATTCCTTGCCATAGTTCCAGAATAGTTTATCTCCCCATGCCCAAGTCCCAATTCCTAAGGCACTGACGGAAATTCCTGTTTGTCCGAGATTAGCGGTTTGTCTAGTCATATTCTCTACACGGAATGACAGCGTTTCCCATTAAAGTTGAAGTGTAACCTATATTTGGTCTGACTCACCACTAACCCCCTTTTTTGATTCCGGGAAATTCGCACCCATAATTAATGGGAAAGGACTTGACTTTGCCGGCGACTTGCGCTATGCTTTTCTTATAATGGGAATCTGTGCAAATTTTTTTTAGACGCACAGATTTCCATTATGAATAAAATCTTTTAAAAATATTATCGCAAAATCTCCCGACAAAAGCAAGCAAAATTTTGCCGATAATTGTTAAGTTTTGTTAACAAAGAAATGCAGAGATCAGCAAGGTCAAAAAATCGAAGTCTCTTGCTGATCTTGATTGTCGCTTAACCTTATGATTAGGTTAGGCGAATTTGGCGCTTTGACTAATTGTTAGTGCTAACTTCCGTGGTTTCAACAATTGCCGTCGGTTGGCAGGGAGTAGGTTGAAATTTCTCTGGAAAAGAGAAGCCTAGAAATGATGCGATCGCAACTATGGTGCTGATAATTTTGGCAAGACTAACAAGGTCTTCTCTGTACTTTAACCAATATTTATACATAATCATCAATCCTTTTACTTAGGAGGTGAACTATCTTTAGATTAAAGAAAATCTGATTATTTGTCGTTACTCAAAAGTCATGAAAATGGTACTTTTTTTAGGTACTCTCAAGTAACCTGACAGGGTACTGAAAAGTAATCTTAAGTCCTGCAACCCTTAAAAAATGATGATGAATGAACTAAAAATGACTGAAATTAAAACCCTTTCATGGACTGAATTAGAAATGCTGGTTAATGATCTGAAAAAAAAGCATACAAACAAGGGATTAACGGACGTGGAAACAAAAATATTAAAAGGTGTTTTTGATAATAAAACATATCATGATCTAGCGGAAGAAATTAGTCAAGAAGAACAGTCAATCAAGAATGCGGCTCATAAGTTATGGAAAATCTTGTCAGAGCAAATGGGTGAAAAGATTGACAGTAACAATCTGATTACTGCTTTGGCAAGGTATAGAGATAATTCTCAGACATTTGATCATAACAATAAACCGCAAACTCAGCAATCAGATAAAGTTTTTGAATTAGTTATTGAGGTAGGGATAGACGAACTGACACCAGAGAACAATGATAAAATTATCAGCTTTCTTCAAAAAATCGCCAGAGACAACACGATCAAGCCTATTATGAAACTTAAAGGCAGTATTCGGCTATTTTTAGAAGGTTCAGAAGATGGACTACAGCGCCTAGCAGATTTACATCAATCGAGGGAATTGCAAGCCCTTCTCAATGAACTTAAATCAGACGATATACCCGAAATTATCGTCACAAAAGCAGAGTTCACTACGGATGCAAAAGTTATTGAAAAAGCCGAATTAATTAAGGCAATTCGAGAGGGAACAATCGATAAGACAACTCTACAACAAGTTGATTTAAGTGGGGCTATCCTGAGAAGGGTTGGCCTGAGTGGGGCTATCCTGAGTGGGGCTAACCTGAAAGGGGCTGACCTGAGAAGGGCTTTCCTGAGTGAGGCTAACCTGAGTGGGGCTGACCTGAGAGGGGCTATCCTGAGTGGGGCTATCTTGTGGGGGGCTAACCTGAAAGGGGCTGACCTGAGAAGGGCTTTCCTGAGTGAGGCTGGCCTGAGTCTGGCTTTCCTGAGAGGGGCTATCCTGAGTGGGGCTAACCTGGGTCAGGCTGACCTGTGGGAGGCTAACCTGAGTGGGGCTAACCTGAGTGAGGCTAACCTGAGTGGGGCTATCTTGTGGGGGGCTGACCTGATTGAAGCTAACCTGAGTGGGGCTAACCTGAGTGGGGCGAAAGTTGAAAACGCTATCTTTATCGGTGCAACGGGGATCACCCGTGAACAAAAACGGGATTTAATTCGACGAGGGGCAATTTTTGGGGATAATTCTAACGATCGCAGTAAAGTATTAGTTTAAAACAGCCTTTGATCTCCACCTTCAGCAGAGATTTAGGTAGGGTTGGCTGAATAAATGTGAAATATAGACGAGATAAGGGGTTTGGCGGCCTGTTTAGCCAAGCAGCTGCAAGATTTTCAAGCTGGTGGCTCAAAAACCTTGTATCTAAACCAGCGATCGCCCTTACTTTTTCAGCCAACCCATAATTAATGGGAAAGGACTTGACTTTGCTGGCGACTTGCGCTATGCTTTTCTTATGATGGAAATCCGTGCAAAATTTTTTTAGACCCACAAATTCCCATTATGAATAAAATCCTTTAAAAATATTATCTCAAAATCTCCCGACAAAAGCAAGCGAAATTTTGCCGATAATTGTTAAGTTTTGTTAACAAAGAAATACAGAGATCAGCAAGGTCAAAAAATCGAAGTCTCTTGCTGATCCTGTTTGTCGCCTAAGCTATGATTAGGTTAGGCGAATTTGGCGCTTTTCTCGGATTAAGATTAACCCACCGCAAACCCTGTATATTCTCTGACTAGGGGTTCATGAAAGGCTAAAACAATATCTTCTTTAGGAACCCCTAAATTAACTAATTCATTGGCAATTCCCACCTCAGTGCCATCATGTTGTATCCAGATTTTACCCTTTTTAATATCGAGATGCAAAACACAACCATGATATCTTCGTCTATTTTTCCAGCCAACATACATCAATTGATAGTGATCGCCAACAGTATCAAAAATCAATTGTTGTTCAATCGGATCTTTAGATGAACCTATCTGAGAATATTCAGTAATGACTTGCTTGACATAGTGACGATATTGTTCTAATTTTTCCATGCGACAATTACCTCCCCAATCGGATCATAAATAATCAGGTAAATTTGAAATCGTTTAACGACAGTTTGAATAAATCGCAATTCAAAAAAACTATAATAAATATCTAAGGGAACATCTAAATATAACTGTCTTTTAGGTTCTTTTTCTTCTCCTTTTCTCACTGCACCATGAAAACGATCTTTAGCAGAGTTAGCAGGCATAATAATTATTAATGATAACATTTCGTTATGACGATCGACCCGGGTGAGAACATCTCAAACCCTATTGACAATTGACCAATTTTGTGATCCGCGTAGGCATTTCAAGTGATAAGGGACTTGCGTGAGAATAATATCCCAATCGATCGGAGGGCGCAAGCTTTGCGCCCCTACAGTAACGGATTTTGTCCACAATGTAGGGGCGAACTGCGTTCGCCCAAAAGGTACATTATCAAAGCGCAAGTCCCCTTGCCTGATCTCAACAAGCAATTTGAATTACGAACAGCTTAACTAGCTGACATCCATCGTGATAAAATCGGCCTTGTCTTTCTTCTGCCAGCGCGACGCCGAGCGGCGGTATGTTGAGCTTATTTCCCCTTTTACTTTTTACTTGGTATAACTCGTGCAGGTTTTCATTTATCATACTCCCGAACTTACCCCCGTCCATACTCTACCCGATTGCGCCGTCGTTATCGATGTTTTAAGAGCAACAACCACGATCGCCACTGCCCTTAATGCCGGTGCAGAAGCAGTGCAAACCTTTAGCGATCTGAAAACCCTGATGCAGGTGAGCGATACCTGGCAACCAGAAAAACGTCTCCGGGCAGGAGAAAGAGGCGGTGCGAAAGTGGAAGGCTGCGATCTGGGCAATTCTCCCCTCGATTGTACCCCTGATTTAATGAAAGGTCGTCGTCTGTTTATCAGCACCACTAACGGCACTCGCGCTCTGCAAAGGGTGGAAGAATCCCCAATCGTGATCACTGCGGCTATGATCAATCGGCAAGCTGCGGTTAATTACTTATTGGATAGGCAGCCCGACACCGTCTGGATTGTTGGCTCTGGTTGGGAAGGGGGTTATTCTCTGGAAGATACGGCCTGTGCTGGAGCGATCGCCAATGCGTTACAAGAACAATCGGGGCAAATGGCGATCGGTAATGATGAGGTGATCGCCTCGATCGCTCTTTATCGTCAATGGCAAAATGATCTTTTAGGGATGTTCCACAGTTGTAGTCATGGTCAGCGCCTCTTGCGTCTCCACTGTCAAGAAGATTTAAAATACTGCGCTAATATTGACTCTCTTGATGTTTTACCGATCCAAAAAGAACCGAGTATTTTAGTCAAACTTTAGACATTACCACCCACAGAAAGGGTCATCCGTGCCGGTAGGAGCATCAATCCTACCCGGATTCCTTTATTTATAGTTTGCCAACCATGACTATCGATTCTTTACTGCAATCTTTTCAGCGTTTTGGGGTTAATCTCGGTTTAGAAAGAATAAAAAATCTACTGGAGATTTTAGGCAATCCCCAAGATCAAATTCCGATTATTCATGTCACGGGAACTAATGGCAAAGGTTCGGTTTGTGCCTATCTATCCTCTATTCTCAGCACTGCTGGTTACAAAGTCGGACGTTATATTTCTCCCCATTTAATTGATTGGACGGAAAGAATCTCTATTAATGGCGAAAATATTGAAACTTCGACTTTAGAAAACCTGCTTAAAGATCTACAATCTCTTATAGATTCCCAGCAGGAAAGTCCTACTCAATTTGAGGTAATTACTGCCGCTGCTTGGCTGTATTTTGCCCGGGAAAAGGTGGATATTGCCGTGATGGAAGTGGGTTTAGGAGGAAGATTAGATGCGACTAATGTTTGCGCTCAACCTTTAGTTACTGTCATCACTTCTATTAGTCGGGAACATTGGCAAAATTTAGGGCCGACGGTTGCCGATATTGCCGGGGAGAAAGCGGGGATATTAAAAGCGAATTGTCCCGCAGTTATCGGACAATTACCGGAATCAGCGCAGGGGGTAGTTAGGGAGAGAATCAAGCTGTTAAATTGTCCGACGGTATGGGTAGAAGCTGCCGAAAAAATTGCCGATAATCGGGCCAAATATCAAGGTTTAGAATATCCTTTATCCTTAGCTGGAGATTTTCAATTAACTAATTCCGCTATAGCGATCGCTGTTGTTAATATTTTACGTCAGCAAGGTTGGCAAATTAGCGATGAAGTCGTGCAGGAAGGAATGGCAAAAACTCGCTGGTTAGGACGTTTACAAACCGTTAATTGGTGTCAGCGAGAAGTTTTAATAGATGGCGCTCATAATCCTGCTGCTGCTATTGGTTTAAGGCAGTATGTAGATAGTTTAAAGGCTCCAAAAATTATCTGGGTGATGGGAATTTTATCGACTAAAGATCATCGAGAAATATTCCAAGCTTTATTAAGAAAAGGCGATAGTTTATATTTAGTTCCTGTCCCCGATCATAGCAGTGCCAATCCTGAAACCTTAGCGGAATTAGCGACATCAATTTGTCCAGAATTATCTCACCTAGCGACTTGTTCCGATGTATTTTTAGGACTAAAAAAAGCCATCCAAGAATCTGCCGAGAGTCAGATAATTCTCTGTGGATCGCTTTATTTAGTCGGTTACTTTTTAGGGAGTTTGCTTCAGGGAAAATAAAACATCAATTTTACTGGTGGTTTTATCAGGCATAGTGGCAGTAATTCCGATCCCGCGTACCGATTCTAAAAAGGCCTTTGCTTCTGGGGTTAATTCCGTGGCCGGAAGATTATTAATTCCCCCTGCTTTAGCGATAATTTGCTCCACATCGATGAAGAAATAACCGAGATTATTTGTAGGCAAATTTGCGATCGATGCTTGGAAAATCTCACTTTTGCTAATCGGTTGATTCGGTTGCGGTTGATAGGGAATTCCGACGGTCATTTTTAGGGTATCATTATTAGGCCAAGCATAGGTTAAAATAGCTTGTTCTTCCGCTTTCCATTCAGTCACATCTTGGCCAGAAATTTGACTGTTTTTTATGGTGATAAAGGGAACAGTTTTTCCCAATTGATTTAACCTATCGAGGGTAGTTTTTGCCGCTTTCTGATCACCGGTTTGCCAGATCATCATCCCCCCAAAACCTAACCCTCCCACCCCTTGCTGGTTGGGGATAATTCCGAAGGCAAATTCTCGATCCATCCAGTTAAAAACTTCTTTATCCGCATCAAGGGTTGCCATCTGAAAATTCTCACGGATCTGACGCAGAAAAGCTTGTAATTCTGGGTTAGTTTGGGACTGTTTTTCTGCTTCTTCCCATCCCTGTTTAAGATTATTCCCACTCCAGAGTGCAATGGTATCTCCGGGTAAATAATTTAAAACTTGATTTCTGCTAGGGGAAGGTAGATTAGAAATAGTTTCAGGAGCAAGTTTAGCCACCATTTGTAACTGTAATCCCGTATCGGTGACACCCACTCCTGCGACAATATCCTGAATTTTTGCTAATTCTTGCCGACTTTGGGGAGATAAATTAGCATCTGCTCCCAAGATTTTGGCATAATCATCGATATAAATTGTTGCTAGGGTATTGGGTAGGTTGAGGGATTGGGAAAGCAGTTTTATCACTTCCAGTTTACTGCTAAAAGATGGCTGTCCTTGGTAGGTATTGATCGCCGATTCTAACACCTTTTTATCGTAGGATATCAACAAAAAATCGCCAGTAACGGCAGTATAAATAGTGGTGTTATCCTGCCAATCTATAGCAGTAATTGTAATACCTTTGTAGTCACTGGTGCTAGTTTTGCGATTAACTTTTTGTCCTAGTTGTTTCTCGAATTCCGACGCTTTAATTTTATCTTTGATGCCGATAACCGTTAATAATTCCGATTGTCCGGGGGTAGTTGCGGGAAGGAAAGCAAAGCTGATACTACCGATCCAAGGTTCGATATCCCGTTGATAATCAATCTTATCAGTGAAGATATTTTTTTGTAACTCTTCTAGTCCTTGACTAACCACAGTTCGCGATTCTGGTGTACCATATTTAGCTAACACTGACCAAGCTTTTGCATCCGTGGAGACAAAACTACTAGCAAAGGCAGTTTCTGGGATAACTTTTGCCGATTCTAAGGGGGTGAATCTTTGCCAAGGAAGTTGTCCTCGTAGATAAAGATAGACACCTCCTGCGGTTACTGCTGTTAGTCCTAGGACGACTAAACAACCGGGTAAAAATGATTTTTTTGACATAGAATTGTGGTTTGGTTAAAAAGTTCAATACTTGGCGATCGATTTGTCTCTGGTTGTAGTCTCTAGAAAATTGATTAATCCTCAGTAAGCTTTAAGTCCTATTATAGGATACCTTGAATAAAAGATTTTGTTAACAAAGTGTTGGTTGAGGAAATCTCCTTTATATACAGTGGTAAAGGGGGAAATAATTTTAAATAAGTAACAAGGCATTCCGTCACTCAAAATCTTCAATCTTTTTTCACTGTTTTAAGGTCAGTTCGGGATAGGGGTGGAAAGAAAAGGCGGGAGCTAGTAAGCTGAAAAATATATAAACTCAGCACCCCCAACCCATCTATATCTAGTCTAAAAGCTCTTTGTCGTTTAAAAACAAAGGTATGTTAGCGACAGCGTAACACGCCCTACTTATACAACTTTGGCAGGAGGTCTAAAGCAAAGCCGTCCTAAAAGGAGAGGGTTTCAAACCGAGGATTTGCGGTGATACAATAAAGTCAGAGCAAAATGCGATCGCAAGAGATAAAGCATGGTTCAAGCACCCATCGAACCCCAACTTTTCTATCCTGACTCCGACGGTAAACCCATGGCCGACAACACAGTTCAATATCGCTGGATTGTTCGCTTGGTTGCCAATCTCAGGTATTTATTTAAGGAGCAAACCGTCTTTGTTGCCGGAGATTTGCTCTGGTATCCCCAGCAGGTAACTGTACCCCCCGCTCCCCGTCAAGCTCCCGATGCGATGGTGGTTTTCGGCCGTCCACCTGGTGAGCGGGGCAGCTATAAACAATGGGAAGAAGACAATATTGCTCCCCAGGTAGTGTTTGAAATCCTCTCTCCGAGCAATAGTGCCAGGGAAATGCTCAAAAAGCAGTCTTTTTATCGGGAGCATGGGGTATTAGAAATGTTTTTCTATGACCCAGACTCCCATGATTTCTGGGGATTGGTGCGGGCCAATCAGCAAGAGGATTTTTTTCCAGTAACGGCCTTGAATTTTCCTTGGACTTCCCCAATCCTAGGGATTCGGTTTGAGATGTTTGAAGAGGGTTTAGAGGTCTTTTATCCCGATGGGGAACGATTTAAAGACCCTGAAACCCTCTTTGAGGAACGCAACCAAGCACAACAGGAACGCGACCAAGCACAACAAGAGCGCGATCGCGCCTTTGCCCGATTACGGGAATTGGGCATTGACCCGACCCAGTTGTGACTACAATTAATCTTCAGCGGAGATACCGTCATCTTCCACCACCGCTTCGGTGATAGGAGAGGGGGGAATTTCCGTTAGGGGAGATAAATCGGCCGGGGGTGCCACCACGCGATCGAGTTTTAGGGTTAAATAACGAATAACCTCATCACTTAAACGCATGGCCCGTTCCATGGGGGCGACTTGTTTGCCGCTGGCCTGATAATTCATCTGCACATAGACACCATCATTGAGTTTTTTGATGGGATAGGCCAGACGTTTTTTACCCCACACCTTAACTTGAATGTCTGTGGCGCTGTGTTCGCTAATCAGAGTTCGATAACGTTCCACTTGTTGCTGAACGACTTCTTCCCCTAAATCGGGACGGAGAATGTAAAGAGTTTCGTAGTTATTGCTCATCTCAGAATCCTTATGGACTAGAAGGCTTCTTTGTCAAGACCGGAGGTTAATTGATTTTAATAACTCTCTAGCCTTTAATAAAGAAGCAAGGATATATGATCATACTACTATCCGAGAGTCGATCGCTAGTCATTCCCAGAAAAATATGGCGCAACGCTATGTACGAGTGAAACATCGTCAAGGACAAATCTTCTACGGACTTTTACAGCTAAACCGTAGCGTTGCTGTCTTTGATGCCCCTCCCTGGCAAGGAGGGCAACTAACCGAACTAGAATTAGAACCTGATAGCTACCAACTATTAGCCCCCTGTTTCCCGTCGAAAATTATTGCTGTGGGCAAAAATTACCAGGCCCACGCCGCCGAGATGGGAACACCTGTACCAGAAGAGCCGCTTTTATTTCTCAAGCCACCGACGACAATTATTGCCGATGGTGAAACGATTTTCTATCCGCCCCAATCGGAAAGAGTAGATTATGAGGGAGAATTAGCATTAATTATCGGAGAAACCGCCAAAAACTGCAGCACGGCCCAGGCCAGAAGCAAAATCTGGGGTTATACCATTGCTAACGATGTCACCGCTAGGGATTTACAGAAAAAAGATAGCCAATGGACGCGGGCAAAAGGATTTGACAGTTTTTGTCCCCTCGGCCCATGGATTGTCCGGGAACTGAGTATCGGGGCCCAATTAACCACTTTTCTCAATGATGGCAGCGACCCCAAACAAAGCAGTTATCTCAGCGATATGGTCTTTCCCCCCGATGTTTTGGTGGCTTATATCTCCCAAGTGATGACCCTGCTGCCGGGGGATGTGATTTTAACGGGAACTCCCGAAGGAATCGGACCGCTGCAGGTGGGGGATCAGGTTCGAGTGGAAATAGAAGGCATCGGGGTTTTGGAAAATCGCGTCATGGCAGCAGCATCGATTAGCGATAATTAACAATCCTAGCGAATACGGCGGGGTCTAGACTAGCCCCACCGACTAAAACCCCGTTTATCTGCGATTGAGCCATAATTTCATCGATATTATCGGGTTTTACCGAACCACCGTACTGAATGGTGACTTCGGGATTGTCTAATTGTTGCCGAATCAAACCGATAACGCGGTTCGCTTCCTCGCTTTCGCAGGTTTCCCCCGTGCCAATCGCCCAGATGGGTTCGTAGGCGATAACGAGGTTTTTTTGGTCAACATTGACTAAACCTGCTTGAATTTGCTTGATAATTACCTTTTCCGTTTCTCCGGCATCTCTTTGGGCTTTACTTTCTCCCACGCAGAGAATTGGGGTTAAACCATGTTTTTGGGCAGATATAACCCTTAAGTTGACGGTTTCATCGGTTTCGCCAAAATATTGCCGGCGCTCACTGTGACCGATAACCACATAGTGAACCCCGATTTCGGTTAACATATCCGCCGTGATTTCGCCCGTATAAGCCCCCGATTTTTCCCAGTGGACATTTTGCGCCCCCAAGCGAATACGACCGCCGTGGAGGGTTTTAGAGAGGACAGCTAAAGCTGTAAAAGGCGCACAAAGAACCACTTCTCGGTCGTCGGGAGTTTCCTCTAGATGGGATTTAAAATCTTGCAAAAACTCCAAAGCTTCTCTCTGGGTTTTGTGCATTTTCCAGTTACCTGCAATAACAACTTTCGGCACAGCTTAATTAATTTAGTAGATTTGATAATTTATGGTACATTTTACTCTAAGCCTTTTTGTTACCCTAAGCAAGATCACCAATAATCGCTGTCTGTCGTGAACAGATTTTTTTAATACTTTTACCTGTACCTATGCCCTAATCCCCTACCAAATCCTCATGCGAACCTTAGCGATCGGCGATATTCATGGTTGCTCGAAAGCTCTAGATCACTTGCTAGAGATCGTCAATCCCAAACCGCAAGATACTTTAATCACCCTCGGTGATTACGTTAATAAGGGCAAAGACTCGAAAGGGGTGATCGATCGCCTGATTTCCCTACACAAACAGGGCAATTTGATTCCCCTCAAAGGTAATCACGAGATTATCATGCTGCAAGCCCGTCATAACCCCCTCAAACAGCGTCTCTGGTTAGAAAAAGGCGGTAAAGCTACCCTAAAATCCTATAGCGAAGGCCTCCTGATTAAAATTCCCGAATCCCACTGGGATTTTTTAGGAAAAGTCTGTATAAATAGCTACGAAACGACAAATCATTTATTTGTTCACGCTGGTCTCGATCCCCATCTACCCCTAGCCAGACAACCAGAATACAAACTCTTTTGGGAGAAATTTCAATATCCCGCCGCCCATAGTTCGGGAAAAACCATGATTTGTGGCCATACCAGCCAAAAAAGCGGTAAACCGGTTAATCTCGGCCATGCCATTTGTATCGATACTTGGGCCTACGGCAGAGGTTGGTTAAGTTGTTTAGAGGTGGAAACGGGGAAATTGTGGCAGACTAACCAGCGAGGAAATTTTCGCATTAGCCATATTCAAGATTATTATCGTTCATCCTCTCTAGGTCAGGACATTAAGGACGGTTCGCCGATTTTTGGCCGTTCACTCTTGTCAAGAGCGGCAGCAATGACATTTAAGGGCAAATAACTGGGGTAAACTCCCTCGCGAGCGCGTTTAATATCCGTTTCCTCTAGGGGAAGTTGGTATTTAATCGCAATTGCCTTGAGGATATCGCCGCGATCGATCACTCCCGCTACGGCGGAGGCTGGTGTTAACACCGTGATCATGCGGTCCGGGATGGTTTCCAATTTTTGCACCACCGTCACTAAGGGGGTTTTTTCCTCAACAGTGGCAATTTCCCCGAGGGGATGGGCAATATCAAGCAGTTGTTTTTCTGACCAGAAACTGCGCTCGATCGCCTGTAAATCTGCCACCCGAATTAATCCCCGATAACGCCCCTCAGACGCGGCAAAATAAGCAGTATTGGCGGCTGCTTGGTCTAAAACGTATTCTTGGACGAATTCCTCTAGGGTTTGATGGGCGTTTAAAACCCGCAAATTTCTGCTCATCACCTCTCCCGCTTGCAAATTAAGGAGACTTTCCTGTAAATTAGTCAAATTATCGTAAGCGCGGGCATTTCTGAGGATAAACCAGCCCATTAATCCTAACCAAGCACCCCCCACATCTGCCGTCAAGAGAACCAAGAAAATCCCCAAAATAATCCCTAACCAACCGATGAATTGACCACTGATCGCAGCCCAATGTAAACCTTTCCAGCGATCGCCGGTTGCTTGCCAGACCATTGCTTTGAAAATTTGACCGCCATCGAGGGGTAAACCGGGGATAAGATTAAATAGAGCCAAAAACAGGTTAATTATCGCTAAATGACCGCATATATAGGTTAAATTAGCGTTTAAATAGGGTAAGTGACTGGCCAGGGATAAGAGACAAAACAGGAGAAAACTGACGAGGGGTCCAGCGATCGCTACTTGCAAGGCCTCTGGAGGAGTCCGCGATTCTCGCTCGATCGAGGCCATACCCCCAAAGAGAAACAGGGTAATGGAATTGACCTGGATGCCTTGGGAGCGAGCCATGAAACTATGACCTAATTCGTGGAGTAAAACCGAGATAAACAGCAATAAAGCGATGATTAAACCAAGTAACCACGCTAAACCGAAACTCTGGCCAGCCAGAGACTGAATTTCTGCATCGGTGGCATTGATCAGGGTGACAAAAGCCAAAATCAAAAACCACGAGGAATCAATATAGAGAGGAATGCCCAATAAAGAGCCGATTCGCCAATTTGTACGCATAATTTTCAGTGGGGAAGTGGGGGAATGGGGAAGTGGGAAGTGGGGGAATGGGGAAGTGGGGGAGTGGGGGAATTTCAACTAAAACCCTAACACCCCAACACCGTAACACCCTAAAACCCTAAATCCCTAAATCCCTAACCCCTAACCCCCTTTAAGACATTTGGAAAGTAAAAGTCATTTTGTCCCCTTTACCGAGGGAAATGCGATCGCCTGCCCGAAGACGATGACGATTGCCGGGGGGTAGGGGATTGTGATTAACGTAGGTTCCGTTAGCGCTGCCCGTGTCTTCAAGATAATAGATTCCCCCTTCGACGCGGATATCGGCATGAACCCGGGAGACGATATCAGAATCGGGAAAACCGGAAACATCGATATCGGGGGGAATGCGATCGTTAGGTTTGCCGACATGAATTACCGATAGATGTAGGGGTAATTCAATTTTGCTATCGGTTTGTAGGTGCTGGAGACTAGCCATTTCCGTCTGTAAGCGGGTGGCAGCCGGAACCGGTGAGGGGGCAACAGGAGGAGGTGCGATCGAGGCGAGCGTGGGTGTCGAGACTGGTGGGACGGGTTCCGGTTCCGATTCCGATTCGGCCTCGGCTGCCACCATGGGAACGGAATTAGGCTGTAAATTGTAGCCACACTGACCACAAAAGGTGGCATCAGTTTGGATGGTTGCCCCACAACTAGGACAGGAAGACATCCGCGGTAAGGGGGTATAACAGGCCTCGCATTGACTGGCCTCATCGGGGTTAATATGTTCGCAATTAGGACAAACGATCATTTTTAAGGAAAAAGTAAAAAGGAAAAAGTAAAAAAGCAGATCAGGGGTTGGGTTTTAGGGTGTTAGGGTGTTGGGGTTTTATGGTGTTGGGGTGTTGGGGTGTTAGGGTGTTAGGGTGTTGGGGTGTTAGGGTTTTAGTTGAAATTCCCCCATTCCCCCATTCCTCCATTTCCCCACTCCCCCATTCCCCCATTTCCCTATCCCCCCATTCCCCTATTCCCCCATTCCCCTATTCCCCTATTCCCCTATTCTCTAGACAAAAGAGGAACCGGCGGCCGCATCGAGTAACCAATATAATTCCCCGGCCGGGGGGTGGATGAGACGAGAAGGATAGGAGAAAGGGTCGCCATAAGCAGAGAAAATCTCATGTAGAGCGGGGCGTTTACTTTCGCCGGCAGCGATAAAGATCACACAACGGGCCCGATTGATCAGGGGAACAGTAAAAGTTAAGCGGGGATTGCCGTCTTTCTCACCGACGGTGATACAGCGATCGCTCACCGTTAAAGCTGCCGTGTGGGGAAAGAGGGAGGCAGTATGACCATCATCGCCCATTCCCAATAAAATCAGGTCAAAAATGGGAAAATCGGGAGAATTGACCCCAAACCATTGGCGGAGATGATCATCGTATTTTTGGGCGGCCCGGTGGGGATCGGGTTCATCCGTGGGCATGGGATGAATATTAGCGGCCGGGATCGGTATGCGATCGAGCCATGCTAACCGGGCCATGCGTTGATTACTGTCGGGATGATCGGGACTAACGTAGCGTTCATCTCCCCAGAAAACGTGAATTTTTGACCAGTCGAGGGGTTGAGATGATAAAGCTTCATAGAGAGGTTTCGGGGTACTACCGCCGGACAGAGCGATGGTAAAATAGTCCTGTTGGTCGAGGCTGGTTGTGATTTTTTCCAGAACCAGCGCCAGAGATTTTGCGATCAGAGCTTGTTTATCAGCTAAAACTTCCACCAATTTCTGCATGGGTTTTGTTATCAACTCAGGGGGACTGTCTTTACTATAGGCTAACCCTTGAGGACTCATCTGAGAGCTTGGGAAAATTTTATCTAGAATGTCGGGATGAAACTGTAAATTCTGAAAACTTCGATCAAAAGTCGCGTAAATTCTGTATTTTCTCTGGAAGTCTTAGATATAGCCTTTAAAATTTTGATCGTAGCGGTAGGCTAATCCAGATTAATTAAACTTCTTCCTCACTCCCGATTTTGTTAGTATCATGAAACCTAACTCTGGCCGTAAACGTTTATTATCCCTGATATCTGCTGTTTCCTGTGGTTCGCTCTTGATTTTATCCCCTCTAGCCCAGAGAGCGCAAGCAGACGATATTAAGGATGCCTTAGAAGCGGTAATTGAATATACGGCTCAATTACACCAGATCAATTTTAAGTATTTGTTAAGTAATAGCCCGATGACCACCCCCTGCGGTGTAATTTCCCTAGCGGCTTTCTGCACTGTAGATAATACAGTTTACGTCAATCTCAAGCAAGTTACTGGTATTAGTGATAATCCCCTATTTCCCCTTTACGCTGTCGCTCACGAGGCTGCTCACGCTGTTCAGTGGAATCGGGGTATCGGTGGCATTGATGAAGGTGGAATGAGCATCGGCATTGAATTACAGGCCGATTGTCTAGCGGGAGATACCCTTTCCTGGTTATTTACCGAAGCGAGAGGTTTATCCAAACAGGATTATATAATAGCAGGAAAACTTCTAGCGGAAGCTGCCTCGGAAGTGGGTGATTTTGAAGCTCCTAATCGCTCCCACGGCACACCGCAACAGCGAGGTGATTCGGTCTTGCAAGGATTCTACGGGGAAAATCATCAAGCCTGTATGCGTTAACTAGCATTCAAGGCTCTATTTCCCCTAGAATACCTTAAAAAGTTTAAAAAACTACTGTAACCCTAACCAAGATAACAGACCTTGGCCAGTTAGATACTCGATCAACAGGGTGATCACAAAACCAATCATAGCGGCTCTACCGTTGAGGCGCTCGGCATAGTCATTAAAACCAAATTTGGGATCTTCTAATTTGGGGGTTTGAGTCGGTTGTGGTTCAGTCATGATCTTTACAGGGCGTTTACATTTCTTTACTATTCTAGCGGAGTTAGAAGTTAGGTTGTAACTAATTTCTAACTCCTCTCTATTTGCCCTAATCTCGACCGTTAAGAGCGATTAAAAGGCGCAGAATAAAGATAAATAGGTTGATATAGGTCAAATACATCGATAAAGCAGCACTGAGATACTGTTCATCTCTGTAGGTACGGGGTAAGATGTAAAAGTCCACCACTGCCGAACCTGCAAACAGGAAAACCCCGATGCCAGAAATAGCAATTTCTAACCAGGCGGGATTAGCACCAGTAAAGATAAAGAAAATTAGCTGACCAATGAGAACAATAAAGAGAGCGAAAATACCGATGCTAACGGTTTGAGTCAGTGCTAAACCATCTTTTTCCGACAGATTCGAGCCGATATTCCGTCCCAAGACAAAAGCGATGCCGCAACCGAGGGCAGCAATTGCCACTCCTCGCAAACCAACACCAGAAGTACCTAGGGCTACATAGACGATTCCACTGAGAGTATAGCCAGAAAGAAGGCTATAGAGAGTCAGCAGGGGCAGAGCAGTGCCTGTATTGCCTTTTTCCGCAGTATTACGGGCGACAAAAAATAAAATAATCTCGGCAATCAGAGCGACAAAGAAAGTCGGGAGGAAAATCTCGCGATGGGATTGGATCACACCTAAACCGCCATAGGTTCCCACCGCAGTTAAAATTAGACCACCACCGAGATAGGGTAGAGCCTTGGGGATAACATTGGGGCCGATAAGTGCTTGGCTTTTAGCCTCGCGTAAAGCTTGACGAAAATTACTGGTATTACTCATGGTGACTAGGTTCGAGATACTTGTCTCAATCAATCTTGTTAAACAGAAACTATTCTTGATTAGTTCGTCAAGAATGGCGAATCGGAGCGAAGAAAAAAAGGTAAATTTTTTCCCCAGCACCGATCCCCTCTTGATTGTAACGAAAAGACTAGGGATCGAGCTAAGTAGTCAGGTGTTAAAAATCGTCAGATACCCCCCTTATCAAGGGTAGATCCCCCCGCCTTCGGCACCCCCCTTATCAAGGGGGGCAGGGGGGATCGAACCGAAAATCTATTTTCACCCCTCTTGACGGATCAAGTTACCTTAAACAGAAGCCTAATTCAAGCTGATAATGTCCCAGAAACTGGATATTTCCTGTTTTTATTAATTACAATCTTCAGAGTATCCCCTGACCTAAAGCCAAACCTGTCACCAACATTCCTAACACTAGGAAAGGCTGGGCGCTGGCTTGATATTTGACATCATTTTTGAGCGGATCCCGCAGAAAATACATATCTTGGAAAGTGATCTGAGGGATAATTAATAACAGTAAAATAGCGGCATAAAGATTCTGATGAATACTAATCAGATAGCCAGCAATTCCCGCTTGAAAAACATCGATCATAATCACACAAATCCAAGCTGCGGTGGTAATTCCAAACATAACTGGCAAGGATTTTAAGCCCAATTTTTCGTCACCTTCCACACTTTTAAAGTCATTAACTACAGCAATGCCTAAACCCGCCAGACTATAGATGAGGGTTAGGATCATAATTGTCCCATTTAACTGACCAAAAAGGGCGTGACCTGCCCACCAAGGTAAGGCTATATAACTAGCACCGAGGGCATAATTTCCCAGCCAACCATTTTGTTTTAATTTTAAGGGTGGTGCTGAATAAATATAGGCGATAAAAGAACCAAATAGGGTTAAACAGAGCATAATCGGGAAATCATGACCGGCCCAGCGATCGAGAAGATAAGCTATTCCTAACCCACCCACTAATAAAACCAAAATCTGGCTGACCACTTGCGGAATAGAAATTACCCCCGAAGGAATCGGACGATAGGGTTCATTAATTGCATCGATTTCTCGATCGTAAAAATCATTTAAAGTTTGGGTATAACCAGTCATCAATGGACCGGAAAGTAACATACAGGTGGCCGCTTTTAAGACATCTTCTAAAGACCAAGTATAATTCCCCGATGAAGCCGCCCCACAGACAACACCCCAAATTAGAGGAATCCAAGTGATCGGCTTCATCAATTGTAAGCGGATTTTCCAGAGGGAAGTTTCTGCCGATGAGGCCCCTTTCATGCCCAATAATTGGCGCGTTTTTGCGCCTCGATTATCCTTGTTTTCTATCTCGGTGTTTGACATAATCCCTTAAAAAGAAATAATTAAGTAACCGTCTTGGAATTTTGCCCCTTTTACCGCTCGTCCGGTCAGAGGCGGTGGTACATCGATATTACGCCGTTGATCCCCAGCTTCGATGGTTAATTCTGGACCCGATTGCGTCAGTTTTACCTGTTTTTTCTCAAATCCGGGTAAATAAACCTTGACCTGACCGGCTGCCGTATCGATTATTAACGGTTTGGGCGGCTGCACCGTGAGAAAATTGGGTAACTCGGCGATTAACTCCTGCCAATCTTCTCCTTGACGGTCGGGTAAAATCGCAGCCGGCAGCGGTGCAAAATCCTCCGTAGCACTCTGACAGCGATTAAAAATTACTCCCCCCACATTTAAACCGATTTGCTGCGCCCCACCCCAAAGATATTTGGCATCTGCGATCGCAATTGGATCATCATTGGTGACTAGATAAGCTAAAACTCGCCGAGGATCGGCTAAAGCGGAACGTCCCTCGTCTAGAATGTTATTATCGACCTTCTTCCCTAAACCGTCGGGATTAAAGGAGAAATTCAGCACGGCGGCGGCGATTGGTTGGAAAAAGGGAGAAAGGGTGCGACCAATCTCAGAATCGCTGAAAACCTGCCGAAAACGCCGTGAATACCAGCTGCCCACCTCTGGAATCCCTAACATTCGCAGACTGTTGATATCTCCGCTGCCGTCGTAGATGATGACATCGTAATTTCCGCTTTTATCCTGTTCCCGCAGGAAATTTAAAGCTAGAGCTTGGTCCATTCCGGGTAAAATGCCCAACTCTTGACCATAAACATTTTTCAAGGTGGGAGAACGCAAATACTGCTTTTCTAATTCCTTGACTTCTTCCCAACTTTTTTCTAGTAAGTGGGTACTACTAAGCTGGATAGCCGAGAGATTTGGGGCAATTTCGGTAATAGAGGAGCTAGGAGAGGCCTTGAGGAGTAATCCCCAAGCAGGGCTAGGATCCTGACCGACCAAGAGAACTTTTGACCCCAGACTAGCCATTTTCTTTGCCGAAGCGATCGCTATTGTACTGCGACCGCTGCCCCCCTTGCCCAAAAAGGTCAAAATTAAGGACATAATTAATTCCTAAGCGTTGTGTTTAGATGAGTTTGAGTTCATCTTCAAAAAACCAAGTAGCGGTTTTATCATCGAACTGGACAACAGCACCAACACCGCTGCCATCGGTCATCTTAAAATTTTTGATGACACCCACTTTACCCAATTTACCCGCTACATCCGAGTTAACGCGGTCTCTTAAGCGACAGACCTTGACTTTTTGCCCGATTTCCATTACTTCCACAGTTTTAATAAGATGATAATTCAATAAACCAATCCTAAGTTTAATATAAATTCGTGTCAGATAAACTCTCCAATGATCTTCGGTCATTAGTCTTTCTAAGATCATCCGCACTTAGCGATCATATATACTAATGCTAAATCCGTTGAGTACAGGCTAGTTATGAGAAGAGGCAAAAGGCAAGAGGCAAGAGGCAAGAGGCAAGAGGCAAGAGGCAAGAGGGAATAAATAATCAGTTTTTAATAACTGGATTTAGTATAAGGAATTGAACAAAATCAACCTCTTGCTTAGGATAGGCAAAAGACAAGAGGCAATAGGCAAGAGGTAGTTAGATATGTGCAATTAATTGTGTCTAACTACTCAAAAAAGGGGTTTTATTTGGTTTCTGGGGCAGGATTTCGGAGATTTTCTATTTGTTCTCTTTGCTTGCGTTTAAACTCCTCAGCCGCTTCGTTGATATTATTGAGGGTATCTTCCTGAAATTCCGATCCGTCCCGGCTACGGCGAAAATTACTATTATGAATCAAGTCTAGAGGATTAAAACCACCGAGACTATCCCTGCCATCAGAACTACGTTCATTTTTTTGATAATCTGGCTGACTGGGGTTCAAGCTTTGAGCTAACACTTGCGGATTAAAATCAGCCCCGACTAATAAAATAGTAGCTAGAAATAAAGACGATTTGATCAACATTTTTTGAGTATTCATAATCTAACTAACTCCTCAGAAAATTATCTTGTTTTTGGTGGTGAGAAATTGACAAGCTTTTCAATGAACAGTAAACTAATAACTGGTAACTGATAACTGGTAACTGGTAACTGATAACTGATAACTGGTAACTGATTTAAGCAAAACGACGACGAAGTAAGGGCTGAATTGCTAAAAGGATTAGCAGATCAAAAGCTAAGAGCAAGGCTAAAACTGTCAAGAAATTGAGGTCAAGCCAAGGGGTTTGTAAGACTATGCTATCAAAAGACCAGTGCTGATTGAAATAAATATAACGGATCGGTTCGATCGCATAGGTGAGAGGGTTGAGACTAGCGATTACTTTTAACCAATCTGCCATAAAGTTTAAGGGTGCGAGGGCGGTACTGGCAAATAAAAGCGGTAAATTGGTGACAAAAATGACGGCGATTAATTCGATATGTCCGGGGAGAGCAAAGGTTAAACTGAGACTTAAGGCAGTCATCCCCAAAACGATCAGAAAAACAATCAAAGCGATCGCACCTAATCCAGCTAAACTGGGCCATCCGGCCCCTAAAAAGGCACTAGCGGCCACGATCGAGGCGGTTTGGATGAAACTGAGGGCGATAATATAAATGGTAGAAGCGGCCACGATCGAGTAACGAGTGGTTAAAGGTGCTACCAAGAGACGGTTAAGAAAGCCAAATTCTCGATCGAACATTACCGGCAAACCGGCATTTAAGGCCCCAGAAAAAGCGGTAAAGACAATCACCCCGGGGGCGAGAAATTTAGCATAACTGAGATCGTTGCCGAATAGTCCCTGGGGGGCATTATAAAATAAAGCTCCAAATAAAATCAGCCACATAAAGGGCTGAATTACCCCCGCGATTAGGGTTGAAGGACGACGTTGTAATTGGATGAACAGACGTTTAGTCATGGCCAGAGTTTCTTGCAGAAATTCCCCTAGCACATTTCCCCCATCGTCCACCGTTGCTGCTCTAGTGGGATTGGGGGCTAAACTAGCTTTTAAGGAAGAAGGTGTGATGGTTTGGCTCATGAAATATTTACCTCGAAAGGGAAGGGTTTAGGTAGAGATTTTGGGATTGTCACTCTCAATCCCCAGCAAGCTAACAGTTTTATTTTAAAGTGAACAGAAGGATATAGCAGTTATCTTTATTTTGAGGCGATAAGTCTCTGGTTTTAGGGAAAACTAGAACTTATGTATTAGTTAAGCGTAGTTGCATTAGGGAGCGCACCCGACAAAATTGCGATCGCAATACCAGCTAATGATGCATCCCACCCATTGAATTGCGATCACCAAACCAGGCCATCAACCAAGTTTGCATCTGCTGAATTTCCCGGCGCTGGCTAGTGGCAATGTTCTCAGCAAAGGGCCGGACAGCCTGATGCTTCACCAGATTATGATTTAGGAGCATTTGCGACATCATCACGGCTCCCATATGATGTTTAATCATATCTTGTAAAAAAGTTTGATCTAGGGCATCGCCCTGAAGTTGACTCAGATCGCGCATCATGGGAACGTAGGAGACGCTAATATTCCTTCCGGGATACCACTGGTTGAGCCAGTTTTTCATCTGAGCAATTTCAGCAGTTTGCACTTTAATGATCTTTTGAGCAAACTGCCTCATCTCAGGACGAGTAGTGCGTTTCAGAATAACCTGGGCGGTATCGATTGCCTCCTGATGGTGGGGAATCATTTGGGCAAGATAGTTAAACTCGCTACTGACCTGCATATGATGCATCCCACCCATGCCGTTGGGAGAAAATTGAGCAGAGGCGGAATCTGGAGAATTTACAGATGGACGTGTCAAAAGTAAAGTTGAGGTTGCAGCCAACCCAAGAGCGGCAACCGCCCCCAGCGCAATAATGGCTTTATTTTTCATGGGAGAAACCATTTACAAACCTCACTATACTATAGCACCTGCCCAAAAGTAACCGGAACTATCTTGACCAAGAAATTGGCAGTCTAACGGCTGAACTCACCCGCCGTCGTTAACTTCCGATAAGGCTCAGACCGTAACTGATGAGCCTTTCTTTGTCAACTCTTGAGGTTGATGCGTTTCATTTTTGAATTGGCGTATTGTTCGGCTCTTCGTTACCCTTTATGCTAAATCAACAGACAAGATGCCAAGATAACATACTTCTAACCCAAAAATTCCGAAAGTTTCTAAAGCCAGATGCTCTCCGTTTTATTAGTTTAAG
>SFBI01000176.1 GCA_007095845.1 Microcystis aeruginosa Ma_MB_S_20031200_S102
ATTCTTGTTTTAATTCTCCATGTACGCGGTCTTTAAAAGCCTCTATTTCGTTCCAAGACACGATTAAGAGTGGCTTTTAGGCTAAGTATAATTACTCATCGCGTAAGTGAGATGCTCCCCTCCCCACTTCATAATTCATAATTTATAATCCCATCACCCCACTCCCCACTTCATAATTCATAATTCATAATTCATAATTCATAATTTATAATCCCATCACCCCACTCCCCACTTCATAATTCATAATTTATAATTTGTAATTTATATGTACTCGAGAATATCTTGACTATCGAACCCCATTCAAGTTATTGTATGAAATAGGATCAGAGAGTGGTGAAATCCAGGTTTGAATTGGCGTATAAACTCGGACAGTAATGCAATTCAGATTTGAATTGGCCTACTCTTTTGGGGACTCACCCAAAAGCCGACAAGTAGACAAGTATTGTCTGTCTGATCATAATCTTATTGATTGTTCTTTCAGCCATCTAACCACTAAAAAAAGACCAGAACACCATGATAGATAACTTTGCCGCCAACGACATCTATAACTACATAGATGGTCTAGATTCCTCAGATTTTCAGAAATTCCTAGCGGGGAATAAGTCATCAATTTTTCCCACTACAGCCACTAATCGAGCCACATCTCTTTTCAAAGAAGAAGTAGAGAGCCTTGATTTTACTACCTTAGATAACACCTTAGCAACGGCGCGTGATATCACCATTGGAGCGACTCCCACCACCTACAGCGATTTCGTTGGTTCTACAGACACCAATGATTACTATCGTTTTAGTTTAGGAACCAGCAGCAATTTTACTCTCGGTTTAGCTGGATTAAGTGCCGATGCCGATGTGTCCTTATTAGATAGTAACGGCAATTTCATCACTAGCTCCACTAATGGCGGTAACACCAGTGAGAGCATTACTCGTCAACTCAATGCGGGTACTTATTTTGTCCGAGTTTATCCCTATAGTGGTAGCACCAACTATAACTTAAGTTTAGCTGCCGCTCCTGTAGGGATTCCTGATAACGCTGGTAATACCTTAGCGACGGCGCGCAGTGTCACCGTTGGAGCAACTCCCACCAGCTACAATGATTTTGTTGGTACCACAGATACCAATGATTACTATCGTTTTAGTTTAGGAACCACCAGCAATTTTACTCTCGGTTTAGCAGGATTAAGTGCCGATGCCGATGTGTCCTTATTAGATAGTAACGGCAATGTCATTACTAGCTCCACTAATGGCGGTAACGGTAGTGAGAGTATTGGCCGTCAACTGAGTGCAGGTACTTACTTTGTCCGAGTTTATCCCTACAGTGGCAGCACCAACTATAACTTAAGCCTGTCGGCTACCACAGCCACAGTCACACCCGGATATAGTGCCATTTCAGGATACGGTTTAGTTAATGCCGCGAGAGCCGTCGCTGGAGCCTTGAATCAAAGTCCTTTTGCCGATGTTCCCACTTTTGGCGGTGCTAATGACTGGGGAGTTAACTTAGTTAATGCTCCGGAAGCTTGGGCAAGAGGTTATACAGGACAGGGAATCGTCGTTGCTGTACTAGATACAGGAGTTGACCGCAATCATGCCGACTTAGCGGGCAATATTTGGACGAACGCGGGCGAAATTGCCAATGATGGTATTGATAACGATGGCAACGGTTATGTTGATGACGTTTATGGCTGGAACTTTGCCAATGGCAATAATAACACTTTAGATGGCAACCGCCATGGTACCCATGTGGCGGGAACCATTGCTGCTCGTAATAATGGTTTCGGGGCCACTGGTGTGGCCTACAATTCCAGAATTATGCCAGTGAAAGTTTTGAGCGATTCCGGTAGTGGCACCTATAGTGGCGTTGCCCAAGGCATTCGCTACGCTGTGGACAACGGTGCTGATGTAATTAATATGAGTTTGGGGGGTGGTAGCACTGACAGTGCGGTTCAATCGGCCCTCCAGTATGCCAGCAGTCGCGGTGTTATTGTGGTTATGGCCGCCGGTAATGAGGGGGCAGCCCAACCCGGTTATCCCGCTTCCAGTGCCACCTCTTGGGGTCTTGCCGTAGGTGCCGTTAATAGTTCTAACCAGATGGCTTCCTTCTCCAATCGTGCTGGCTCCAATTCTTCGATGAGGTATGTCACCGCTCCAGGCGTGCAAGTGTATTCTACTCTCCCTAATGGTGGCTATGGTTTCTTGAATGGAACCTCTATGGCAGCACCTCATGTAGCTGGAGTAGTGGCCTTAATGTTGAGTGCCAATCCGAATCTGACCGATGCTCAAGTACGTCAAATTATTACGACCACAGCAGGTAATGTCGCCTAAAACTTGGCTGTTTTTCATCTTCAGATTTCCTATCTTTAGCCATCAGCTTTTCGCTGATGGCTGATTCCTAGGCCTCAGACAAAAAAAACTCGTTTACTTTTCAGTGAACGAGTTTACTTTCCATGATATGATCAATAGTCCTTTGAGTTATTTAGCAACTGCTACCGGTGCTTTGACGGGCTGGGGCTGGGGCTGCAGGTCGCGCAAACTTGGGAAAAGGAAGTGGTTTTCCTCCACATATTGCGCTCCAAACAGTCCTTTTTCAGCCCAGAAATAGCGATCGGTTGTATGCTCGTTACGCTTGACAATCAATAAAGCTGGTGGGCTAATGCCTATAGCTTGAATATACTTACGCGCCGCAGTTACGGGTTTATCTTCGCCACTTTCAATACTATACTGGGGTACAAGTTCAAGTATCTTACGTCCTTCTTGACGACGGCGACTCTTACGTTTCCGTTTTCTGGCCAACCCAATTACCTCCTGTTTTGGCTAATCGTTGTAATGATAGTTACAAAAGCCGTAGCGATTATATCCCTTCTAGACCAAGAAATCAAGTGTCCCTCACAAACTTAATTACAGACAAATTTGACTAGAAGCTAGACTGAGACTATGTTTAAGTTTTTCTGACAAAAACACACCCACAAATATCGATACAAAACTTATTATTCTTAAACTTTTTTTAATATATGCTGTGATCCACCCCTAAAATAGTGACCAAACCCTTGTTATAACTGGTTTTTGCCGGTTGCCCTCGACTCAAGAGGAGGGTCATTCTTCCCTATTTACACTGGGAAATAAAACTCGCAACCCTAGCTGTATCTAGGTTTTCTGATTTTTTACTTTTTACTTTCTTGGTATGCCCTTCTCTTTCCCTTCCAGGACTCCCCTGAGTGATGATTTTATTGCTCTGTGTCAGGCACAGATGGAACTTTTGCGGGAGCAAATGGAAACGGACAGAAGTGCAGTTTATTTAACGGAACCTTTATCGAGTAATTTAATCCCAGTCGTTGTTTATCCGCCTTTTAATCCATCTTCTTCCCCAAAAAAGCGGCTTTCCTTGCAACCAGGGCAACCAGCAGCAGACTTGTTAACTGCGGTTAAGTTAGAGGATTTATCCCATCTGTGGAGTAATCAGGAGACCGTCAGCGGTCATCGCTTGTTTTTACCCTTAATGTATGAAGAGGGTATGGTCGGATTATTGGTGACAACCCGAGAAAAACGACCTTGGCAAAGTTGGGAATTAACCCAGATGGAAAAAATTACCCAAACCCTTGCTTTAGCCTGTGTACTCGATCGCCAATTGGGAGAAGAACGTTATTATCGACAATGGCAACGTCAGCGCCTCGATACCTTTCTCCATCAAATCCGCAATCCCCTCACCGCTTTAAAAACCTTTGGTAAACTTCTACTCAAAAGGCTTTTAGCCGAAGAGGGTGACGATACGGCCATTACTGGTATCCTGAGGGAAAGCGATCGAGTTCGGGACTTAATCGCTGGATTTGAGGCACAAATCCAGCAAGAAAGCGAAAATTACCCCACCGTCGATATTCCTCTCCTGCAAGCGCAATCTTCCCCCACCGCCTTTCTCTTACCTGCTGGCAGCGGCCAACTAACTCCGATCGATCTCCATGATATTCTCGATCCGCTGCTCCTTTCGGCCCAAGCGGTAGCCAAAGAGAGAAATCTCAGTCTAGAAACGATTCACGGGGAAGACATACCACTTATTTGCGCCAATATCCCCGGTTTGCGGGAAGTATTCAGCAATTTAATTGATAATGCCCTCAAATATACTCCTGCTGGCGGAAAAGTCACCGTCGAGGTGCAGAATGTTAAGAATAGTGTAGAAATTGTTTTTAAAGACACGGGTTATGGTATAGCGAGGAGCGATCAAGAAAGAATTTTTCAACGTCACTACCGGGGAGTGCAAGCAGGGGGAGATATACCCGGTACAGGATTGGGTTTAGCGATCGCAAAAGAATTAATTACCAGCATGGGGGGGACGATTGAATTTATCAGTCCCAATCCCGAGCAAACAAGTTCCCTCTACCCCGGCACGGTTTTTCGGGTTAGTATGCCGGTTATAGCCGATAGACATCTTAGTATAGAAGGATGATCTGGTGGTCAATTCTGCCTATTTTCTCCCTCAGGAGATTCCTGGGGCGATCGGTTAAAATATATGGAAAATATCAGTGTCAATGGTAACTTGGCTGTAAACCAAAGAATTAACTAAATCATGGCGACTATCGAACAATTAGAACCCGCTAATAGGGCCGATGTGGTAGTATATATGCCCTACTATGCCAAGGACAAACATAGTATTCTGCCCTATGCGATCACTTTATATCAAGCAGGAGCTTTAGAAGGTCGTCGTCGCATAGAAAGCGGTAATGGGATTCCTTTTGTAGCGTCTTGGTATGTATCAAAATTGCCCTCGGAATTGACCCGTTGTCGTTTACAATTTGAAGGACAGGCCGACCTAAGCTATGAGATGACGATTATTAACGCCGAGTTTATCGAATATCTCATTGATGCGATTAAAACCTTTAGGCAGCTAGGTTCGGCCGACTTTTCGCAGGGATTTTATCGGAAACTGCTGCGATTTGAAGAATAAAAGTCGGGATTTTACGGGTTAAAAGGAGCAAATCGTGGCCAAATCAGCCAAATCTATACTCATCTCTTCCCTGGAACCCCTCAGTGGTAAATCGGGAACTGTCGTCGGTCTAGCACATCTCTTGCGACAAAAAGGACTAGAGATAAGTTACGGCAAACCAGTGGGCAATTGTCCGGGCTACGTCGATGGGCAATTGGTCGATGAGGATGTAGAATTTATTCGGCAATTACTAGAATTATCCCCCGAACAGCTGCGTTTACCCGTGATCTATACAGATGTAGATTCCGTTGCTAAACGTCTGCAAGGTGCAGATCAACAGGATTACGGCAATATTCTTGCTGGTTATCTCGATGATCGGGTTAACAGTGATATTACCCTCCTCGAAGGACCGGGGACTCTCTGGGAAGGTAGTATTTTTCAGTTATCGATGGGGGAGATGGCCAAAATTCTCCAGACTCCGATCCTATTGGTGGCCCGCTATAGTTCTCCCCTAATTGCCGAGAGTCTGCTGAAAGCGCAACGGGAATTAAATAATCAACTGCTGGGGGTAGTAATTAGCGATATTCCCACCGATGATTGGGAGGAAGTACAATCCCTCCTCAAACCCTATCTCGCGGGCCAAGGTGTGGAGGTTTTAGGATTGTTACCCGCTAGTAAATTATTGCGTAGTATTAGTGTTCGGGAAATTGTCCATCTTTTGGAGGCCAAAGTATTATGTCGGCCCGATCGTTTGGATTGGATGGTAGAAAGTTTAGCGATCGGGGCGATGAATGTCAACGCCGCTTTAGAATATTTTCGCAAGGGGGAAAATATGGCCGTGATTACGGGCGGCGATCGCACAGACCTCCAGTTGGCTGCCCTAGAAACTTCCACCACCTGTTTAATCTTAACTGGTTCCATCTCTCCAGATCCCCTAATTTTGGGCAGGGCCGAGGATTTAGAAGTACCGATTCTCTCGGTAAATTTAGATACTCTCACCACCGTGGAAATCGTCGATCAGGCCTTCGGGAAGATTCGCTTACAGGAACAGGTAAAAGTTGCTTGTATTCGACAATTAATGGAGGAACATTTTCAGATTGATCGCCTGTTAGAAAAGTTAACAATAGGGGCGTAATTTCTCCCCAGCTGCCGAGAATATGACTTCATCATCCCCCCCTGTGTCCCCTCCGGTCAAAGAAAATGACTGGAGCTTGTTATTAAGATTACTTCCCTACGCAAAAAAGGAAAAAGCGCTGCTATTTTGGTCATTAATACTTCTTTTTCCCCTATCTCTCACGGGAGCAGTCCAACCTTTAATTATCGGTCAAGCGGTCTCCCTTTTGCAAAAGGAACAAACTTGGGATTTTTTGGCTCGAATGCCCTTAACAGCAGCCATTAACACCCTAATTATTATCCTGTCGGTTTCGATTATTTTACGATTGATTTTAGGGACAACACAAGGTTATCTAGTGCAGAAAGTTGGTCAGTCAATTACTGCTAATGTCCGGGAAGATTTATTTACCCATGTTACTTCCCTTTCCTCTAGTTTTTTTGATCGCTCTCCCGTGGGACGTTTAGTCACTCGTTTAACCAGCGATGTGGAAGCATTAGGAGAAGTTTTTGCTAGTGGGGCGATCGGAGTTGTCAGTGATTTTGTCAATATTTTAGTTATTATCATCACCATGTTTACCCTGCAATGGCAATTAGCTCTATTGTTGGTGTTGATGTTATTTCCCGTCACTACTTTAATTGTCTTTTTCCAAAAACAATACCGCAGCGCTAACTATCAAGTACGCGAGGAATTATCAAAACTTAATGCCCAATTACAGGAAAATGTAGTCGGAGTTAATATTGTTCAATTATTTCGCCGCGAACGCTTTAACTCTGAAATGTTTCGCTCTACCAATACTCACTATCGTCAATCCCTAGATAAAACCATTTTTTATGATTCGGCCGTTTCAGCTACTCTGGAATGGATCGGATTAATTGCCGTGGGAGGAGTATTATGGTTAGGCGGTATTTTTATTCTCCAGAAAACCATTGATTTTGGGGTTTTATCGGCTTTTATTTTATTCTCCCAACGTCTCTTTAATCCCCTGCGTCAGTTTGCCGAAAAATTTACCATGTTTCAATCCGGTTTTACTGCGATCGAACGCATTGGGGAATTAATTAGTATTCCCATTGAAATCACCGATTTTAACAATTATAAAGAGATTTCTTTTCCAGAAAAACTTAAAACTGGCGAGATTATTTTTGAAAATGTTTGGTTTGGTTATAAACCCGATGAATATATTATCAAAGGTCTCAATTTTACCATTCATCCGGGGGAAAAAGTCGCTTTAGTCGGTCCGACTGGTGCGGGAAAAAGTTCGATTATTCGTCTTCTTTGTCGTCTTTATGAACCAAGTAAGGGCAGAATTCTAGTGGATGGTATCGATATCCGTTATCTTCCCCAAGCGGAATTAAGACGTTATATCGGTGTCATTCTCCAAGAAACTTTTCTTTTTGCTGGAGATGTTACTCGCAATATTACCTTAGGGGAAATTTATGATTTTGAGCAAGTTAAGGCAGCGGCTAAATTAACTAATATCGATCACTTTATCGAGGAGTTACCCGACGGTTATCATACTCTTTTACGGGAACGGGGTGCAAATTTATCGGGAGGACAAAAACAATTACTCGCTTTTGCAAGAGTCGCTATTCGTAACCCCGAAATTCTAGTTTTAGATGAAGCTACCGCTAGTTTAGACGTGGGAACAGAAGTATTAATTCAAGAAGCTTTAGAACAGATTTTAGTCGATCGTACTGCTATTATTATCGCCCATCGTCTCTCCACTATTCGCGATGTCGATCGAATTCTTGTCCTTAAACGTGGGGAATTAGTCGAATCGGGAACCCATGAAGATTTATTAACTAAAGACGGCCTCTACGCTAGTTTATATAAACTGCAAATGTTAGGCACAGATAGTTAACAGTTATCAGTGATCAGTTATCAGTTATCAGTGATCAGATTAAAGTGATAAGTTTTAAGTTTTAAGTTTTAAGTTTTAAATGATATTATAGCGTTTCCTAAGCTAGTGAGGTACACCTATTTTTCTTCCCTTTTGCCTTTTGCCTAAAACCTATAACTTTTGTACCTCAGCAGACTGAAAAACGCTATATTCACCGATCAATCTTCACTAATTACTGTTTACTGATTACTGATAACTGACAAACCCCCCACTCCCTTCCAAAAATGCCTTCCCCAGAATCCGCTCCGTTGTTAGCACAACTGCAAAAAAAAGTCAATAGTTTAGATGTACCATTTTATGCACCAGGGCATAAGCAGGGGGAAGGAATCGGGGAAGATTTAAGTAATTTACTGGGAAAAAGCGTCTTTAAAGCCGATTTACCCGAATTACCCGACCTGGATAATTTGTTTGCCCCGACGGGAGTGATTAAAGAAGCGCAAATTTTAGCAGCCGAGACATTTGGGGCAGATAAAAGCTGGTTTTTAGTCAATGGTTCCAGTTGTGGCATTATTGCGGCGATTTTAGCCACTTGCGGCGAGGGAGATAAAATTATTTTGGCGAGAAATATTCATAAATCGGCAATTTCGGGCTTAATTCTCTCCGGAGCGCAACCCATCTTTATCAATCCCGAATATAATCCCACTATCGATCTAAATTTAAATATAACCCCCCAATCCCTCGCAAATGCCCTAAAACTCCATCCCGACGCTAAAGCGGTGATGGTGGTCTCTCCCACCTATCAAGGGGTTTGCTGTGACTTAAAAACTATCGCCCAGATTACCAATCATTATTCCATCCCGCTGCTCGTCGATGAGGCTCACGGGGCCCATTTTGCCTTTCATCCCGATTTACCTCCCGCTGCCCTCTCTCTCGGTGCTGATATGGCTATTCAGTCCACCCATAAGGTTTTGGGGGCCTTAACTCAAGCATCGATGTTACACTTAAAAAGCGATCGCATTAGTTCCGAAAAAGTCGATCGAGCCTTACAATTAGTTCAAACCACTAGCCCTAGTTATTTGCTTCTCGCCTCCCTTGATAGTGCTAGAAAGCAAATGGCGACGCAAGGACTAGATTTACTGAGCAAAACCCTCGATTTAGCCGCTACTGCCCGAAAAGAACTCGATAAAATTCCTAATATCTCTGTTTTAGACTTTCCCCATTCTATCCCGGGTTGTCACTGGTTTGATCGCACTCGTTTAACGGTAATTGTCAAAAATTTTGGCTTAACTGGTTACGAAATAGACGATATTTTGCGAGAAAAATACGCTGTCACCGCAGAATTACCGACTTTCAACCAACTTACTTTTATTATCTCCATCGGCAACCATCGCGAACATATTAATCGCCTCATTGCTGCTTTTCAGTGTCTTAAATCCCCTTCCTCTACCAGTTTACCCCCGACTCCTCCCCCAGTCGCGGGAAATTCGGCTATTTCTCCTAGAAAGGCTTTTTTTGCCCCTACGGAGATAGTATCCCAGAAAAATGCCCTCGATCGTCTTAGCGCTGATGTTATCTGTCCCTATCCCCCCGGTATTCCCGTTTTGATGCCGGGAGAGTTAATTTCTCAGGAAGTCCTCGACTATCTGCAAACTATTTTAGACCTCGGTGGCACGATTACCGGCGGTAGTGATGATAATTTGGCAACTTTCAGGGTTTTAAAATAATCGCAAAATTATCTGATATATTAACCGGAAAAAGGCAGTAATAGCAATTGCTCCAATGGCTGCCATTACGGCAATGATAGCAATTTCAGGAAAACTTAGAGTTCCTTGCAGTTGCGGAATTAACAGGAAAGCGAGGGTAATTACTGCGATAATTGGTAGATCTTTTCCTTCAATCACTTTTTTAAATAATGTCAAAACTAAGCCACCTAAGATCATAAAAGCGATGATAATTCCTACCGAGGGGACTAAGCTATGTAAGGCAATTACTAATAATGTCCCTTCAAATCCTGTAAAGGCAGCATTAGCGAAAGTTTCCCCAAGAGAAAAGCGGGAAGTTTTTCTAATCACCGGAGAAGATGGGGGAATTGGAGAGGGTGGAGGAGATGGAGGAATTGGGGAAGGTGGAGCAGCAGGATTTAAAACGGTTAAAACTTCTCCACAGGATTGAAATCTATCCCGGGGATTTGCTAGTAACATTTTATTGAATACTCGGGCTAAATCTGCACTGATATTAGGGGCGTAATTTTGCCAATTCCATAGCTGTTTTTGCGAATCGTATAGATCATCAGGCTCGCGATTAGTTAAAAGCATAACACAGGTAGCTGCTAGGGCATATAAATCTGTGGATGCCGATACCTGATTGCCTAATTGTTGTTCGGGAGGAGCAAATCCGGCTGAATAAATTGTTGTGGATTTCTCTTGTGTATTACTAGGGTTATTAGTCGCCTGTTTTACTGCCCCAAAATCGAGTAAATAGAGGCGGCCATTTTTAGACTGCATGATGTTAGATGGTTTTATATCCCGGTGAATGGAACCATTTTCATGAATAAATTTGAGGATAAGAAGTAGTTCTTTGAGAATGTTTTTAACTTCACTTTCTTGAAAGGGTTTTTGTTGCTGTTGGAGAATTTCTTCTAAGTTTTTACCGTCGATATATTCCTGGGCCAGATAGAAAAATTGTTCTTCTTCTCCCGTTAATTGATTCTTGACTTTTAAGGGAAAAAAAGCATAGAGATCCGGGATTTGGGGATGTTCTCGTCCTAAATCTTCTAAAACGTGCGCTTCTTGAAAAAATAAATTTTTCGCTTTTTCTAAAGCTTGGGGACTTAAATTACCAGAGGGTTGAAATTGTTTGATTACACATTTAGCTTTTTTGGGACTATAACGATCTACTGCTAAAAATGCCGCACCAAATCCCCCTTGTCCCAATAGACGTTCTGGCAAATAACGTCCCCCCAAAATTAATGGCATCCCGCAAGTAATACAATATTTCTGATCGATCGAGGTTAAGCGATTGCTATCGTCTAGGTCTAGGCACTGATTACGCGGTCTCGGACAGTGGGGACGCGTGCAAATAACTTCCATAATCACCGTTTCCCGTGGTACTGCTCTTAGTTTAGCTACTACCGGCAATTCGGGTTAAAATTTTTATTCTTGAGAAAGATTTAAAAAGAGGGTTCGTAGGCCGACACGGATTCCCATTATACTACAAGGTTAGCAGAAATTTTGGAGTTTGTCAAGTCTTTGGCTGAAAAAAATTCAGCCAGATAAGGGCGGTTATCGAAAAAATCGGGTCACGCATATCACCCAAGGCAAGGGTTCTGGCCGCGGCGTTTTGAGGTGCTTGAAAATATTGCTTTTTTTTCTCAAAGGCAGTAAACTCAAATGTATTGTAAATGTATTTCAGATGAATTATGACTCTATACCTAGTAGAGGGTGATCAACAAGAAAGGACAAAAGAAGAGGTGAGCGAGATATGGTCGCGCATTGCCAGACTCGCATCAAAATCCCAGGGAGAGTTAATCGAAGCCCTAATCGGTGGGACAGAGGGGCGGTTATTCCTGATTATCCAAGCGATCGATCGCGCCTCCCTCGAGCAAGTACTAGAAAACGCTGGGCTAAGTTGGCAACTAATCAAGGAAATGCGCTTGATTGGCCAGGACTTAGCCACTGTGCGAGAGCGCAAAGACAAAGCCAACTATCTAGTACAGTGGAATTTACCCCCGGGGCTAACGATGGAAACTTACCTGCAACGAAAAGCGGAGAAAACCCCCCTTTACACTCAAGTGCCGGAAGTCAGTTTCGAGCGTACCTATGTTTGCGAAGACTTGAGTAAATGTCTCTGTTTCTACGATAGTCCCGATGAAGCGGCGGTAAAAAGAGCTAGAGAAGTGGTCGGGGCACCGATAGATAGTTTGACCTCGATTGAAAATATTCACCCTTAGGAGAAAACAATTATGCTCGATCGAGGCTCCGAAATCCTTTCTTTTCTGGAAGAAAGAGCCACTGACCTCAACAACGGTACAGCTAATCTCAACGTCGGTTCGGCCCTAACCAAGCTAGGAGAATCGGGCTGGTTCGGCTATGCTATACCTGAAAGCTTAGGCGGCCGGGGTGGCTCCTTACTACAGGCAGTAGAGGCGATCTCCGCTGTGTCCCAATGCTGCCTAACCACCGGTTTTGTTTTCTGGTGTCAGCGCGTCTTTATTCAATATTTGGCGGCCAGTAATAACACTTACCTACAAAACAAAATTCTACCTGCTGTTCTCAAGGGAGAGATAGCCGGGGCAACAGGACTCTCTAACGCGATGAAGTATCTCGGCGGGATCGAGGAGCTGCGTTTACAGGCAAAGATCGAGGGGGAAAACGTCACTGTTAATGGTTTCCTGCCCTGGGCCTCTAACCTCGACTCTAAGGGAGAATTTATAGTGGCCGTTGCCGCTCAAACTAGATCGGGACAAACTCTTATCCTCGCCCTTCCCTCCTTCGCAAAAGGGTTAAAACGGGGTGAAGACCTACAATTATTGGGTTTACAGGCTTCCCGCACCAGTACCCTTGAATTCGATCGAGTTCAGTTATCTCACGACTGGATTATCAGCTTAGAAGCAGCAAAATTTTTACCCTCAGTCCGCCCCTGTTTCTTGCTGTTACAATGCGGACTGGCCCTTGGCATTACGCGTAAATCCCTTGGGGAGACGGAGAAAAATTTAGGGGGAAAGGCAGCGGTAACAAGCGATCGTTATTTCTTCGCCCGGGAGCGTCTGACTCGTCTAGAAAAAACAATCGAGCAATTCAGCACCCTAGAAAGCTTCGATCTCGGACGAACACGCCAACTATTCACCCTCAGAGTGGACATTACCCGGTTAGCGGTGGAATCCGTAGGGTTAGAAGCGGAAATTAAGGGAGGAAAAGGCTATTTCCGCAATAGCGACACGGCGCGACGACTGCGGGAGGTCGCCTTTTTACCTGTGTTAACTCCGAGCCTGATTCAACTAGAAAGAGAATTACAACGTCAGTCCTCTACCGATAAAATTCTCACGGGCGAACTTGATCGAGCGGGGGTGAGGGAATGAGCGTCGCCACTGATTACCCCGTCCTCATCCTGAAAAATCTCCATAAACGCTATAAAACCCGCAATGGCTACCGTACCGTTTTTGAGGATATTAACCTACAGGTGCGCTCCGGTGAAGTGGTTTGTTTGCTCGGGGCCAGTGGTTGCGGTAAATCTACCCTCCTTGCTACCGCCGCTGGTTTGCAAAGTGCCGATGGCGGAGAAATACAATTGCACTCACGACCCCTACAAGCCCCAGACATCCGCAGCTCGATCGTCTTTCAATCCCCCGCCCTTTTACCTTGGTTAACCGTTTGGCAAAACGTGGCTTTTGGTTTGAAATTAAAGCGGATGCCCCGCCTCGATCATCAGCAATTACAGGAAAGGGTTCACACCGCCGTTAAAAGCGTCAAACTAGAGGGCTTCGAGCGTGCCTATCCTCATCAACTATCGGGCGGTATGGCTCAGAGAGTTTCTCTAGCCCGCGTCCTTGCCCGGCGCCCCTCTCTCCTCCTCCTGGATGAGCCGTTTAGCGCCCTCGACGCGATTACCCGTTTCGAGATGCAAAAACTCCTTCTAGAAGTCATAGATCTCTATCACAGCACGGTTCTCCTCGTTACCCACGACATCGATGAGGCCCTATTAGTGGCCGATCGAGTTCTTCTCATGGGCCGTCATCCGGTGGGCATCCGCCGAGAATGGACCATCTCGATGCCGAAACCCCGTTTCGAGTCAGCGAAGCTGTTGAGTGATCTACGCCAGTCAATTTTTCAAGAATTAGCCCTTGTCTTGACACTGTAAATCCATGAACCTACACGATAATTGTGCTTGTTGCGGCATGAGCCGTCGAGATTTTCTGAAACTTTCGGCACTGTTTACCAGTTCCTTCGGAGCAGCGATCGCCGCCGATAATTGGAATCTCCCGGTTAACGCCAATGCCAACGACCAGCCTGTGAAAATCGGTTATCTACCGATTACGGATGCCGCCCCCCTATTGGTGGCCCACTCGCGAAAACTTTATGAAGCGGAAGGTTTAACTACAGAACAACCACGCCTATTCCGCTCTTGGGCGCAGATTGTTGAAGCCTTTCTCGCTCGGCAGGTGAACGTTATTCATGTTCTTTTTCCCACCTCGATCTGGATTCGTTACGGGCGCAATTTCCCCGCTAAAATCGTCGCTTGGAACCATACCAACGGTTCAGCCCTCACCGTCCTTCCCGATATTGAAAATCCCAGGGAATTGGGAGGTAAAACGATCGCGGTTCCTTTCTGGTATTCGATTCATAATTTAGTCTTGCAACAACTCTTACAACGTAACGGGCTGAAAATAGTTCGCAAAGCCAAGGACGCGCCGATCGCTCCTAACGAGGTTAATCTCGTGGTTCTCCCGCCCCCGGATATGGTATCAGCCCTCGCCAATAAGAGCATCGGTGGTTATATCGTGGCGGAACCTTTCAACGCGGCGGCGGAAAATCTAAAAACCGGTAGGGTTCTCCGTTTCACCGGCGATGTCTGGAAGAATCACGCCTGTTGCGTCGTTTTTGTTCACGAGGAGGATATTAAGCAACGGAAACAATGGACGCAGAAGGTGGTAAACGCCCTCGTTAAAGCTCAACTCTGGTCCCGGGGCAATCGCTCGGAAGTGGCCCGGATTCTCTCTAAAGATGGTGGAAAATATACGCCTCACCCGCTGCCGGTATTGCAACGGGCGCTTACTTACTACGATCGCAATTTCTATAAGAAGGAAGGAGCAATCCAGAATCCAGCCTGGCAGGTCAACCGGATCGATTTCCAGCCCTATCCTTTCCCTTCCTATACAGAGGAACTGGTACGCCTGCTAAAAACCACTCAGGTGGAAGGAAATACGGATTTTCTCCAAAAACTGCAACCTCGACAGGTGGCCCGGGATCTCGTGGATGATTCTTTTGTCCGTAATGCCTTGCAACAGGTGGGCGGACCGAAAGCTTTCGGCTTACCGAATAATCTCTCCCGCATCGAGACGATCAAATTTTAAGGATCCGAACCCATGAATTCACAATCTTTGACCTCCCCGCCAAGAGCTTTACTACCCTTATGGGGTATCGGTTTTGGATTATTGCTCTGGTGGCTATTTACCAGTCCTCTATGGCACTCAAACCCGATTTTAAATGATTTTTCCCCTGAGCGCTCTTTTGTCGCTTTATTACATCTTTTTGTTGGGGGGGAGATTATGCCCCATATCCTCACCAGTTGCCGCCGGGTTCTTGTGGGCTTGGTTCTCGCTAGTGCCATCGGTGTGCCGTTGGGGATATTAATCGGGTTGTATCGCTCCCTTGAATCGGCTTTGTCGGCCGTATTTCAATTTCTCCGCATGATCTCGCCCCTTTCTTGGATGCCTTTAGCGGTGATGGTTTTGGGAATTGGTGATCTACCCGTGTATTTTTTGCTGACGGTGGCGGCTATTTGGCCGATCCTTCTCAATACGGCTGCCGGGGTTAATGCGGTTGATCGCTCTTGGTTGACTTTAGCCCGCAGTCTCTGTGCTACCCGAGGGGAAACGGTTTTCCAGATTATTCTGCCTGCGATCCTCTCCCATCTCTTAACTGGTTTTCGTTTGGCTATCGGTATTATCTGGATTGTTCTTGTACCAGCGGAAATGCTGGGGGTTAGTGCGGGTTTGGGTTATTATATTCTCGATACACGCGATCGACTCGCCTATTCAGAGTTGATGGCGGTGATTCTCGTTATTGGCGCGATTGGTTATCTGCTCGATTGGGGTTTGCGTCTGGCTCATCGCTCTTGGACGCATCAAGATTAGCCTCTTGGTTCAACTATGTGGGAAGGGGGAAGTCTTGGTGCTTTTCTTTAGTTGAAAGAGCGGGCCAGACGATTAACCCCGGTGTGTAATAACTGTTCCAAGCTTTGGCGATCGCTGATGGCTTGAAAATTGATCACAAAACAGGTTAAACCTAGTCCAAAGAGGATAAAAGTGGGGGCCATAACCACACCAATCATTAACCAGGTGGCGACGTGGAGAAACATAGTGACAGCGAACAACAAAGCTAGGGAAGCAATGGGTAAGATTTGACGGGTAGGACGACCAAAATAGAGAAAAAGAACGGTTAAAAGGGTGGTTACTAAGTTAGCGGGTACTAAAAAGGCACAAATCGAGACGCAATAGTGGCGAGAAAATTCAGCGAGAGTATTAAAATCTATCATGAATAGTAGTTTATAAATCCCTAAGTCTTAGCACTGTCGATTGTAGCGGAAAATTTAGGTGATTGGGTTCAAGGTGACTAAAGGCTGTGGTGCAATAGATTTTCGAGAGGGAGTTAAAACGAGGATCGGGGTATAGGTCATCCAGCTATATTGACATCCTCGCCGCCGTAAACGGACGGTGATTCCCAAACCTCACGATTTAGGCTTCGGCCGTGAGCTCAGCCGAACGGTTTCTGCTTCTTTCCCGAAGGATTTTTCGCACCTGCCTGAACAGTTTTACTCTGTTCTGGTCTTATGGTCGCTCTACAGACTGACACCGCAAGCCCTGCGGCCAAAATATTTTTACTCGCGTTAATATCTCGGTCATGGTGCGTCCCACAGTCTGGACAATCCCACTCTCGAATATTTAACGGCATTTTCTCAGCAATATACCCGCAATTACTACACCTTTTAGAGCTAGGAAACCATCTATCTATTTCGATGTAATTTCTCCCATACCAACGGCATTTATAGGCTAATTGTCGAGTGATTTCTCCCCAGCTTACATCAGATATTGCCTGAGATAATTTCGGGTTTTTGACCATATTCTTGACGGCTAAATTCTCAACCAC
>SFBI01000177.1 GCA_007095845.1 Microcystis aeruginosa Ma_MB_S_20031200_S102
CTTAAACTAATAAAACGGAGAGCCTATGGCTTTAGAAACTTTCGGAATTTTTGGGTTAGAAGTATGTTATCTTGGCATCTTGTCTGTTGATTTAGCATAAAGGGTAACGAAGAGCCTCAAGTTTGAACAATAGATAAGTTTTTTAACAAGAGTAGTGTTAGATACTAATTAGCCGATGGACTGGGGTAGAATTGGAAAAACCAGTCCAATTGTTTTAGCCAAGCTATTTAACTATGATGAAAATTAACTTGCTGTTCGGGTTATCTTCTCTTAAAAAATCGATAAAAAACTTTACATAAACTCAAACGAGAGCCTCGTAAATTGCTCATCTAAAAGCAGAGTAAGTTATCGGACAAAGTTTTTAAGTGCTTTTGTTGATTACTTCTTAACCACCATCTTAAAGTAGAAGAAGGGAGATGAAAGTTAATCAGTTACTAAGACTCTACGAACAAGGAGAGCGGGATTTTTTAGCCATTGACTTGATGAGTCTAGATCTACAACAAGTGACTCTAATCGCTGTCAATTTTGCTGCGGCCAATTTGCGCGGAACTAATTTGAGTCGCTCTTTTTTGACTAAATCAAATCTGCGGGGAGCGAGTTTGAATTGGGCGAATTTAACCTATGCCAAATTAAGTCAAGCGCAATTAGTGGAAGCGGACTTAACCAAAGCCAATCTCACGGGGGCCTTTATGGTACAGGCAAACCTGCGTAACTCGCGCTTAAGTGGGGCGGATCTTTCCCATGCTAATCTCCGGGGAGCGAATTTATGCGGGGCGAATTTATGCGGGGCGAATTTATACTTAGTTAATCTCTTGGAGGCAACCCTAGATAAAGTCAATCTCAATTGGGCCAATTTGCAGGAAGCGCGGTTAAGTGGGGCTAAATGTCGTCAGATTTCCGCAAGGGAAGCCAATTTTAGCGGCTCTTTTCTGAAAGAGGTGGACTTTCAAGGGGCCAATTTAGAAAGGGCTAATTTTTGCGAGGCACGTCTGACGGGTAGTGATTTACGCGGGGCTAATTTAGTGGGTGCTAACCTAGCGGGAGCGCGTTTACAAGAGGTAAATCTACAGGGAGCGGACTTGAGGGGTGCTAATTTGACGGGGACTTGTTTTGAGAGTGTCACTGGTTGGACAGAAATCGTCCAAGAAGATGATATTTTTTCCCTAGACTGGTTTCAGCCCCGTTTTGCCACTTAAAAGTCAATACATCTGCCGAAAGCCTGTCCTTTTCCTATCGATTAACGATTAGCTGGAGTGTTTAATCTTTGCTTAGGAATAGGGATTGGGGGAGGATTATTCGGTTCATCCTCGAAGGGTAAAGCAGGGGGAACAGGAGGAGTGGTAGCACCGGGAGATGGTGCTGGAGATGGTGTGGGATTAAGGGCAGCGGGGGGATTTTTCGGGGTGACGACGGGTGCGGGAGAGCTAAAACCGAGGAGATCTTTGCCAAAGGGAAAAACATTCCTCCAGCGTTGAATATTGGGATGGCCAAACCAATCTTGACGGGATACCTTCACCGAGAGGAAAGGTGCGATCGCACCTGATTTTTCGGCGGTTATTAATAAATCAATTTTATTAAGACCCTGTTGTTGATTAAAACGACTGATGATAGTTTTCTCTGCTAATTGCGATGCTCTAGTCAATAATCCTTCGTAGGATTCTCCTCGTTTAACTGTGATGGGAAGATTAACAGTGGATTGAGCAAAAACCACGTCAACGGCGATAATTCCCGTCAGCAGCGTTAAAACAGTAATAGACTTGTACATAGGACAGACAGTTAAACAGTCACTCCCTGGTTAGGGTCGGGATCTTCCCTGTGAGAGTTCCCCGATCGCTTTCTTAAATTACCATGATCGATCTCTGGCCACAATGGAATTTTTTAGGTAGCGTAATCGTCCTTAGTCCCTAGCAATAGGCAATAGGGGAATACTTAGGGCTGACTGAATAAATCTAAAGACTTTGTTGGATAATATCTTTAAGCTTTTTCAAATCAAACAGTGCCGGCCATTGGAGTAATCGGGGGGAAAATTCAGGGACTTTTTCCCTGAAAATGGGTAAAATCCCACACCCCACACCAACGAAAAACTTTTTTAGTATAACCTAATTATATTTAGCCCCATCGACCAGAGGTTGTTAATTATGACACAAACTAGCGAAACCGTTACCTATTCTCTCGAATCTGTCCTCAAAGAAATTAAAGATAGTATTAAAGAGGTTAATCAGAAAATTGACTCTCTCCAAAGAGATATGGGTCAGAAAATAGATTCCTTTCAGAGAGATGTGGATCAAAAATTTGACACCCTGCAAAGAGATGTGGATCAGAAAATCGACAATCTCCAAAGAGATATGGATCAAAAATTTGACAGTCTCCAAAAAGATGTTAATGATTTAAAAGTGGAAGTCACAGAAATCAAAGGAGATATTAAAACTCTTGATCAGAAAGTCGAAACAATGGATAAACGACTAGAAAAAGTTGAAGATAATTATGCAATCTTAGTTAAAGATATTGCTGACTTGAAAGGGTTTAAATCCCTGATTATCCCCATGGTTGTGGCTTTTTTAAGTGCCGTGGTAACTTTAGGATTGCGCGGCTTTTTTCTTGGCAACAAACCTTAATTTTTTATTTCAATAAAGTAGTTATCTGTAAGAGGTATTTAATGATGACACAAACTAGCGAAACCGTTACCTATTCCCTTGAATCTGTCCTGACAAGGATCGAGAGTAAAATCGACAATCTCCAAAGAGATGTGGATCAGAAAATCGACAATCTTCAAAGAGATGTGGATCAGAAAATCGACAATCTTCAAAGAGCTATGGATCAAAAATTTGACAGTCTCCAAAAAGATGTTAATGATTTAAAGGTGGAAGTCACAGAAATCAAGGGAGATATTAAAACTCTTGATCAGAAAGTCGAAACAATAGATAAACGACTAGAAAAAGTTGAAGTTAGTTATGCAATCCTAGTTAAAGATATTGCGGACTTGAAAGGGTTTAAATCCCTGATTATCCCCATGGTTGTGGCTTTTTTAAGTGCCGTGGTCACTTTAGGATTGCGTGGCTTTTTTCTTGGTAATAAACCTTAATTTTTTATTTCAATAAAGTAGTTATCTGTAAGAGGTTGTTAATTATGACACAAACTAGCGAAACCGTTACCTATTCCCTTGAATCTGTCCTGACAAGAATCGAGAGTAAAATCGACAATCTCCAAAGAGATGTTAATCAAAAATTTGACAGTTTGCAAAGAGATGTGGATCAGAAAATCGACAATCTCCAAAAAGATGTTAATCAAAAATTTGACATTCTCCAAAGAGATATGGATCAGAAAATCGACATTCTCCAAAGAGATATGGATCAAAAATTTGACAGTCTCCAAAAAGATGTTAATCAAAAATTTGACAGTCTCCAAAAAGACGTTAATGATTTAAAGGTGGAAGTCACAGAAATAAAGGGAGATATTAAAACTCTGACCGAAAAAGTAGAAGGTATCGATAAACGACTGGAAAAAGTTGAAGATAGTTATGCAATCCTAGTTAAAGATATTGCTGACTTGAAAGGGTTTAAATCTCTGATTATCCCCATGGTTGTGGCTTTTTAAAGTGCCGTGGTAACTTTGGGATTGCGCGGCTTTTTTCTTGGTAATAAACCTTAAATATATCAGGGAATATTGTTATCATCAAGTTTATTTTTTACTCTACCAATAAAATCTATGAGTTTTTGTATTAATCCCCATTGTCCTAAACCAAAAAGTATCACGGAGAGTCGTTACTGTCAATCCTGTGGTTCCGACTTGCTTTTAAACGGTAAATATCGAGTCACAAATTTATTAAGTGCCAAAGGTGGATTTGGTAATACCTATGAAGTTATAGATGAACGTAAAATACCCAAAGTATTAAAAGTGCTTACCTACGATTCTAGCAAAGCTATTGATTTATTTCAACAGGAAGCCAATCTTTTAAAACAATTAAATCACCCCGGTATTCCCAAAGGAGAAAACTATTTTATTTATCATCCCCGGGAGAGTCAAACTGCCTTACACTGTTTAGTTATGGAGAAAATTGCTGGTATTGACTTAGAAGAACATCAAAAACAAAGAGGATTTAAACCGATTGATTATAATCTCGCTTTGGATTGGTTAAGTCAGTTGGCTAATATTCTCCATGAAGTTCATAAACATAAATTCTATCATCGTGATATCAAACCTTCTAATATTATCTTAAAACCCGATAGTCAATTAGTTTTAATTGATTTTGGGGCAGCGCGACAGGTGACTAAAACCGTCCTAGCAGGAGGTAAAAATACGGGAATTTATACCCCCGGATATGCTCCTCCTGAACAATCTCTTGGTCATTCTGTCCCCCAATCAGACTTTTATGCTTTGGGCAAAACCTTCGTCTTTTTGTTAACCGGTAAAGAACCCAGTGATCCAAAAGTTTATAACATTAATACCAATGAATTTAACTGGCGTAAATATGCGCCAAATATCCCTTCTCGATTAGCAGATTTTATCGATAATTTAATGGCAGAAAAACCTATTGATCGACCGAAAGACACCAAAACTTTGCTAAAAATTATTACTGATATTAAATCCAATCCCCATCAAACTAAAAAAACTAAAAATTCTTCTTCTGAAAACCCTAAAATTATTCCTATTCCCAATCCTGCCCTTATTTCTTTAATCGCTGCAATTTCTCCTAGTTATGCTGGGTTTTGGCTCCGTTTCAAAGCTTCTTTAATTGATTCTTTTATCGTTTTTATTATCGCCGCTTTATTAGGTGGTTATATCTGTTTTCGCTTACAACAATGGTCAACTTTTCAAGACTTAAATCTTGATTTTGATATACCCAAAGAAATCTGGGTTTACTATGCAGGAGCATTAAGTGCAGCTGGAACAACAATTATCGGTTTTGCTTTATTTATAGCGGCAATTATCTATAATATTCAAGCCAAACTTAACTTTACTCACGAGCATATTGCTATCCTGACTGCTCTTGGTTTAGGAATAGTGATTAAATGGTTATATTATGTTTTATTAGAATATCTTTTTAAAGCCACTATTGGTAAAATGTTTTTTGATTTATCTGTCACCGATAGCCAAGGCCGACGCATATCTTTTGCGAGAGCAAATCGCCGCTACTTACTAAAATATCTCTCCACTGCTCCCTTATATTTGGGCTTTTTACTGGCAGCCTGGACAAAGAAAAAACGCGCCCTTCATGACATGATTTCTGGTACACAAATCCGCAAGAAAAAGTAACCAGATACTAAATAGGATAAGATTAACTACAATAAGGACAAGATATTCCTGCTCGGTAATTGGGGGACTGTTTATCTTTTTCATCGATGGGATGACCGCAAGCGGGACACATTTCATAATGTCCCACCTCTAGATTAGCTGTTAGTGCCACTCTTTGATCAAAAACAAAACATTCTCCTTGCCAAAGACTCTGATCGGGACTAACTTCTTCTAAGTATTTCAAAATACCTCCCTCTAGCTGATAAACTTGAGAAAAGCCTTGATTTAATAAAAAAGCTGCCGCCTTTTCACAGCGAATTCCCCCCGTACAAAAAAGAGCTATTTTTTTATCGTTAATACTATCAAAATTTTCCTGAATATACTCAGGAAATTGGCGAAAATGCTGGATTTCTGGGTTAAGCGCTCCCGCAAAAGTACCGATCACCACTTCATAATTATTACGAGTATCGATCACTACCACGTCCGGCTCTTTCAGCAATTGGTTCCACTCTTCAGTTTTGAGATGAATTCCTGTGTTTTCGAGAGGATTAGCCTTGGGTTGACCAAAAGTCACAATTTCCTGTTTTAAGCGAATTTTTAAGCGTTGAAAGGGCAAATAATCGCAAACAGACTCTTTCACCTCTAGATTAGCTAAACGAGTATCGGTTTTTAACCAACTAATCACCTCGGCGATCGCTTGACGGGTCCCAGCGATCGTTGCGTTAATCCCCTCGGCTGCCAGAAGAATAGTTCCTTTAATTCCTCTTTCTTGGCAGTATTTTTGTATTTCTGGCTGTTTTTGACGATAATCTGACAAAGCCACAAACTGGTAAAAAGTGGCGACTAGATAAGACATGGCAAGTAAGGGAAAAATTAACTTGTAATATTTTTGACTATAGGTTATGATAGCAAAAGTGTCCTAAAAACCAGATCGGGGGTTTAGCTCAGTTGGTAGAGCGCCTGCTTTGCAAGCAGGATGTCAGCGGTTCGAGTCCGCTAACCTCCATAGTCCTGACTGATTCCCCTGTGCTTGGTGATTAGCTCAAGTCTTCTTGGGGAGACAATTAGCTAGGGTTTGCCGAAAAAATCTAAAAACCTTGTTGGCTAAGACTTTTAGAGCTTTTGTCAATCAAAAAGTACCAGATATGGGAGTGATCGGGGGGAAATTTCCGGGACTTTTTCTCTGAAAATTAGGTAATTGACCCCCTCAAAATCGGTAAAACCCTACACCCCACACCCCACACCCTGTCCCCACGAAAAACTTTTTCAGCAGACCCTAGTTAATTATTAAATGATGTCTCGCACCTATCAAGCTACTGGAATCAATCTACAAGGAATGGCCTTCGGAGAAGCCGATCGCCTCTTAACTATTTTGACCGCCGAATATGGTTTAATTAGAGCCATCGCTCCCGGTGCGCGCAAGTATAAATCTTCCCTGCGGGGTAGAAGTGAACTATTTGTGGTCAATAATCTGTTGATAGTCGCAGGAAAATCCCTAGATAAGGTCGTTCAAGCTGAAACTATCGAATCTTACCCTAAATTAAGTCAAAATCTCGCCAAACTCACCGTTAGTCAATACCTCTGCGAACTGGTTTTGGCGATCGCACTGAGCGAACAACCCCAGAGGGAATTATACGAATTAATCTGCAGCCATCTGGCCAGAATTGAAGTCCTCGACGAAAATCAATACATACTTCCCTATCTTTGTCAAGCAATTTTTCATTTCTTAATAATTGCTGGCTTAGTGCCGCAAGTCCATAACTGCCTGTTGACGGGAAAAGCTTTAATTGGGAACAATTGCCTAGGATTTAGTTTCGAGGCAGGGGGAATAATAGATCTAGCTGCCCTAACAGAAACAATCAACCCGCCCAACATCGATAGTAAACTGACGTTGCAAGAACTGCAATTACTGCAATGCTTAGGAAAACCCGATTTTCCCCCAGAAGAAAACCTTACCTCAGAACTAGCTTGGATTAACCTCGATCGCCTGCTGCGTCGCTATACTCAATATCATCTGGGAAAAACTTTTCGCTCCTCGGCATTAGTTGAGGGTTTATCTCCCTTAGAATTTTAAACAGATAGCAAAAATCATCATAATGCAACTGTTTGACTCAGAAACTGACGACGCTACGTCTAGCGACTCTTCCACACCTGTTTTTAATTCTTCCGATTCCTCACCGAGGCAATCCGACGCAGAAACCATGAACCGCTTGCCTAAACGTGCGCCCAAATCTAATCCTAGTCAGGGTTTTGCCCCAGTGCTAAAAAACCCGCGTTTTCTCATTCTCTGGGCGGGGGGAATTTTTTCCCAATTAGCCGATAAATTCTATTTAGTCCTGATGATCTCCCTAATTGCCACCCATTACCAAAAAGCCGATCAGTCGATTAGTGGCTGGGTATCGGCGATAATGATTGCTAATACAATTCCGGCGGTGTTAGTGGGTTCGGTGGCGGGTGTATATGTTGATAGATGGTTAAAAAAACAAGTTTTAGTTATTTCTAACCTTTTACGCGGGGCTTTTGTCCTCCTCATTCCCCTATTATTGTGGTTAGTGCGCGAGCAAACTTTAGCCGTTCCCCTCGGTTGGTTGCCTGACGGTTTAAGAAATTGGCATTACCGGTTACAGGGAGAATTTAACTTACCCTTCGGTTTTTTCCTGTTGTTAGTCATTACTTTTCTTGTCTCCACCTTAACCCAATTTTTTGCCCCTGCCGAACAATCTACCCTGCCATTAGTGGTAAAACGTCGTCATCTTCTACCCGCTAATTCCCTCAACACTTTAACCACCATGGCAGTATTAATTATCGGTTTTGCCATCGGTGAACCTCTATTAGCTTTTGCCGATAGCATTTTCGGCACGAGAGCAGGACAATTTGATATTGGTAAAGTGATGATTGTCGGTGGTTTTTATATAATTGCCGGTTTAATTCTAATTATCCTGCGAACTAACGAAAAATATGTTATTCCTACCGCAGAACAGCCCCATGTTTGGGAAGATATCCGCGACGGCATTCGTTACCTCAACAAAAATCATAAAGTTCGTAACGCCCTAATTCAATTAGTGATTTTATTCTGTATTTTTGCCGCTCTATCAGTATTAGCTGTCAGTATGGCCGAAAAACTACCCGGGTTGAAAGCTTCTCAATTTGGCTTTTTATTAGCCTCCTGTGGTGCGGGAATGGCAGTTAGTGCCATTGCTTTGGGTTATTGGGGTCAAAAATTCTCCCACACCCAATTAAGTCTCTGGGGTTCCCTGGGTATGGCGGCAGCTTTAATCGGTTTATCTTTAGCAACAAAGAGTTTAATTTTAGCCTTCGCTATGACCGCTTTATTAGGGATTTTTGCCGCTTTAGTCGGGGTTCCCATGCAAACTACCCTACAGGCAGATACACCCCCCGAAATGCGCGGTAAAGTCTTTGGTTTAGAAAATAATGCCGTTAATATTGCCCTCTCTTTACCCCTAGCTGTCGCGGGTATCGCCGAAACTCAATTCGGACTCCGACCGGTACTATTAGCTTTAGCAGTTATGGCAGTTATCGGCGGTGGTTTTACTTGGTATGTTTCTCGCAATTTATCTAAAGATTAGCGGAACTTTTCAGTTATCAGTTATCAGTTATCAGTTATCAGTAGTTAGGAGTTAGGAGTCAGGAGTCAGTATTCAGGAGATTGCTTTTATTTATTCTCCCATCTTCCCCGCAAAGAAGCGAAACTAACATTAACTAAACGGTTGTATGAACAGGGTTATCAACGAGAGGATATTCTCAGAATAGAAAACGGGTTTCTTGAAGAAACCCGTTTTCTGGATCGTCAAGTAACCTTAAACTTGTTAGAAACAAAGAGTTGTTATTTTCTGGTAGTCATTCACTGCTCAGATTCGTTAAAATTATATTACATGACTAATAATGTTGACCATGATAGCTTATTTAAGGAGTTAATCTCCACCTTTTTTATCGAATTTATCGAGTTGTTTTTTCCTGAAGTAATCAATTATTTAGACAAAGACTCAATTACTTTTTTAGACAAAGAAGTATTTACCGATGTCACGGAAGGGGAAAAGCATGAAAGTGACTTAGTAGCACAAGTTAGGTTTCGCGGAAAAGAATCTTTCTTTCTGATTCATGTAGAAGCGCAGGAAAGTTCCCGCAAGTGGTTTAATCGGCGAATGTTTACTTATTTTGCTCGCTTTCATGAGAAATTTGTCTTACCGATTTATCCAATTGTAATTTTTTCTTACTCCCAGCCCAAAAAAGAAGCAATTAGTCAGTATGTAGTCGATTTTCCCGATTTTAAGGTGTTAGAATTTAACTATCAGATAGTGCAGTTAAATCGATTAAATTGGCGAGATTTTCTCAATCAGCAGAATCCAGTTGCTTCGGCTTTGATGGCTAAGATGAACATTGCCGAGAAAGAGCGAGCTAAGGTTAAGGCGGAATGTCTGCGCTTGTTAATTACTTTAAGGTTAGATCCTGCGAGAATGCAATTAATTTCTGGATTCATTGATACATATCTCAATCTAAATCCTGCCGAAGAGATACAATTCCAAGAAGAGATTAGCACATTTAGTCAACCCGTACAGGAGGGAGTTATGCAAATTACTACCAGTTGGATGCGTCAAGGTATCGAACAAGGTATCGAACAAGGTATCGAACAAGGTATCGAACGCGAAAAAACATTGATTATTCGCCAACTTAAACGTAAGTTAGGGGAGATTAATCCTGCATTGGAAACTAAAATTATGCAGTTAAGTATTGATGATGTCGAAGCATTAGGAGAAGCTTTATTCGACTTCTCTGCGGTTGAAGATTTCATCAATTGGTTAAATACTTTAACTGCCTAGCTTTGACGTTAGCGATCGCCTTTTGGAGAAAACGGGTTTCTTTGAGAAACCCGTTTTCTGCGTAAGTATAGTATATCACAAAAATTGCTTCGGTGGTTGAAGAGAACTGATAACTGAAATGAATAACCCAAATACTGATTTTGATACTCCTTGGAAAGATGTCTTAGAAATCTACTTTGAAGACTTTGTTTCCTTCTTTTTTCCTCACGCTCACGTGGGTATTGATTGGAATCAAGACTTTGAATTTCTCGACAAAGAACTTCAAAAAGTGGTGCGGGATGCTGAGTTAGGTAAACGTCAAAAGCTGACGTCGAGGTCCGAACGGGTCAAAACATAGTTTTGTAACCATGACCAACTTACCCCTGTTACTCTTAGGGTTATTTCATTCTCTTTTATGTCATTTTCTCAAATCGTTATCTGGCAAGGTTTTTAGTCGATTTCTCACCATAAATATCTGAAAATTTTTCAAAACGTCGTGCTTAGTAGGTTGATTCATGAATTAACCTACACCTGTCAGTCTGCCACTTACCAACTGCGATCGCCGCGTTTTGTCCTCCGAAACCGAAACTAAGACAGAGACAATTTTGCAAGGAAAAATTAATGGCCGATCTGGTTAAATTTAACTGGAAAGGCGACTCGTTCACACCGACACAGGGGGGAATTAGCTGATTTTTTAGAGCCATGAGACAAAAAGCCATACCTAATGCCCCTGAAGCCCCTAAAGTGTGTCCTGTTGCCCCTTTTGTCGAGCTTACAGCCACTTGCGAGCCAAAAATGCTGGCGATCAGGTTTGCCTCCCGTTCATCGTTTAAACGCGTGCTAGTGCCGTGGGCGTGAATGTAGTGAATTTCATCTTTTCTTAATTTACTTCTGTGCAAACATAGTAATACAGCTTTGGCAGCACTATGATTATCCACCGCTGGGGCGCTAACATGATCGGCATCGCAGGTAAAACCATAGCCCAAAATTTGCCCGTAGATGGGGGCATTTCTACTTAAGGCCTCTTCCTCCGATTCAAGGACTAAAATCGCCCCACCTTCCCCCAAAACTAAGCCTTCCCTAGCTCTATCAAAAGGATAACAGCCTGTTTTCGCTAAGGCCCCCATCTGTTCAAATCCCACCAAAGTTAAGGGAGTGATCGGGGTTTCGATCGCCCCTGCTAAAACTCGATCGCATTCTCCCATTTTGATTAATTCTACACCCCGGGCGATCGACCAGATAGCCGTGGCACAGGACGCCATCGGTGCTAAGACTGGGGCACTGGTTTCTATCAATCTAGCGGTCAATACCGAGGCGCGATCGGGTAAACTATCTAACCAGTTTTCTACTATTCCCGTCGCTGCCATCTGTTCCCATAAACCCTGACAACCGCGACTAGAACCGATAGTGACACCACAATCCCTCAAGGGAGGCGTTAATTTCGCATCTTCGAGGGCAGCAATCAGGGCAATTTTGGTTAAATCGTCTAAAAATGCCGGTTTGTGACCGATTAAACCCAAGGGTAAAACGGGTAAATCAGAAAAGGGTTGTTGTCTAGTTATACCAGTTTTGCCCTCTAGTAATCTTGGCCAACTCTGACTTAAATTTCCCAGAGAACTGATTAACCCAATTCCCGTCACCACAACATTCATTTATCAGTTAAGTACCTAAGCAAAATGAATTACACATATCTAACCACCTCTTGCCCCTTGCCTCTTGCCTCTTGCCTATCTTCACCAGGAAATTAATTTTGCACGACTACTTATCAGTTATCAGTTATCGGAATATTAAATGATTGGGTGGGTTAGGGGGGAGATTAAATTATCGTCGCACGAACCCACCCTAACCGATCGCTATTTTTTCAGATTTTCTGCACCGGAAACAACTTTAGCCGAGTCAATTTTATCCCCTTGTTTGATCGTATCGATCACTTCCATTCCCTCAGTTACATAACCAAAAACGGCATAATCACCATCGAGAAAATTGATATCCGACAGAGCAAAATAAAACTGAGAAGAAGCGGAATTAGGTTGTTGAGAACGGGCCATTGCGATCGCACCGCGTTTATGAGGTAAAGCGACGATGGGAGTACGCGACGTGGCCTGTTGACCGATTGCTTGCCCATAAATCGGCTCTTTTTCGTCTTTGAGGAGAATTTCAAGGGGAACATAACGGGATTGCTTGGTTTCTGGGTCAACAAAACCACCAGTTCCGCGACCTTGGGGATCACCACCTTGAGCGACAAAAGGCTGCGGTTCTTTAACCACGCGATGGAAAGTTAAACCATTATAAAAACCTCTTTCCACGAGATCCACAAAGTTACCGGCAGTAATTGGGGCCGCATTGCCATCAATTTCGATCTTTACCGGTTTACCTTTGATGACCATCTCGACGACCGCAGTTCCATCTAAACGGGGTTTGTAATTATCCATGTTGACACTGCCCGAACTGGCAGGTTGAGAGGTTTGGGTGATACTAGAATTATCGGGGGTGGAGTTAGCTTCTGGGGAAGAACAGCCGAAAAGTGTTGTCGTTGTGATTAAAAAAACACAAACCACAGATAGCCAGCCAGATTTTCTTATCTTCATCATTTTATAGCCAAAAAGAGCGAAAAAAGGCCTACAATCCCTCTAGAGGAATTTCCAGAAAACGAGCGAGTTCCGCTCCTTGATTTTCCAATTCCGAGAGGGACATAGGATCACCGACGCGGGTTAAAGGGATATCGCGACGCTGTTTAATCCGCAGGAATAGTTCCCGTTTCGGGTTGAGTCCTTCTCGCACTTCGGCCCGTACAGCTTGCACATCTTCGAGAGGCCAATCGAGATCAATGCGACGATTTTTGCCGGGGTAGCCCCAACGAAAGATTTTAACTTTGCCGGTTTCCTTGTTAAACTCGTTGTAACCACCTCCAACATTCCAAAGGAGAGATAACCAGAGATAGATGGCTAAAAGCGTCCCCGCAGTACCATAAAAGAGGAGAGCGACTCCTTGGGGAATAAATTGTAAGGCACTGGTATCGCTAACGAGAAGTAGATTGACCTTTAAATAACTCGAAAGACCCGCGAGAAGAAACCCTAGACCGCCAATAGTGACGATTAAAGCCCAAAAATAGTTACTAGGGCGACGGGAACCCACTACTTCTTGCCGCAGGATCAGGCTATCTTTACTTGTTGTTTGCGCTTTCATGAATTCTTTGTAAGGTTGCCTAGAGTTATTTTACCGGCTTTTTTCTCCCCACTTCCCCAACCCCCAACCCTGACTTAGGTTGTCGATTGGGAGCGCAATGCGGTCAAAATAACTCAGACAGTTTTTCTCTGATTAGGATTAAGGGTACTCTTGGTCAGCGATTGCCTTCGAGAAAAGCTGACAACATTTCAGAAAATTTATTACCAATCAAAGGTTGACTTGCTAAGAAATAAACAGATGGAATTTAAAGCTTTCAGCGAGGGAGCATCGTTTCTGTTCATAACTAGACTTGATCTCGCTTTGTCAAGCACGCTGAGAATTTCCTTATCTACGTCCCAAATTTTATCCCAGTATTCTTGTCTAAGTTTTTGTGCTATTTTTATCTCTTTTTCTGGGGGGTGTAGAGTTTTTTTTGCGGTTTATTCTCAAGCGTTCAGCTATTCTTGCCACTGTCGCTACGCTTAACAATATACCAGTTTTTTCTAGGAATAGTTCCGATAGTTCGGCTAGAGTTGCATTATTATTTTCCTCAATTAACTCACCGAGGGCGATCATCTGTTCGGACGTGAGTTTTAAATGACGTCCACATCGATAAGTCTTCGGTCGAATATCTCCTGTTTCTCGAGATTGCTTCAAAAGCTTTTGGACGAAACTTAAAGTTACGCAGAATCTTTTCGCTAATTGTCTTTGAGAGATGGGTTCGTTGTAATAACAGTCGAGAATTTTCTGACGGAACTCTACTGGATAGGATTTCATTTTTTGTACAATTTAGCTATCGATGAAATTATACTTCATATTTATGATCAATGCTGTAACTGATAGGACGTTTTTGAACCAGCAAAAATTAATTATGTCAGAGGGGTAATCAATGAGAAAATCTTTAAAACCTTGTCATGAAAGCGTCTTATAAGCACCACAATCTGGTGCTTCTGTCAAGCTTTATTAAGAATTGCTGCCATGTCTTGACAAGGACAATCAGAATTAGATTTTGGTCTAATGTCACACCTGAGCTTATTTTTTAGATAAATTACTGCATTTTTAACATCCACTCTACTGTGCGTTCATACAGTTCTAAATTACCAGTTTTTATCAAAGCATTAGCGGCTTTTTGTAAATAGTTAAGACTCGCTAATCTACTACTAGGATTTTTATCATCGTAGGTGGCAAGAGCCAAGTTATAATAAGCTTCGCCATAATTAGGCTGATAACTAATTGCTAATTGATAATCCGCAATTGCTTCTTTTTTCTTGCCGATTTTTTCCTTAACTAAACCTCGATTATAGTAAGCTTCAGCATAGTTAGACTGGAGAGAAATGGCTATATTTAAATCCTCCAAAGCACCAGTATTATCTCCCAAATCAAAGCGAATAACTCCCCGGTTATTATAGGCGATCGGATTATTAGAATTCAAGCTAATTGCCCTATCTAAATCCTCCAAAGCACCTTCCTTATCCCCAGTTTGTCGTCGAATAATACCACGATTATTATAGGCGATCGGATTGGCCGATATTCTCGGTGTTACCTGTACCTGATCGGGAATAGTAGCGGTATCTGTGCGTGCATTTCCCCGATTACTATACACCGTCACATCGATAGGATTAATGCTCAAAGATTGAATGTAATCTGTAATCGCTCCTTGGTTATCTCCCACGTCAGTGCGACTATTACCACGACTATAGAAAATTCTCGCATCGCGGACTTTTTGTAGGAATACATTATAATCCTCGATCGCTCCCTGTTTATCCCCTTTTTCAAAACGCGCATTAGCCCTTTTATGATATCCTTCTGGATCGTTAGGATAGGCAAGTAGATAAGTAGTATAATCTCTTTCGGCTGCGGCAAAACTTTTCAAAGCAAAATGAGCATCTCCTCGCGCCTGAGCATGACAAGAAACATTATAATTAGGACGAAAATCAGTTTCTCTGGAGTTATAAAAATAATTTTTTTCAGCAGATTCTCGGATATTTTCGCTACAGACAGAGCGAGAAGTAAAACTAGGTGTATTAATCCGATCATCTTGGGCTAAGGCAATATTATAATTATCTAAAGCCTCCTGATAACGCCCCAATTTATACAGCACTAATCCCCGATGATAGTAAGCGGCTGCATCATGACGATTTTGCGCCACTGCCGCAGTAAAATCCTCTAAAGCTCCCGCATATTCTTGATATTTATTAGCTCGCATTAACCCCCGATATACATAAGCTTTTGCGTCTTGGGGCTGCAGATAAATTGCTTGGTTATAATCTTGAATTGCCCCTTGATTATTGTTGAGTCGTAGGTGAGCATAACCCCGTTTAAGAAATGCTCTAGCATGGGGAACTTTATCGTAGTTAGGATTAAAACGGATAACAAGTGCTAAGTCTTCAATTGCTCCATTATAATACTCGATCGCCATTTGATATCCCTGTGGGGAATTAGAAGATAAATTGGCTAATTCCACTTCCTCGTCAGCAATTTCAATTTGTACTCTGGCACGGTTTTGATAACTGCTAGGACTATTCTTGGCTAAAAATAAGTTAGGGGAGCATTTTAAAACGATTTTATAATCCTTAAAAGCTTCTCGTTTTCCCCCTATCTTTTCTAAAGCTATTGCCCGATTATAATAGCCTTCAATTAGATCTGGTTGATATAAAATAGCCAGATCATAATCTTTGATGGCCGCTGTATAATTACCCAAGCGAGAGTAGAGGTTTCCTCGATGATAATAGCCACGATAATTCTCGGTTTCATAACCTATGAAACGCTGGTAATAATCTAAAGCTAAGGATTGATGATTGAGGAAAGAGGCAATGATTGCCAAGTTAAAGTAAACTTCGCTTTTATTGGGATTATATTTAAATTCTTCCTGAAAATCTGATCGAGCAGCTTCTAATAATTTTAGCTGACGCTGCTCCTTAGCCATGGATAACTTTAACACACCTCTTTGATAATAGGCTTGAGCTAGTAACTGTCGATCTTTGAACCCGGGAGCATTGTAATTACTATACCAAATATATTGACTAAAATCATCGATCGCTCCGTTTTGATCGTTAATTTTTTCTCGCGCTATTCCCCGTTGAATATAAAGTTGAATTGTACCCGGATCACTAGGATAGGCTCGCAGAGTAGCTGAATAATTAGCAATTTCTCTTTTAAGAGCATTAGTATCCACTTCTTCCTTAGAAATGACAGGACATGGCAGGTTTTCTACTGCTTTAACCGAGTTAACTTCTAAACCAAATAATTCCCAAAATAACAGGGGAGACAATAAAAATATTTTTCTAAAAAACTTGACATCTAAACTGTTTCGTGCTAAGGATGTGAAAATAGCTTGCTCTGTCAGGGTTTTAGAGATTAAAGGTTGTTGTGGCATGATGATTAAAAAAATTTGTAGTAAACTCAAATCTGAATTGCATCACTATTTGATCGTATTTGATAAAATACCGCAAATAGGGTTCGATAGTCAAGACATTTTCGGGGGTGATTGTTAATTGACTCCACAACTTTTGCGAATTCCTCCCGTTGGCTCTCCTAAACTGGTTACGGCACATTAGTATTTTAAATGAGCTTAAAAACTTAGATAGTATGGAATCGAATAAGGCAAAAATATTTTTTGTTAGAATTAGTATCCCGTCAAAGTAAGTTATCGAGCCGCTATCGGGTCAAAATATCTAAAAGCACAGATAAATTTGACATCGTCTTCGGTTTTATGGGTAGGATAGTTGTCTCTTGTCTTTTTTCTGCTCCTGTCTCGGATTTTCCTCACCTAACGGAAGATTTTTGATGTTTACAGGAGAGCCTTTGATCTCAAACAGCCCAACTAACTCGATAAAATAAAAATTAATGGCAGCAAGGAGATGAAATTTATGGCTGAGTCAAAAAACTGGGATTTTCAGAGATTTTGGCAAACTCTCGACTATTTTGATAGTATTCCCCTCTGGAGTTGTCTGCAAAAGCTGCTCGGTTTCGGAGAAGATAAAAAAATTCAGCTAACAAATGAGCAAGGCATGAAGACTATTTTAGTCATTGGTGGTGAAAACGCAATCGGTAGAAAGGTAATCACTCAACTACAACAGCAAAACTATCAAATTCGCGCTTTAGTCGCTAATATTGCTGATGCTCGTCAATTATTCGGCGAAAATGTCGATTTATTCGCTCTGGAAACCCCGCAATTATTTACGGGGATTGATGAGATTATCTACTGTCAAGGGGAGAATAACCGCCATAGTTTGGCTAATTTACTCGATTTACTGAAAAATGCTGGTATAACCGCCGAAAAAACCCTCTTTGACTTTAGCAATCCCAGCAGTGACATCAAAGAAATCTGGGGTGCGGTGGATGATGTGGTAATGGGAGGAGTGAGCGAGAGTCAGATAACCCTAACCGGAGGACGCGCTCTCTTTTCCGGTATCGTTAGAACCGAAAATAACGGCGGTTTTGCCTCAGTTCGTACCAAAAACCTGAATCCTCCCCTAAATTTATCTAACTACGAGGGAATAGAATTACAGATAGAAGGGGACGGAAAACGCTATAAATTAATTCTGCGTTGTGAAGGACGTTGGGACGGCATCGGTTACTGTTATTCTTTTGATACACTTGATCGCACCTTGCAAAGGATTTCTATTCCCTTTCGCGATTTAATCCCAGTGGTGCGCGCCAAAACGATGGCAGATGCAGCCCTCTTTGATAGCAGTAGCCTCTATGCTTTGCAGTTAATGCAGAGTAAATTCGAGTACGATGGGGCCTTAAATCCCCGTTTCTCCCCGGGGTTATTTGCTTTAGAAATTGTCACAATTAAAGCCTACGGTGGCAAAAACCGCTTAATTATCGTTAAAGAAGGAGAAATCGTCGAAAAAAGCCTTTTAGATGCCAGTGGTTATCCCTACAAAGCGATCGATTCTGCTCAGATTTTCGCTAAACTTAATTAATTTAAATAAGCTTGGAACTCAAGGTACACTACTGAACATAGGGTTAAGATCATGACTATCGGGAGCATAATTAAGGAGGTATGTTCATGAGTGAACAGAATCCCTACGAACAACTTGGGGTGACTGAAGAATCCTCTTTTGAAGAAATTCAAGAGGCCAAACAAAGACTGGTGCAACAGTATCAGAATGATAGCAAAATTGTCGAATCGATCGAGGCCGCCTACGATTCTGTCCTTATGGATCGACTGCGGATGCGACAGGAAGGTAGAATCAAAGTGCCTGATCGCATTCGTTTTCCCGAACGTCTGACGATTCCGGTGGAAAGTAAACCAGTTACTAGCGGCAAATCTCCTAACTGGTGGAAAAGCTCAATCGATACACCTTCTGCAAAGGACATCGCTATACCAGCAGTGATTTACGCTTGTTTAGGAGCAATCACGCTGTTAGTTCCCGATCCCAGTGGCTCCCTTTTACCGCTGCTCCTAGCTTTTGGCGTTTTCGTTAATATCTATTTTTTCAACCGCAAAGAAAAACGTTTTGGCCGCGCCTTACTATTCACTCTCGCTGGTTTAGTGCTAGGAGTCGCTCTGGGAGCGGGATTAGCCAGTTTAGCTGCCAAGGCTGATTTGAACGCTTTCGGCGATCGCCAAATTTATGCGCTCATCACTTTTCTGATCTTTTGGGTGATTAGTAGTTTTTTCCGTTAACCACTCGCTCGTAGGGAGCCTAAGATCACGTCCACTGCTTCCCCAAGGTTATTGACGATATAATCAGGCTCGTAGCTCTCTAAACGGGAACGGCTGCGAATCCCCGATAATACGCCAATAACCTTAATATTTTGGCTCTTAGCGGCGGCAATATCCGCTTCCGTATCCCCCACCATCCAAGTATCGGCAGCCGCTGGCAGTTCCTTAGCGGCCTTAGCCATAAGCAGGGTTTTGTCGCGCACGTCGTTGGTTTTCGTGTAATTATTATTTAGACAATAACGACGATTAGCGGCGAAAAAACGACCGATATCGTGGCGATTAAAGGCATGATCTAGCTCAGATACCCGCCGCATCGTCATCACGACTAAATCTATCTTTAAATCTTGGATTTTCTGGAGAGTTTCCAAAGAACCAACCACCGGGCGATCGTGGACAAGATAGGGTAAAGTATGGACAGTTTGACGACGAAGATGGGCAAATTTCCGCGCTTGATCTTCATCTAATCCTGACATTTCCCCGATGCGCTTCTCAGAAACCTGATCCCGTTTTAACTGCCAGAACTCTGCTTTCGATAATTCCCCAATAATTTGACCTTTATAGGCGGTTTTCTGCAAACAGTACTGATAAACTTGGTAATATCGCTCCGATACGTCCATTATCGGGCCGTCAAAGTCGCTAATTAGTCTCAACATCGCTCTAATGCTTCTCACTTTATTAATTTTTATATACAAGTTACCCTACAGTCTTGACAATGACAAGAGTTTTGTCAGGAAAAAAATTAGGGAAATGGGGAGATAGGAGAACTCAACTAAAACCCCAACATCCCAACACCCTTCAGTACCAATATCCCTAAGACTTCATTTTTGATATTTGTGGTGAAAATTTTTTCATTGGGACTGACTCCAGCAACAAACTTTTTGCAGCAAACCCTATTGAGGGTCTGCTGCAAAAGGTTTTGTGTGGGGGTAGGGTGTGGGGTTTTACCGATTTTGATAATGGCTTTAGCTAAATTATAATTGCCTACTACGCCTTTAAAATTAGGCTCTTCTAGGTTCTGTGTGATCAGTTTAACTTACTACAATATGATTGATCGATCTTTGTGTCCTTTGTGTCTCTGTGGTTCGTTCCACCCCCTCGCTAGGAGGAATGTATCTTATAGCGTTTCTGATTCACAAGAGGTACATTCCCGATCCTGAACAGATTAATCAGCAAAGGTTTAAGTGTGCCGCACAGATGCGAGAACCGCTATAGAATACATTTTACCCACCAAATCCAAGAGAGCCAAAATTAAGGTTTTCTACAGCAATAACAATAAATCCGGTTATTAAAAACTGATTATTTATTCTCCGTTTTGCCGTTCGGTTGAGCGTTCGTGTGAGTGAACGGATCGAGTTTATCACCACTCAGGATAAACATGGGATCAACGGCAGCAAAAACTTGCTGAATACCCCTCGTTTCTAGACGATTTACTGCCGCTTGTACGATCTCGATATTACGGGCCTGTAAATTAGAAAAGCCTTCGGAAAATTGATAGAGGGTTTCCAAATTATTGGCCGTAGCCACGATGCGTCCGTTGGGTTTCAGGTATTGCCACACTTCTTGCAGCACCGATTTAATCGGTTTGCCGCCCTCGATACAGACGCGATCGGGTGCTAGGGATATATTGGGTAAACAATCGGGAGCGCTGCCTTCAAAAACCGTAACATTTTTTACCCTAAAGCGATCGCAATTACGGCGGATTAAACTCGCCACTTCTTCATCCCTTTCAATAGCAATAATCGGACTATTGGGGCATAATAAGCCAATTTCAACGGGAATAGTGCCAGTTCCAGCCCCTATATCCCAGAAAACCCCCCCATCGCTTAACCGCAAAGCGGAAATCATCAATAATCTCACCTCGCGTTTACTCAAGGGAATCCCAGGCAAACGTTCGAACAGTTCATCGGGAATACCGGGGGTTTTATATAACCAAGTCATGGGGAATCAATTATTGAGAAGCTTTACTAGCAAGCATTATCATACAAATTTGTCAAGTTTTGTTTATCAGTTAAACAGGTACTTTTCTAGGGATGCAACCCTGATTATAGCGATAAGAAGCTATTATTTGTGATTATAGGCTTTTTCATGTCAAGGGAATGATGATCTATCAAGTTAAAATTGATGGATATAATTGGGTTAACTTCAATTGGCAGTCAACTGGAGAATAGGAACGCTCTCTTAGTTTAGGGACTTACCCTTTGATATTGTACCATTTAGGGCTTGTCTGATTCTTCCACAGAGCAATGGTCTGGCTGGGACATTATTTCTACCCAATTCCCTAGGGTAATTGCCCGTTATTTTGTATAAGGTGAACATTGAATGTATAACAGGTTAATTAAGTCTAGCTCGATCTCGAAAAGAAACAACTAATCATGATCATCGCAGGAGAAAGGAGCGGAGTCGGTAAAACTACGATTACCCTGGCAATCTTAGCCTATTTAATCAGTCGTGGCGATCGAGTGCAATCTTTTAAAGTCGGACCAGATTATATCGATCCCATGTTCCATACTCATTTTACCAGTCGCCCCTGTCGCAATCTCGATCCGGTTTTAACTTCTGAAGACTATGTAAAAACCTGTTTTGCCCAACATTGTCAAAACGTCGATTATGCTCTGATTGAAGGAGTAATGGGGCTATTTGATGGTATTCAATTAAGCGCTACTCAATTTCCCGATTATGCCAGTACCGCCCATATTGCCCGTATTTTAGGGCTTCCTCTGCTTTTAGTTATCGATTGTAGTCGTTTATCTACCTCTGTCGCCGCTATTGTCCGCGGTTATCAATCTTTAGACAAAAATCTCCATCTGGCCGGGGTTATCCTCAATCGGGTTGGTAGCGATCGCCATCTGCAATTACTGCAAACCGCCCTAGAATCCATCAATATGCCCATTGTCGGGGTTTTGCGTCGTCAAGATTCCCTGACAATTCCTGATCGCCATCTAGGATTAGTTCCCAGGGATGAACTAGGAGAAATCAGGGAACTACAAGATAAACTGGCTTCTATTGCCCAAAACTGCTTTAATTGGGACATTCTCTTGCCTTTACTGACTATTTCTCCCCAAGAGAACCAGAAAAATCCCCCAGAAGCAAATAAGCTTTTTCCCCCTATCCGTATCGGCATTGCCAGAGATAAGGCTTTTAACTTTTATTATCCCGATAATCTCGATATTTTAGCCAATTTAGGCGCGGAATTAGTCTTTTGGAGTCCCTTGCAAGGGGCAAATTTGCCTGAAAACCTGCAAGGATTGTACTTTGGTGGCGGTTTTCCCGAAATCTTTGCCCCGGAATTGGCCGCTAACACCCCTATCTTAACCCAGGTGAGAAAAGCGATCGCATCTGGAATGCCCACCTACGCCGAATGTGGAGGATTAATGTATTTATGTGACAAAATAGTTGATTTTGAGCAAAAAAATCATTCCATGTTGCAAATAATCCCCCAATCTGCTATAATGTCCTCGAAGTTGACCCTAGGTTATCGACAAGCCATCGCCAAACAGGAGACGATCCTGCTCAAAGCAGGTCAACCAGTGCGCGGCCATGAATTCCATCGCTCCCAATTAAGCGGGGTAAGCGACGCACCGATTTATCAACTGCAAGCATTCCCCAAAAGTACTATCAATGGCGAAGGGTGGCAAGGTAAAAATCTACACGCTTCCTATCTGCACCTACATTTTGGGGCTAACCTCAGCCTGCCGAAAAAATTTTTAGCTGCCGGCCTTGATTTTTTGCGAACAGCTGCGTTAAGCTAGTTCCAGATAAATTTGATAATCAATCCGTTAAGGGATACAGGAGGTGATGTCGATGGTAGAAAGTAGTAAAAGCATGGGTCTCCTAATCGACAATAGCTGGCTGTGCGCCGGGGCTGTTCTCTAGACCCCACGTCTAAACAAGATTTAGACTAGCTGGAGTTCCTTCCGGCAGTCTGGTGTCGATTATGATGACCCGCTACACCGCCCTTACCGAGCAATTGGTGAGGGCGGATAGTTTTTCAGGGTTTCCCGTAATCTCGGCACTTTAACTCTACGGGTGCAAACTAACCCATCGCCGATTCTGGTTTGGGGACACCATTTTAACGCCTGTCACCGAAATAATATTATTGGCGAGATTCTCCGCCATCATGGGAATCAATCGATTTATATTATTCTTATAAGCTTTGATCCAGAATTCGGAGAGTTTCTCTCTCGCCTCCTCATTGACGTAGATAGTTTTATCTGGCGTAATCAATACCATTGCCACGTGACCAGTGTTTTCCGTAATGGCAAAGACAAACTGCTCACGGTCGGACTTGAGACCTTCGTACCAGTAGTCTATGTGTTCTTCTAATTCGTACTCATAGAGAGTGCGTTCCATCTTGCCATCTTCTAGTAAGGCCTTACGCAGTGTATTGGCTATCTTTTTTTGTTTCATGGTCTTGTCCCTGCTTTTGCGGGTGTTAAGTTTCGTTGATTAGACATCGCTCCCTAGACGTGTATGAAAGTGCCACTATAGAAATCATCAATTAACCTGAATCACAGAACCTTGCCCGACTGGTTGAGATGAGCCTGTCATTTGAGCCTAAGTCTTCTCTCTGTAAGGATTCTAACCTACTTTAGTTTTTCTTTAAATGCGGTTAGAATCGACAGGGTGGCCACTTTATCAACCGGTCAAGGGAAAAAATGAGATCGCCTCTTTCCTTAAACAATTAAATCGTGTATAATGGCGAAAGAGTAGCAAGGCTATATGCGTCATCAAACTGTGTAGTCAACCTATAAGGTGTGAGGAAAAAACCATCATGTTAAAAATGTTCTGGAAATCATTGCTGGTTAGCCCAGCGATCTTAGGGGCTACCCTGGTAGCTTCTGCTAATGCTAGTAGCTTCGATCCCGTCAAATCTACCAGTGTTTCTACCGAATTTAACAATCTAGAAATCGCTCAAGTTCAGGACAACGGTGCAGGAACTGGCGAATTACTCAATCAGATCGAACAGTACGGTAACGAGGGTCAAGTTGCGCCCGTACAGGGCAACACCATCGATCAAGTCACCAGTGTTAACCAACTGCGCGATGTTTCTCCTACCGCTTGGGCTTTCGAGGCTTTAAGAAGCTTAGTTGAGCGCTATGGTTGTATTGTTGGTTATCCTGATCGCACCTTCCGGGGCGACCGAGCTTTAACCCGTTGGGAATTTGCGGCTGGTTTAAACGCTTGCTTAAACGTTATGGAACGTTTAATTCAAGATGGTGTCAACGTCCTCAAGGAAGACTTAGACGCTCTTAAGCGCTTAATGGAAGAGTTCCAAGCTGAATTGGCAGCGTTGGGAGCTAGAGTTGATAACTTAGAAAGCCGGGTATCTTTCCTCGAAAATAACCAATTCTCCACCACCACCAAATTAGCTGGGGAAGTTATCTTCGCTGTCACCGATACGGTCGGTGCTGGTAGCCCCGCCTCCCAGGCCGCCATGCAGTACCGCGCTCGTTTAGTCTTAAACACGAGCTTCACCGGTCAGGACGTGTTGAAAACCCGTTTAGCGGCTGGCAGTGCCACTCCCTTCGGATTTGACTACAAATCGACCACCACACTACAAAATGGTGATCCCGCTTCCGTCAGATTCGATAAGCTGCAAAGTCCCTCCCTATTCCAAACTTGGACTGCTGCGGGTAACGGTAGTGATGTGGTTCTCGACTGGTTGGCTTACTATACCCCCGTTGACTTAGGTTACTTCGGTCGCTTCAATACCTACGTCGCCGCTTGGGGTGGTATTTGGAATGACTTCGTTCCCACCACTAACCCCTTCTTTGAAGACTTCGACGGTGGTAATGGTGCGCTATCTACCTTCGCTTCCGAAAACCCCATCTACCGTATCGGTGGTGGTTCTGGGGGTGGTGTTAGCCTACAGTTAGGCTTCCTCCAAAGCATTGTCGGTCCGACTTCCCTATCTTTAGGTTACTTGGCCGGTGGTGGTGGCTCTAGTTCTGCGGCCAATCCTAACCCGGGTAATGGTCTCTTTAACGGAGATTACGCCGCTTTAGCACAGATTAACGCTAACCTCTTTAACTTCCTCAACGTTGGCTTCACCTACGTTAACGCTTATCAAGGTGCCGATACCGCCATCTTCGGTAACGGTGGTTCCTTCGGTGTAACGGGGACTTCCGCCGCTAACCTTTCCCAAAGACAGTTAAATACCCTGCTCAACGTTAACGGCAACGACCCTGGTAGCGTTACCCTACAGGATGAAGTCGGTTTCTTCAACTTTGGAGCCAAAGTATCCAATAGCTACGGTTTAACCGGTGCAGTGGATATTGGTTTCGCCAGCTTGAGTGCCTTTGGAACCTATTCCACCGTTCGCTTACTCGGTCTCGGTGATGCGGAAGTCTGGACCTACGGTGCTGGTATTGCCTTCCCCGACTTAGGTAAAGAAGGAAATATCTTAGGTCTGTTTGCTGGTGCGCAGCCCTACATTGGTCACTTAAGCTTCCGGGAAACGGGATTGCGGGTATCTAACATCGTTCCCTACCACGTTGAATTGTTCTACAAGTACCAAGTCACCGATAATATTTCTATCACCCCCGGTGTCATCTGGATTTCTGCACCTGAACAGTTCAAAGGCACTGGTAACGAGTGGATTGGTACTCTCCGCGGAACCTTTACCTTCTAGGATTTCCTAAATTAAACCCGAAACCCCACCGATGGTGGGGTTTTGTTTTAGGCAAATAAACGCTGATATTCTATCTGGATACAGGAATCCATAATCACATTTAAACCTGCCTCGATCGCTTTTTTTTCGGCAACTGGGTGATAAATTTTCAATTGTGTCCAAAGAGTAGCAGCCTGAATAGCAATAGCTGACTCGACAATTTCGGGTAGATAATCAGGATGACGAAAAACGTTAACAATATCCACGGGTTCAGGGATAGCCTCTAGAGAAGGATAGCAGCTTTGACTGTCAATTTGCTTGACCATCGGATTGACAGGATAGACTCGATAACCCACCGCTTGCAGGAATTTGGCCACCTGATAGCTGGCGCGATTCGATTTCTCAGAATGCCCGACCACTGCGATAATTTTACTATTGCTGAAGATGGTTTTGAGCGCACCATCGTCTCCTTTAATATTTGGCATTGTCCCACCTATCTTAGAATAGAGTTTTGTTTCTCATAAAGATGAAGTGTAACCTAATTTGGTATCGACTTTTAACTGCAGCTTTAGCCACTCTGAATAACTGGCAGCGATGTTTAACTTTTTTACAGGAAAAACAGTTATTAAAAATCGAAATCAATCCCTCAGTATCTGTGGGAAAAATTACCCGATGGTTGCCCCTAAATCCTCTGACTTTAGTTACCGCGGTTCGACAAGCTCACCGTCCACAAAACCTGATGAATTATCTTAGTGTTATCATTCCGACTCTGAACGAGGAGTTAAGAATTGCAGCAACGTTAAAACAGATAGGTGCGGGAGTAGAAATTATTGTTGTCGATGGGGGAAGTACCGATAAAACCAGAGAAATAGCCGAACAATTGGGAGCAAAAGTTATTATTTCTCCTAGCAAAGGTCGTGCATTTCAGATGAATATAGGTGCAAAAATAGCGAAAAGAGATATTTTGTTATTTCTGCATGGAGATACTTTACTTCCCCAAAATTATCAAGAACAAATTATCAATACTTTATCCCAATCTGGAATAGTAGCAGGGGCCTTTGAATTAAAAATTGATGGAGAGAAAAAAAACCTGCGTTTAGTAGAAAAATTAGTTAATTGGCGTTCTCGCTGCTTTTCTCTTCCCTACGGAGATCAAGGAATATTTTTAAAAGCCTCAATATTTGCCGATTTGGGCGGTTTTCCTGAGTTGCCAATTATGGAAGATTTTGAATTAATACAAAGATTGAAAAAAAGGGGTAAAATCGCCATAGTTTCTCCTCCAGTGATTACCTCAGCAAGACGTTGGCAAAAATTAGGCATTGGCAAAACCACCTTAGTTAATCAATTAGTTATTATTGGTTATTATCTAAAAATTCCGCCGCATTTGTTGAAAAGTTTTTATCGTTTATGGTAATTAGGGAGAACTGCCACTAGATTCTAATTACTTCTGGGAGTCTCTCGATAAAAGTTTTTGTCTCCCGAAGTACCGATCGATAGGATAATTGATCATCGAAACATCTGCTCTGAGAATATGTCTCTCAATCGCCGTCAATTTATTTATCTTTTAGGTGCTACCCTTGGCACAGCCACTCTTGCCAGTTTGAAGTCTGCAGCTTTTGCCGCTACCGGTCCCTATAGTCTTATTGCCCTACCCTATAGCTATGATGCCCTAGAACCTTATATTGATAAGGAAACGATGCAATTTCATCACGATAAACACCATGCAGCCTACGTTAATAATCTCAACACGGCAGTGGCCAAATATCCAGAATTGCAGAAAAAAACAGTAGTAGAATTGATTAAAAATCTTGACTCTTTACCCGCCGATATTCGCACCACTGTCCGTAATAACGGCGGCGGCGATCTTAATCATACGATGTTTTGGCAAATTATGTCCCCCGATGGCGGTGGCGAACCAAAAGGAGCAATAGGAGCGGCAATAATCGCTAAATTTGGCAGTTTCGAGGAATTTAAAAACGCTTTCAACCAAGCTGGTACTAAACTTTTTGGTAGTGGTTGGACATGGTTGGTGTTAAATAAGTCAGGAGAACTGGAAATTATCAGCACTGCTAACCAAGATAGCCCCCTAATGATGGGATTACAGCCAATTATGGGCAATGATGTCTGGGAACACGCCTATTACTTAAAATATCGTAATCAACGAGCTGAGTATTTAAAACAGTGGTGGAATGTGGTTAACTGGGAGGAGGTAAATCGCCGCTATCTTCAGGCAAAAGCTTAACGATGACAACTTTTACGGTTACAGTTCCCGCTACCACTGCTAATATTGGGCCCGGCTTCGATTGTCTCGGAGCGGCCTTAACCCTATATAATCAGTTTACTTTTACCCTGCTGCCGGCAACGACAGCTAACCCTGTCAGCATTATTGTCAAGGGAACTGAATCAGCTAAAGTTAGCCAAGGTGCTGATAATTTAATCTACACTTCTTTTTTGCAAGTTTATCAAAAAATAGGACAGAATCCGCCCCCCATCGCCATCGAGATCGGTTTAGGGGTTCCCCTGGCTAGAGGTTTAGGTAGTTCTGCTACTGCTATTGTCGGTGGGTTAGTGGCTGCCAATCAATGCGCGGGCAATCCTTTATCTATGGGGGAAATCGAAGCATTAGCGATCGCATTGGAGGGACATCCGGATAATGTAGTGCCGGCTTTGCGGGGCAACTGTCAGCTATCGGCAGGGGACAGCACAAATTGGGCTATTTGTCAAGTATTTTGGCAAAAAAATCTCATTCCCGTCCTAGCGATTCCCGATTTTGAACTAGCTACGGCAAAAGCTAGGGCGGTTTTACCCGAAAAAATTAGTCGTCAGGAGGCGATTTTCAATATTTCCCGCTTGGGTTTATTATTGCGGGGATTAGAGACGGGTAACGGCGATTGGCTGAGAATTGCCCTAGAGGATAAACTGCATCAACCCTATCGCCAATCTTTGATCCCGGGTTACGAAAGGGTGAAAAAAGCCGCCATTAATGCCGGTGCTTACGGGATGGTAATTAGTGGCGCAGGTCCGAGCCTATTGGCTTTAACTAACCCTGAAAATGCCCAAAAAACAGCCACAGAGATGACAAATGCTTGGCAGCAAGTGGGGATTAACTCCAGTGCCAAAATTTTGGCTTTAGATACCCTAGGGGCGCGGGTAAACTGTTAAGAGTCCAATTTACCGGTTATACAGATTTCAAAAAAACAGGATTTAACTCTCAATATGTTGACTATATAGACCACAGGATGTACACTATGAGTAACATCAGTTGGCAATTGAAGTAATGGATTTTCTTGAAATCAATACTATTCATCACGGACGAGCAGAAATATTGATCAAGCAGATTGCGCCTGAGTCAATAGATCTGAGCTTCTGGTCACCACCATATTTTGTAGGAAAAGAATACGAGAAAGAAGAAACATATCAATCTTGGCAGGCAATGCTTCGCCAAGTAATCAACCATCACTTTACCGTTTTGAAGCCCGGTGGATTTCTCGTAATCAATGCTGGAGATATTCGTTGTTTTAAAGATGAAAAAATTCCTAAATTTCAAGCGATGAACCTTTGCATGCAGAAATCAAAAGTTACCAAAGAAATGGTACTGGAAGCAAAAGAAAAATTTCCCGAATTTAATCGCTATCAATTGGCTGATTACTTGGGTTGTAGTGAGCAAACAATTGATAGGAGACTTAACGGCAATAACATTAGAGGTGGAAAATACGAGTCTCAAACAAGAATGCATCTTATTGGCGGATTTCTTCAAAGCTATGGACAAGAATGTGGCCTTTACTTATATGATCGAAGAATTTGGGTAAAAGATCCAGCATGGGCAAATTGCAAATGGACTTCTAACTCGCTTAAGTCCGTTGATGAGTATGAAGATCTTTATATTTTTTGGAAACCTGGTCAGCAAATTATAGACAGAAAAAAGATCAATCCAGATGAGTGGAAAGCTTGGGGATCTAGAGCGGTATGGTTTATTAGAAGTGTAAGATCAAACGATGACCACGAAGCAAAATTTCCTTTAGAACTTGCCTCAAGGGTTGTGCGGTTATATAGCGCTCAAGGAAATACTGTATTAGATCCATTTATGGGTTCTGGCACGACTGCAATAGCTTGTATTCAGAATCAAAGAAGCTTTATAGGCATAGAAAAAGAAGCCAAATATGTAAGCCTAGCAAGAGAAAATATTAATAAAGAAGAGAGCCAACTTAGACTAAATTTTTAAGGGTAGGGAACTAGAATAGATTCTACTCTCCACGGGTGAATTTTCTTTAATAGTGAGAAACTAACTCGCACTCGTAATTTCCTCGGGTCTTTTGATTTATCATCTTTCCCTGGAAATAAAATCCCTCTATAAGTGTTAAGGTAATTGGGATTTTGGGTTAGTAAGAGTCCGTTAGGGATACAGGCAACATCAATTCTTTCCAAAGGTTGTCCATTATTTCTGATGTTACTATGGTTGGCCTGTAACATTTGATATACAGGCTTTAGAGCAATAATCACAACTGGTGCAATAGTTCCATCAGACAGAACATAAATAGGTGGAATACTTGCATGAAAATCATGTGATGCTCTCGCCCCAATTGCTTGTAGTATCGAGTTTCTAACTCCTGCTTGAGAATTTTCCCAAGTTCCATCACCCGAGACTTGATTATGGCTCATTACAGTATGATCTTGATCATCTCTTGGTCCCACACTTTTAATATCTATAAACAGCCATGCTGAATTAGTAAATCCTTGGGTAGCTTCCAGTATATTTTTGCTACTTATAACAAATCTTTGATCGGCCCCTGTCGGAATTCCAGTATCCCTAACATCAAAGCTATTGACTAATAACCTTGGTAGTTTAGCTCCTATTGTATGTTCACCAACTTCGAGCCAAGGGTACTGATCCATTATGGGCTGACGACCTCTATCTCCAGGTGGATAGTTTTCCCAGAAAGGATAAAGATAGGATGCTTCATTGTAGTCATTTTTAATTTCAGCAAGGTTTGATTTAACTAATGACACAATATGATTAGTCAAAAACCTTTCTAGCTCAATCAAGGTATTTGGGCTTGCTATGAAATAGTTTCTTGCTGAATTGTAAAGTTGGAATTGTGGCTGCCTGTAAAGATTAATCACTTACTATACCAATTATTTATTAGAATCGATAAACAAATCTTGAATCTCAACACCTAATGCAGTAGCAAGTTGTTGAACAATTTCAATTGTTGGATTTCTAACGCCTCGTTCAATACCACTGATATAAGTTCGGTGTAATCCTGTCTCTTCAGACAGGCGATCTTGCGACCAACCTTTCTGCTCACGAACTTTTTTGACATTTTGACCAAAAAGTAATCTAACACTCATGCTTTGGATAATAAAAGTATGTTACTTTTTAGTCTATAGACTATAAGTCACAATAGGGATTCCTAAGGGAACACATAACAATTCACTGCACCCGAGCGTAGGCTAAACTTTGCACGATTATCCCAAGTTACTGACGGCGGGTGAGTTTAACCGTTAAGACCGCATGGGAGATGGGAAATTTTATCAGTTATCAGTGAACAGTAATCAGTAATCAGTGAAAAGACAGCAGTGTTAGGATAAAAATAAATATAAATAATTATTAAGAAAATGACGCAAATTACCGTTATTGGTGCAGGGATTGGCGGACTAACGGCGGCGGCATTATTGGCGCGTCGAGGTTATCAAGTCACAGTATATGATCAGGCGCTTGTCCCCGGAGGTTGTGCCTCGACTTTTTCCCGTCGGGGTTTTACTTTTGACGTGGGGGCAACTCAAGTGGCAGGATTAGAAGTAGGGGGCATTCATCAGCGCATTTTTGCCGAATTAGGGATAGATTTACCCGATTCTGTCCCCTGCGATCCCGCTTGTGCCGTTTTTCTGCCGGGGGAAACCAATCCGATTAATGTCTGGCGCGATCGGCAAAAGTGGCAAGAGGAAAGACAAAAACAATTTCCGGGCAGCGAACCTTTTTGGCAATTATTACAAAAACTCTTTCAAGCAAGTTGGCGTTTTCAAAGTCGCAATCCAGTTTTACCCCCGCGCAACTGGTGGGATTTAGGGCAATTAATCGCCGCTTTGCGTGTAGATACTGCTATTACCTTCCCCTTTACTTTGATGACTGTGGGCGATGCTCTGCGATTATACGGCTTAGAGAGGGATAAACGCCTAAAAACTTTCCTTGATCTCCAGTTAAAGCTTTATTCCCAAGTTACTGCCGATGAAACCGCTTTACTTTATGCCGCCACCGCTTTAGCAGTTTCTCAGTCTCCCCAAGGTTTATCCCACCTTCAGGGTAGTATGCAAGTATTAAGCGAACGCCTAGTAACAGCTTTGGAAAAATACGGCGGTAAATTGCAAATGCGCCACACAGTAGAAAAAATACTGACAGAAAAGGGAAAAGCCCAGGGAATTATCGTCAGAAATCAAAAAAATGGCGAAATATATCCAGAAATGGCCGATGAGATTGTCGCTAATATCCCGATCCAAAATTTACCACAATTAATCGATCGCGAAGCCATTCCCAGTCTTTATCACCGGAGAATCGAAAAACTTCCCCCCGCATCCGCTGCTTTTGTGGTTTACTTAGGAGTCGATCGCGCTGCTATTCCCCCCGATTGTCCCCCCCATTTGCAATTTCTCTACGATTACGATGGCATAATCGGCGAAAATAACTCTTTATTTGTTTCCGTGAGTAAAGAAGGGGATGGCCGCGCTCCAGTAGGAAAAGCGACGATTATTGCTTCTTCCTTCACCGATACCAGTCTTTGGTGGCGGAAAGGAGAAGATAATTATCAGCAATTAAAAGCAGCATATACCCAAGAGGCGATCGAGCGTCTCGGTAATTATTTCCATCTCAGTCCTGATCACATCGTTCATATCGAATCAGCTACACCGCGCACTTTTGAACGGTTTACGGGGCGAAATCAGGGCATTGTCGGCGGTATTGGTCAAAGATTGTCCACTTTTGGCCCTTTTGGCCTAGCGACGCGCACTCCGATCCCCCATCTTTGGTTAGTGGGAGATTCCACCCATCCGGGAGAAGGCACTGCCGGAGTCAGCTATTCGGCACTAACCGTAGTTAGGCAGATTGAGAATCAATTAGCTTCTAGTTAGCCGTAATTATGAATTATGAATGATGAATTATGACTGTAGTTTAGACTAAAGGAAAAACCGAAGCAGAAAAAAAGGCAAGAATGAAGCCAAATAGAGAGAAAATAAAAGATCTAAGTGAATTTATCTTCTCTCTATGAGCAAATATAACAGATATAGCAGATTTCGCCAAGATACATACCAAAAGTTAGGTAATGCTAAAGATGGCAACCTTTGACTTAATGGATAGCATCATGACCACCAGAAATGCCTATTGCATAGGAGATTTTTCACTGTCGCCCTTTTTTAGAAGAAAATGGCATAAGTAGTCGTGCAAAATTAATTTCCTAGTGAAGAACGGCAAAAGGCAAGAGGCAAGAGGTGGTTAGATGTATGTAATTAATTTTGCTTAGGTACTTAGTACATACGAAGCGGTGCAAGATTGTCGTCCCGACCGCAATCAGCTAACGAAAAGATATGTTCAGGAAATACCAGAATTAGAGTATATCTTGTTAGCAATCGATCATACAGCATGGGAATTGAGGGATGCTAAAACGATGAAAGATAGAGGCTATCAACATAGCGCGGCATCAAAAAATGGAACAGTATTAGGACAAGACTATAGCACCATTGTCTGGCTACCCGAAGGAGAAAAAAGTTGGGCATTACCATTAAGGCATGAAAGAATCACATCGTTTGAAACACCGATATCCAAAGCCAAAGAGCAACTCCAAGAAGTATGTCAACAAATGGAACAAAAAGTCTTGGTAGTATTAGATTGTGAATATGGCAACAGTTCATGGGTAAATCAAACAGCAGATATTGAAGCGAGTAAACTGATGAGAATCCGCTCAAATTGTTGTTTATATGGCGAACCAGAAGCTTATGGGGGTAAAGGAAGACCGAAAAAACATGGTAAGCAATTCAAAATCAATGACCAAGCAACATGGTGGCAAGCGGACGAAATAGTGGAAATCAACGACCCTAAACTGGGACTAATTGGCTCTTCTCGACTTTGTGTGATAATTTTTGCTTATAGAATCGTGAAATATTTACCTGGAAAGACTTTTAGGACTATTTTGCTGAAGAAACTATCAGTATAGACCCCGTTTCCACACATGGAAACAATTACATTTTAAAACAGCTTCTAAGCAGACATTAAGTCTAATTAAAGTGGAACGATTAAATCCTCAAAAAACCGGCAAGCTCCATCGCCCCTTATGGTTAATTTGGGTGGGAGAAGCATTTTTGCCTTTAGAAAAAGTGTGGTCACAATATGCGCGCCGTTTTGGAGTTGACCATTGGTATCGCTTTGCGCTCGCAAAGATTACACTGGAATTTACCATCTTTGAGTACACCTGTTCAATGTGAGAGATGGAGTGATTTAATGCC
>SFBI01000178.1 GCA_007095845.1 Microcystis aeruginosa Ma_MB_S_20031200_S102
AATCGATCACTTTTTTTCTCAAGTCTAGGCTATAAGACATTTTTCTGTATGGATTGCTCGTTTCTCTTTATTTTACCTTATTTTTCCCTCGTCTCACACTTATTTGAAATGACTATAACAATGGTTGTTGAAGATCAATTGACACCTTTTAAAAAAGATGGTAGTGTCATTAAAACAGACAAAATGAATCTTCATAGCTTACCCTGGCCAAAAGAAAAGCTAGAACAATTAGGAGAAGCCAAGGTAGAACTGAGAGTAACTTTATCGTATTTTATAGAACCTAATCCAGGGGAGCGAGGTTATAAAAGAAAACACCATTATGCCTCTTATGGACTCAGATTTCAAGTAAAAAAACCTTTAGAAACTAATAAAGAATTTCAAAAAAGAATTAATAAAGCTACCAGAGACGAAGAAGAACATAGTTCTACCAGTAAAGAGGAAGATAACTGGTTTTTGGGTCCTCATTTAAGGAGTCAAGGTTCACTTCATTCTGATATATGGACAGGAACGGCCGTCGATTTAGCAAGTAGAGGAATGATAGGCGTTTATCCTGTTGGTGGATGGTGGAAAGAACAAATACAAGAGGAACGCCATGATCAACCTGTTCGCTATACATTAATTGTAACGATTCGAGTACCAGAAATTGAGTGTGATATTTACACCCCTGTATCTAATTTAATTTTAATCAGTCAAGATACACCCACTAACATACCAATAGAAACAGAGATTTAATCTTTACATCGAACTTCATTTATTAAATATATCTCAGGAATTGAGAAAATTGGTAACGATTCTCTGTCAGTTTCCCTACCAACTTTTTCACCTTCCCTCCCCAACAACCCAACTTAATCAGCGCGATTTAGACATGGCTAGAGGAAATAGAGGTTTAGATGAACTAAAAAGTTAGTCAATAGTGGGTAAAATGTTTGTGTATAGGACATTTTTTTCCCATGACTAAACCCTTAGACTCCCTGAAACAGCCCAATCCCTCGGAAAAAACAGCCCCTAGAGATGATTGGTTAGATAGCGAACTATCTCGTTTAGAAGATTATGAACCTTACGATTGGGGAGAAATAGATCCCTTAATGTTAGGCAAACCCGTACAATATGTTTCTAGTATTGGCTTAGTTGTCGAGGGTGGCAAAGATTGGGGTTGCTGATTGGCAATAGGAATCTTCTTGTGTGGGTTTTTTAAAACCTAGAGTCAAACTAACTTTTGGATAGGATGCACAGTTGGCATTCATAGCTTGAGTCAGCAACACCCCTCCCCAACAACCCAAGTTAATCAGTGCGATTAAAACATGGCTAGAGGAAATAGAGGTTTAAGCGATGGTTAACCTTCCGCATCTTATACTAAATCCAGTTATTAAAGGCTGATTATCTATTTCTCCTCTTGCCCCTTGCATGAGTAGAAAACGGGTTTCTCGGAGAAACCCGTTTTCTGTGCGTTACTCAACGGATTTGGTATTAGTCGGTTAAGTAAGTATAAGTAGTCGGACATAAATTCTCTTGTCTATCTTAAGAAATGTAAATTGCCGCAATTCTTACTGACTCCGTTCGGCGGTTCGACAGGCGGTTCGGCTGATCTCACCGTCGAAGCCTCACCGTCCGCTCGTGTTAGTGAGCTTGTCGAACTACTGAGCTCGCCGAACATCCGAAGTCTCACGGCCGAAGCCTGACTCCTACCCCCAGCAACAAACTTTTTCAGGAAACCATACTTATACTAAATCCGTTGAGTACAGGCTAGTTATGAGAAGAGGCAAAAGGCAAAAGGGAATAAATAATCAGTTTTTAATAACTGGATTTAGTATTACCTACAGTTTAAGTTAAAGCTTTTAAGAGAGCTTGAAATTTAAGCTGAATTTCTGCTAGTTCTTTTTCCGGATCGGAACCGGCAACAATACCCGCACCGGCATATAATCGCGCTCGATCGCCTTTAATTAATGCCGAACGAATACCCACAATAAACTCACTGTTATTTTGACAATCAATCCAACCCAAAGGAGCGGCATAAAGAGAGCGATCGAAGGTTTCATAATGACGAATTTGTGCTAGGGCGATCTCGGTGGGAACCCCAGCAACAGCAGGAGTGGGGTGTAGTTGGGCAACAATTTCGAGGGGATGGATGGAGGGTTTTAGTTTGGCATGGATAGGAGTCCAGAGATGTTGAATATTGGAGAGTTTTAACAATCTAGAGGGGGAATTTTGCGGATTTAAGCCAATTTGTCGCAGTTTTTGGTTAATAAAGTCACTAACAGCCCGATGTTCCCGTTGTTCTTTTTCACTAGCGAGGAGTTTATTGGCAAAGAGAGCATCTTCGATCGCATTTTCTCCCCGGGGGGCAGATCCCGCTAAAGCATCGGTGATTAATTGCCCCTGATGGACAGTTAACAAGCGTTCGGGACTAGCGCCAATAAAATGATCTCCCCGTCCATCGCTGAGGGAAAAAGTGTAGCAATCGGGATGACGTTGACGCAAATTATCGAGACAGTTTACCAGATGAAAAGGACGGGGAGAAATCACGTCAAGAGCGTGAGCGAGGACAATTTTGCTAAATTTTTGAGCTTGGATCGATTGGAGGGCATCGGCAACAGCCGCTTGAAAATTATAGGTAGGATGAATATAATAACTACAGGGATCCTGGTGGGGATTTTGTCGGCAATTGCTGGAGTTATTTTGGATAATTTTGAGGTTATTAATAGTTTCTTCGAGGGAGTTTTCTATTTCTTTTTCGCTGGTGATTAAGAGATTAGTCAGGAAAAAATATTCCGACTGTTTTTTGATAATTTGAAACTTAGGCAGGGTCAGGTTAGCTGAGGGAAAAGGGGTAGCTTTTGCCGAGTCGAAAAAAGTGAAACTGCAAAAGATGCGAGGGGTAATCTCGCTATAGTTATCAATTTTAATAATTCTTTGTTGACAGTTTTCAATAAATTTTTGAGCTTTTAAAAAACGTTGTTTACCGTGGAAAGTGGCAGCAAAGGCGATGCCGTAGCCGAGAAAAACGGTTTCTCGTTCGGGATTTTCCCAATAATAATGGGTGGGATAGCTAGGGGCAATCCGAGGGAGAATTTCTAGGGGATCAAGGGGGGAAATTTTTTGACAAAAACTGATGATCGACGGATTTCCCTTTTCTGCGGCTAACAGTTGCGGGTTGAGGATAAAGTTATAGAGGCTGTGAAGATCAGCAATTGGACTATCAGGATAGGAAAGGCGAGGAACGGCAGAAGTCATGTCAAGTTTTTTGTATTTTTTGCAAAAAAAACCATGATTAATGGTATGTAATCCCCACAGATGTGGCCAGAGTCAAGGCTCTCTTTTTAACTATGATATCGGAGAAAGGGTCTTTAGGCAGAAAAGGAGCCAGATATTTGTGATGATTAACCGCCTTGGCGACAAATGAAGGCTTAAAATCTCCAGAGATGGCTATTATTTAAATGGGCAAAAAAATTAATTTAATAATTTCTACTTTACAAGTTTGTGGAAATTGCCACCACGGGACAAGTGGGGATACATTGTTCACAAACCACACAACGGGAGCGCAAAAACTTGAGACGAAAACTTTCGGGATCAAGGGTTAAAGCTTCCGTGGGACAAACTCCCGTACATAAGCCACAATCAACGCATTTTTCTTCATCAATGACGATTTCGCGACTAACTTGGGAAACGCCAATATTTTGTAATTGTAACCATTCGATCGCCGCTTCTAACTCATCGATATCTCCCGATAATTCTAATACTAATGTTCCCACTTGATTGGGGGCAACTTGGGCGCGGATAATATTAGCGGCGACGTTAAAATCCTTCGCCAGTCGATAGGTAACGGGCATATGGACGGCTTTTTTGGGAAAAGTGAGAGTAACGCGTTTTTTCATTAGGATAGGATAGGAATAATTTTTGAGAGACTATCCATGACAGCCACCACACCCACCAACAAAACCAGAAATCTGCTGCTGGCAGTAACGGCAGTTATCCTTAGTGTAGCGATTTTCTTGGGGTTTCAAACCACCGCTAGTTCCGTATCTTTGGAAGCGCAAGCGGAAAAAGCGACACCTTTCGATCTTGCCCTCAGCAATGGTAAACCCACCCTGACAGAATTTTATGCTAATTGGTGTACCAGTTGTCAGGCGATGGCCCCTGAAATTGCCGAAATTAAAAAACAATACGGTAATGCCATTAATTTTGTCATGCTCAACGTTGATAATAATAAATGGTTGCCAGAAATTCTCCGTTATCGTGTGGATGGGATTCCCCATTTTGTCTTTTTAAATAACCAAGGACAACCGGTTGCCCAAGCGATCGGAGAACAACCAAAATCAATTTTAACTGCTAATTTAGAAGCACTTTTAACTAATTCCACCCTACCCTATGCCACCACTACGGGAGAGACTTCTGATTTTAATATCCTTCTGGGTGCTAGTCAAACCGATCCCCGCAGTCACGGCAGTCAAGTTAAGCAGTAATCAGTTATCAGTTATCAGTTATCAGTGGAAAGCTTAGGGCTGAAAGCTATCATTCAAGAGTCAACTATCAATCAGTACATTTAATTGACTAAAATCTTTTAACTATGGCGATTATTGTTCAACATTTGACCACAGGTAACGAATATATATTCCTAGGAGTTAGTGGGGGTGAAAGTAAGAGTATTTTACCCACCAAAATGTTAGGAGATTTCTTCGCAACTGAGACTCCAGATAAATCTCGATCGCTGACGGTTTGTGATGATCAAGGCCGGATACTTTGGTTTCCCGTCACGGAAATGATCGTGGTGGAGGTAGATGGTCAAAAACCCGAAGAATTATTACCAGAAATTATCGCTGCTGAACCAATACCTTTACAATTAGATCAAGAGGATCAACCTCAGTCCCCAGAAAATCAAGGAAACATCGATGAATTTGCTGAAGATGACGATTGGATCTAGAATTAAATATTTAGTTTTAGGGGTAATAATTGCCCTATTTACTATTGGATTTAACTCCCTCTATTCTGTTTCTCAAAACTCGATCGCTTCCGTTCCTGTTGCCGAAGTTAACCCCCAATATCTTAACGATTGGACACCGGAATTAGAGGCAGAATTTCAACAAAGAGCAAAGCAGGTTATTAACCATTTTGCTAATCGGGAAAGTTATGGCAATTTGTGGGGAGAAAACGAGAAAAGAGCCTACCCCATGGCCATGTTTGATTTCTTGGCAGGAAACCAGCAAAAAGCCCTAGATTTCCTGCAGCAGGATGACCCACAAACACGAGAACAGGCCCACACTGATTATATAGATTATTATTTTTCTTTCACCCTAAAAGGACAAATTAGAAAATATTTTCTTTTCGGAAAGTATCTCGATCCAGTTTATCATCAGAGAATGTATAATGCGGCGAAAATTTGGACAGAAACCGACCCTTTACAACGGCCCCACCCTATCCATGGCACTGGTCAAGGAACGGGTAATGATTGGAGTATGAAAAGACGGGGTTTATGGGTAGATAGTCGCAATACTGATAACCTGCGAGCAATGCGCGAAACATCAGTTTATCTTATGGCCGAAGAAACAGGAAATGAAGCAACTCGTCAAATTTATAAAAGTAAAATCAAGCGTTACGTTTCAGCTTTATATAACATCGGGATGGGAGAATGGGATTCAGAAGTTTATCACGGTCACACCTTTGCTCCCTACCTCAATCTCTACGATTTTGCTCAAGATACGGAAGTTAAACAATGGGCAAAAATGACCTTAGATTGGTTATCCATGGCCGCTAGTATTAAATATTATCGCGGTGGTTGGGGTGGTCCCGTAAAACGCGATTATGGTGGTAGTAATGGGGTAATGCGATCGGATTCTGCTCGCACTTTTTGGTTATACTTTGGTGATACTCCTGTCCCCAATAATCGCCCAGAATTGGACTCTCTTTATCTAATTACCAGTGGTTATCGTCCTCCTTTAGCAGTGATGGAATTAGCCCGAAAAAACTTTAATAAACCGGTAGAAATTCTCGCCAGTAAACCCCTGTATGAAAACTGGAAACCGGGCAATAATCAAAGTCCGGGTTATTGGGAAACTCAATTTATCGGAGCTAGTTATCAAATGGGTAGTCTGGCGGGAACTTTTCCCGATGGTGATGTGGCCCCGTTTAAATTAATGGCTTTTAATCAAGAAAAAGGGGTGGATTTTTTTGTGGCTAACACTGGTAAAAATGGCGTAAAACCGGGCAAAAATCCCGGGGATGAAATCGGACAATATCGCAATCTTTTAATCTGGTTACGACCAGCAGATCAAGCTTTTTTCTGGCAATTACCGAAAACCGCCAAGGTAGAAAAAGATGATAATATCTGGTTTATTCAATTAGAAAAAACTTGGTTAGCTCTGAGATTAATCAATCTTTCTTCTCCTGAAATGATCGAGATTCCTAATTCCCCTTATCCCGATGATAATACCTACCAAGCTTTACCCACAGGTAACAATTATGCGGGTTTTGCTCTGGAAGTGGGGGAAGCGGCAACCCAGGGCAGTTATGAGAATTTTAAGGGCATATTTAAGCAAAAAAGTCAAGTAAATTTAAATCAAATTAAGCAGGGCAAGGTTTTATTTAAAGGTAGTCAAGGACAGAGTTTACAATTTACCTATAATCAAATCAATCTACTGCCGATGTTAATTCGTAACGGTCAAAAGCACGATTGGTCAAAAAATTTCGCCCTTTATAACAGTTTAAGTCGAGATAACTCTCCCGTTTCTTTGGGATGGAAAAAGGGCAAATTAACCGTCAAAGCAGGGAAATATCAATTTTCCAATGCTTTGATTCTGTCTCCTCCTTAAGTTAGCTCTTCTCGACTATTTATTCAGCAAACCCTAGTTATGAGGAGAGGCAAAAGGCGCTCATGCAAAAGGCAGCTTTGTTCTCCCCACTTCCCCACTTCCCCACTTCCCCACACCCTGTCCCCACAAAAAACTTTTTCAGCAGACCCTATTTATGAGGATTGATTAGAGCATTTGCGCTTGATTTAATAATCCTTGCAATTCTTCTCCCTCGATTACCTCCGTGGTCAAAAGATTAGTGGCAATCGACTCTAATAAATTGCGGTTATGGCTGAGAATTGCTAGGGCTTTTTGGTAACTAGCGTCGATAATTTGTTTAACTTCTTCATCGATCGCTTTGGCCGTATTTTCCCCGATCGAACGCCTGGGACTACCCTGATTATTACCTAAAAAATTAGCCTGTCCCGTTTTATCGTAGGCTAGGGGACCGAGGGATTTACTCATACCATAAATTGTCACCATTCTTTCCGCAATATCCGTCGCCCTTTGTAAATCATCGGAAGCACCATTAGTGACACTGCCAAAGATTAATTCTTCAGCAGCCCGACCGCCCAATAACATAGTAATTTGTTCTTTAAATTCGGTTTCTGTCATCAAAAAACGGTCTTCCGTGGGAATTTTCAGGGTATAACCCAAAGCAGATAAACCCCGGGGAACGATGGAAATTTTCTCGACGCAACCCCCTCCAGGCATAACAGCACCAACTAAAGCATGACCGACCTCGTGATAAGCGACGATTTTCTTTTCTTTTTCCGATAAAACCCGACTTTTCTTTTCTAAACCAGCGATAACTCTTTCTATCGCTTCTTTAAAATCAATTTGACTGACTTTTTCCCGATTATTACGGGCAGCCAAGAGAGCGGCCTCATTAACGAGGTTGGCTAAATCGGCACCGGCAAAACCGGGGGTTTGGGTAGCGATCGCTTTGAGGTTAACATCTTCACCCATCTGGACTCGTCGGGCGTATATTTCTAAAATTGCCCATCTTCCCGCTAAATCGGGACGATCCACCAAAACTTGACGATCAAAGCGCCCCGGACGCAATAAAGCGGCATCAAGAGTCTCTGGGCGATTGGTGGCGGCTAAAACGATGACTACGGCTTCTTTCGGGCTAAAACCGTCCATTTCTGTCAAAAGTTGGTTTAAAGTCTGCTCACGCTCATCATTGCTGCCGCTAGTTCCCGATCCCGAACTTCTTGATTTACCGATCGCGTCCAATTCATCAATAAAAATAATGCTAGGGGCATTTTTCTTCGCTTGGGCAAATAGATCCCGCACCCGAGCTGCCCCAGTGCCGACAAATAATTCCACAAATTCCGAGGCCGAAATGCTAAAAAAAGTTACTCCCGCTTCTCCTGCGACTGCTTTCGCTAAGAGGGTTTTTCCTGTCCCCGGCGGTCCAACTAAGAGAACACCTTTAGGAATACGCGCCCCAATTTTATTAAAGCGCTCGGCATCCTTGAGAAATTCGACGATTTCCTTTAACTCGGTTTTTGCTTCTTCGGCCCCGGCCACATCACTGAAGGTAATCGGATATTTTTCGCCGTCTCCGTAAACTTTAGCGAGATTTTTGTTAAAAAGCAGCGATTTACGCGTGTCATCGTTGCGATAGAACAGAAACTGCATAGCGGCGACTAAAATTAAGGGGGGAACCACCCAAGCGAGGAGAGTGCTGATCCAACTGTTTTCGGCCACGGGAATCGCCTCGAAGATTACGCCTTTTTGCTGTAATAGTTGGGGTAATTGGGGGTTATCGACTGGAATTGTCGCAAAAACTCGTTCTGGGACTAGATTACTGCTTGGTTCGGTAGCCAGAGAACTAGGATCACCGTAAAAGGGATTACTTGATCCCGGGGGATTAACGGGGGGATGATTGGGAATAGACAGGGATTCTAAAGGATTTTTTAATTGATAAAAGATAACTTGATTGCCGATTCTGACCCTACTGATGTCGCCCCGTTCCACTTTACTGATAAATTCGCTGTAGGGTTCGAGGGGAATATTGGACAATTCTGAGGAACGAGGGATAAGAAGATAGCCTAAAGCGGCAACACCTGAACAAATGAGCAGGATTTTGCCTAATCGCGGCAACCGTGACCAGGAAAATTGATTATCTTCTTGATTAGCCATAATTTTTAGGGTGGGTGAGAGTAAAAATACAAAGTTTATACTAACAATTCCTGGCGGTGATTCGGGTAGTCATGGCGGCTTAATCCTTTGCTTTACTGTGCATTGTAGTCATGGATAAAATACCAAACAGTTCCCCAACATGATTCTCTATTTTTTTAGAGAAAGATAGACTGTCTCTCACCAGCCGAGAAATCTTTTGTCGAAAGGTATTATTTAATCTTTCAATAGGATTAGTTTGACCAGTTTCTTTCTTGACGGGTCGATGACATTAACTGGGAATTACTGTCTTATAGAACTCCCAAAAGTCTGTATAAGCAACCGCATATTGTCGGTCAATACCTGGTAAACTAGCCCAAAGTTTTTTGGCTGATTGCCGAACGTCCGAAGTCTTACGTCGAAGTCCGAACGGGTGAATAACTCATCACGCGCTATGATTAATTTGCCTTTAGGTTTGTCTGTAACCTTGACCTGGCGAGGAGCTTGGCTAAATTTATTATTAACATAGTTTTGTAAGCATGGCCAACTCACTCCAGTTACTCTAGCAATTACTCCTAAGTAAATTCGTTCGAGTAAGAGTTTATCAATTAATTGTTTGGTTTCGTCAGAGACGGTTTTATTAGTGGGATTGATCACATTCTTTACATTGACGTTTGGGTTTTCCATTTATTTTTATCAATAAATATTTTACACAATTCATACCAAGTAAGCAAGAGGGCTACGGCACTACTACCGAATCATTACCAGATTGGAAATATCAATCCTAGGCTCTTCTCGACTTTGTGTGATAATTTTTACTTATAGAATCGTGAAATATTTACCAGGAAAGACTTTTAGGACTATTTTGCTGAAGAAACTATCAGTATAGACCCCGTTTCCACACAGAAACCAGAAGAGCCAATCCCAGAGTTCCTTAAGGATTTTGTCGGTCTAGACTGTATTATAAATTATCTGAAATGGCTATATGTCATCATTTTCAGACTTAGCGGAAAAAGTAAGATCGATTACTAACTTGGCATCAACAAATAGTGCCAATTGAAAGTAGTATCTGGAATTTTCTAGTTAACCTTTTAGGGGGTATCATTGCTTACACTTATCATCCTATTAAACCTTTTCTGGATTTAGAGGCAAAAGGCTTACCTGCTCTACTTTCTGCCCTTTTTTTAACTTTACCGAACTCACATTTTCCCCCTGTCAGCTTTCACCAATATTCAGCAAAACCTAGGTAAAAAAATTAATTGTTTTAATCAATAATCTCGAATTCCATTGACTGCTCTTGGGCAAAATTATAGGTAAAATGATCGATAATATTAGTATCGCTCAATTCAAGATTATAAAAATCAATTGTCGGTTGATCAAAAAGTGGGCCAGCGTGCCAAGTTCCCACCTCTAATTTAATAAAGCAGTCGCCAGGGATGCGAAAAACTTTTAATTTTTCTACATCTGGTTGAGGATGAGGACTAGGGGGGGCCACTCCTAAAAACCACTCTTGTCCCCCCAAAGAACCAAGACATTGGGTACATTGACTATGACGAGTAATTCGTTTAAATTTACGTCCACGAGTCTGTAAACGCATAATATAAAAGCGTGGCATACCGTTTTTTAAATGCAGTTGTGCATCGCTTTCATCAAACGGTTTTCCGTCATGGCTAGGGGTTATTAATTGACCGTAGGGACGGAAACTCTCGGCGGTAATTAGTTGCGCTGACAGGGGACGAACGGTAATCGAATTACTCATAAAAATCACTGCTGACTAACAGTTATAGCTGTACCATCTCGGAGAGAAAGAATATTATTAATAGCAATTCTTTCCCCGGCATTTACTCCAGAAATAACCTGATAAGCTTGTCCTTGAATTGTGCCGACTTGAATTGGTTTTTGTCTGACAATTAAACGGTCTTCGGCATTTTCTTGACCTTCTTTAGCCTTTTCTTTTTCGGCCACAAAAACAAAATTTTGCGCCCCGATGCTAGTCACTGCCGTGGTGGGAATTAATACCCCCGGTTTTTGATCCCAAATTACCCGCGCCCGCACGTATTGGTTATTACGAAGACTGCCATCATTAGTAAAGGCAAATTTCACTAAAACCGATTGGGTAGCTTGGGAAACGGTGGGAGAAATAAAAGTTACTTGACCGCGAACCCCAGGACTGCCATCGGGATTAATAATTTCCACGGGCAACCCGACGCGCAGACGCGGTTGTAATTCTACGGGAATCTGCACATTTAGTTCCAAAGTTTTATTATTAGTCAACGAGGTTAATTCTTCACCCAGGGAGATAATATCGCCGACTTTTCTTTGATTAAAATCGCCGACAAAACCATCAATCGGGGCGGTAATAGTGTTAAAAACTAAATTCTGACGGGTCGCCCCTAATTGCCCCTCAGCGCTGGCCACTGCCGCTTGACGACTGTTCACTGTTGCCCCTGCCGCCGCCACCTGTTGCTGTGACGCTAATTCGTTTTGAATGGCGATACTTAATGCTTCTTTGTTTGCCTGTAAAGTAGCTTTAGCCGCCGTCACCTGTTGACGGGCCGCATCACGATTTTGAGACTGGGCCTCTACTTCCGCCCTGGTGGCCTGAACGTTGCGCTGGTTATTATCTAAGTCCTGTTGGGGCTGTGCGCCTTGTTTGACCAGAAATTCGGCTCTTTTTAGGTCTTTTTCCGCTAAGGTTAAATTAGCTCTTGCTCTCTGTAAATCAGCTTCGGCGGCGCTCAACGTGGCGATCTGACTTTTAACATTGGCTTCGGCATTAGCCACATTAGCCCGATTTTGAGCTATTTGGGCTTTATTTGCGGCCGCTTGCGCTTGTCTTTCCCTTAAATCCGCCTCAGCCCCATTGAGGTTCGCTTTGGCCGCATTTACCTGGCCGATGCCAGCGTTTACCTGTTGTTGTTGTTGTTCAGGATCCAATTCGGCGATTTTTTGTCCCTGAGTTACCTGATCGCCAGATTCAACGAAAATAGACTGAATCCGACCGGTGATCTGAGGAGAGACTCTAACGCGCTCTTGGGCGAGCAAAGTCCCCACAAATTCGCTACTTTGCACTAATTTGTCGGTGCCGAGGGTTTGCAGTTTGACGGGAATAGCCGCTGGTCCGGTGGCCTGGGGACCCTGGGGGGCGCAACCGGCGACAATTAGGGAAACGGCGATCGACGAACCGATCGCTCTTGATAGGTTAACGGATCGTTTAATCATTGTTAAATTTAGGGGTTTTTGGCAGAAAAAGTGCTAGTAAATCGGAAAAAAAGAGAAGATGAGGAGAGAAGCTTTTCCTTAAATTTTATTCTACAGAATTGATCGGGTGATCACTGTTTGCCTTGCCCTAAGCTAACAATATTACAGGTAACTAATCTTTGGGCGAGGGTGGTGTATTCTAGACGACCACCGGCGATCTGATATTCGTCCCGGGGCGCCGGTAGATGACCGACGGGAGCATTGAGGGTATAGTTAAGATTTTCTTTAAAAATAATCCAATCACCATCTTTACGCCAACCGATGCGATCGCCAAATGTTTGAAAATTTTCGATCGCCACTAAGCGACCCGGTCGATTACCTGTCTCGGTAAAAATACGAAATTGGGTACTGAAACTAAAACGACCTCCGGAAGCTTCTTTCCAGAGTTGATCCATCTTTTGCAGATCCCAACAGGCCAATTTTTGCAGATCTTCTATGGTAAACCAGCCCTGTAATTCCCGTCCGGTTGCTTTCAGCATTAAATTACGGGTTTCATCGTTAGCTTGTCGCCAATTTTGTTGAGCGAGGAAATTTTTCAGGCGAGTGTAATTAATGCCCGTGGTCGGTGATACCATTTCCCCAGAGGTGGCAGTCTGGGCAACGATCGCCGGCAAGGGATTGAGAAATAAAGCGATCGCAAGAGTGATCTGACACAAGGAAAAATTAATTCTCATAAACCCTATTTATTAACCTGATGCAAAGAAATCCTACAATAGCATAGACGAAATTTGCCGTTTTTACCGCCTCCTTAACTCCTATGGCTTTCACTTGGATCCGACACCACATTTTGGGATTGCAAGACTGGCAACCGGAAGAATACCAAACCCTGCTACAAACGGCCTCTAGTTTTCGTGAAGTTCTTTCCCGACGCACCAAGAAAGTGCCGGCCCTACAGGGACAAGTGGTGACAAATCTTTTTTTTGAACCTTCCACCCGCACCCGTAGTAGTTTTGAACTAGCGGCGAAACGTCTTTCGGCCGATGTTCTTAATTTTGCCCCGGGTAGTTCCAGTTTGACTAAAGGGGAAACGATTCTCGATACCGCTTTAACCTATGTGGCCATGGGTACGGATATTTTTGTTATCCGACATCAACAGTCGGGAGTTCCCGATTTAATTGCCGCAGAAATGGATCGTTTGCAGTCGGGGGTCAGTATTCTTAATGCTGGGGACGGTCAACACGAACACCCCTCCCAGGGACTTTTAGACCTGTTTACGATCTGTTGTCTGTTAGATGATGAAAATCCCCGTTTAGAACTGTTAGAGGGCAAAAAAATCGCTATTGTCGGGGATATACTCCATTCTCGTGTCGCTCGTTCCAATATCTGGAGTTTAACTACGGCGGGGGCGGAAGTACATTTGTCCGCACCCCCTACCCTACTGCCGAAATATTTTGGGGAACTGTGCGATCGCCTATTTCTCCACTGGGATTTAGAACCAGCTTTAGAAAAGGCCGATTTTGTGATGACTCTGAGACTGCAAAAAGAACGAATGACTGCCAATCTTTTGCCCAGTTTACGGGAATATCATCAAAGTTTTGGCATTACTCGTCCTCGTTTGCAATCCTGTCAACCGGGGGTGAAGGTACTTCATCCGGGTCCTGTGAATCGGGGAGTGGAAATTAGTTCCGATTTAATGGATGATCCCGATTTTAGTCTGATTTCCCAACAAGTTACCAGTGGTGTCGCTGTCAGAATGGCTTTATTATACCTGATCGGTAATCTTCGCGGCGATCGGTAAAAGTTTCTCAGGGATTTGCTCTTTTAGTCTGGTTTCATTGAAACAATCCTAAAGTTTCTATCAAGGTAAATATCGTACTTTCTTCCTCCCTCACACACAGCATCTTCTGCTTCAAATAGGTTAGTCTCAACATCAAATTTCATCGCTTTAGGATTCCTACAACCCTGTTTTAGCAAAGCATCAGTCAACCGTGATTTCTCTTCCGGGGTCAAAGCTCGATAATCACTGCTATTAGCTTGACCTGCATAGATTGACATTCCTATAATACTAAGGGATAGTAAGCTTATGATCGATTTGGTTCTCATTTTTTTAACTTCCTGAATACAATAAAAACACCATTCCAAGGGTTTTAAACCCAAATTTTCGGTAATTAGTTCTGGACGATTACCAGTCAACTTTATCTTAGGGGAAGCATACTTGGATGGCAATAAGTATAAATACTCAAGCTATCCCTGGGGCTTTTCTAGAAACTTTGACCGATACCGAATTCCGTTCTCAAGGGAAGGGTATAATTAAACTAAGAAATCAATATTTTCAGCTAAAGCCATGCAATTAGCCTTAGAACAAATTATCGTCAATCCTGGTCAACAGTTACTTTTAAAAGAGCTTAACTGGCAAAAATTTGAGACAATATTATCAGAATTAGGAGAAAGTCGTGCTTCTCGGTTATCCTACAGTAACGGAATATTAGAAATTATGGTACCTTTACCCGAACATGAAAAAGATAAAGAAATCATTAGTTATATGGTTCAGTTTTTGTTAGAAGTACTCAATATTGATTTTGAACCGTTAGGATCAACAACATTTAAAAACGAGCGGATGAATCAATCGGTTGAACCTGATGCCTGTTTTTATATTAAAAACTATCAAGCCGTTATTGGCAAAAATAGACTTAATTTAGAAAGTGATCCCCCCCCCGATTTAGTCCTAGAAATTGATATTACTTCCCGTACTTATTTAGATAATTATCGACAGTTAGGTGTTCCCGAACTGTGGCGTTATACTCAAAGTGGCCTACAGATTAATTTATTACAAGAAGGAGAATATATTGAGTCTTTAAGCAGTCCCAATTTTCCTCAGATCCCGATTATTGAATTAATTAATCAATCTGTTAAACAAAGTCAACAACTGGGAAGAAGTGAAGCCATCAGAAACTTTAAAAATTGGCTGACGGAAAATATAGATAATAGTTGAAAAATCCTAACATTTTCGACTAAGATAAATTCGTCCGTCGAGAGTTGTATAAACTTCTTGCGGTTCAATGATTCAGTTTGTTACTAGAATCTAGTTCACAAAAATAGATTAGATCATTGTTTTGAGCAGGGGATTTTTTAACCTCAGTGGGTGTGGATAAATCAGACAGAACAGAGGTTACAGCCGTTGGTGCTAGTTCTGAAAGTACCATGGTTATTCATTCCTCATAGTTCGATTTTTACTTTGATGATTAATCAATTCACCGAGGCCGATTAAAATTCTAGAAACTAGCAGAATGAGAGCCTCTTGATTAAGAAAATATCCCGTAGAGGCTGTTAAAAAGTTACTGTTTTCTTGTCAGTTAAATTTTGTTAAGATAATGCCTAAAAACTCCAATTTATGGTAGGAAAAAAGGTAAGTCGAAACCAAGTTTGATTTTTGCTTACTCTAAATCAGAAAGGGCATTGGGCAAGATTAGCTAACTATCCCTTTTTTGCCTCTTCCAGATCATGATAGTGCTGATAAGCGCCGATTTCGGGGTTAAAGGGGGCGATTTCTTCAGTTACAGTTAATCCCAAACCTTCTAACATTGCTTGTAGGACAGAATCTGGGGCTAGACGCAGATAATCGGGATTAATTTCTAGGGCTACATGACGATTACCGAGGTGATAAGCCGCTTTGAGGAGTAAATCGGTTGAAGGGGCAGTAATAGTGATAACTGGTTCTGGTTTAGCGATAATTTGAACAATTTCGCCGTTTTCTCCCCGTAGGAAATCGCGATCCTGTAGAATGGTGCCGCGGGGTAAACGAAAACAGAGGGAAAAACCTTCGGGACTGTCGAGACGATAACGGCTGCGGGTGCGTTCTTCGGCCGTAAGTAGGAGGCTAAAAACCACCGTTTCTGGGGGAGGTGGACTAGCGGTATGACGGGGGGGTAAGCGCTCGGTAAAAGTTAACATGATATTGGTCAATGGGAAAAAACATTCTTATTGTAGCCCTGACTCCAACTTGACCCGAAAAACTGAGGAACTTTTTCTATTTCTTTTCCCGCTGCAGACGAATCATCTCATTTCGCACCTGTCGTCTCAAGTTATCATCGCTACTAATCCGGTTAGTAATGGTGTTAAACTGAGCGGCGGTGAAGCCATTATCTTGGACAATCTTTTTTGATTTATTACAATAATCTACGGCAATTCTTTGGGCATTAGCGGGAAGATTATTAAAGCTTTCCCGTTGGTTACAGGTAATTGCTGGGGGACTTTTCCCTAAAATTTGCGAAATTGCCTGATAAGCTTCTTTTCTTTCGGTTTCGATCCACAAAACTGCGGTTGCATAACGTTTAATTTGGTCAGCCGTAAAATCTTGAGTATAAGCGGAAGACCGGAAACTAACTACCTCCGTCGTCCAAGAAAATTCGGGGATCACACCGCCAAGAATGGCGATTACTGCCAAAAAAGTCACGATAAAAGAACGTCTTAAGCTTTGACCTAGATCGGCTAGGGGATAGCAGTAAATCACCATGCGAGTTTGTCGCTGAGTAGATAATGATAGCAAACTTTCCAGTTAAATCCTGCTTTTTTGAATATTTTTAACGATCATAAGTTCCAATTCTAGCGAATATCTCCTGAGACCGAACCTTAATTTTTGGGCAGAAATTGCTTTGGTAAACTTTTTTAACGTTTTTGGGGGCAAAATTAGTCAAAAATCTGGGAGAGAACCAATGAACGATTTTTGGGAAGTTAGGATGCCTATCGCTTTTAGAGAATATTTATCGGCAATTTCGCCATCTAATCTCTTTTTATTAGCTTATATCGCTGTTAATCTCTCGCTTATTCCCTTTTTTTTCTCCCTTGTCGGGGAATCGGGGGGAAATCTAGATAAATTAAAGGTTTCAGCGATTCCGATCGAGACAATTCCCGCTTAGAATAATGCAGTGGAATATATAGCCAATGAGGATTTGAGGCATTATTTAGTGATCTCGATCCTGGCGAGTCCTCAACAGGGGAACCATAATAAACTACTGACAACCACCCTGAACTCAGAAAAACCGCAAAAAAAGGAGTTAGCGCATGAATAAAGGTGAATTAATCGATCAGATCGCTCTCAAAGCCTCTGTGACCAAAAAACAAGCAGATGCTGTTCTCACTGCCGCCATCGAAACCATTATCGATGCGGTTTCTGAGGGGGACAAAGTAACCCTAGTAGGATTCGGTTCCTTCGAGGCCCGGGAACGTCAGGCCCGGGAAGGACGCAACCCAAAAACCGGCGACAAGATGGAGATTCCGGCCACTCGCGTCCCGGCTTTCTCGGCGGGTAAACTGTTTAAAGACAGAGTGGCTCCGGATAAGGAATAATTACTGTTGAGTTTCGTTCGCTGTAAGTCTTTTGCCTAGACCTAAACATGGTGGTAATCTTGACTGGGCGGCCGCCATTGCCGGCTGTCCGGTTTCCTCTATTCTCGATTTTTCTGCCAGTATCAACCCCCTGGGTCCGCCGGAAAGCGTCCTAACCGCTATTAAAAGCCATTTAACCAGTCTGACTCGTTATCCTGACCCCGCCTATTGGCAGTTGCGTTCTGCCCTCGGTCAATGGCACAATATTGGACCAGATTGGATTCTCCCCGGCAATGGTGCGGCGGAGTTATTAACCTGGGCCGGTCGGGAATTGGCCTCATTTGATAGTGTTTATGTACTAACACCCGCTTTTAATGATTACGAACGGGCCTTGAAAAGTTTTGGTGGGAAAATCTGCCAACATTCCCTAGATTTAACCAGTTTAAAGCCGGTTAATCCCAAAAAACAAGGCTTATTACTCAATAATCCCCATAATCCCACGGGGAAACTCTGGACGGTGGCGGCCATTCGTCCCTATCTATCGCAATTTGGTTTGGTGGTAGTGGATGAAGCTTTTATGGATTTTTTACCCCCGGCACAACAGGAGAGTTTAATATCTCTGTTGCCGGAATATCCCAACCTCGTGATTTTGCGTTCCCTAACTAAATTTTACAGTCTCCCCGGTTTACGTTTAGGATACGTCGTCGCCCATCCCGATCGCCTGTTACAATGGCAAAGATGGCGCGATCCTTGGTCCGTGAATAACTTGGCTGTGGTTGCCGCTATTGCGGCAATTGAAGATAGGGATTTTCAACAACAAACCTGGGACTGGTTAACGGCAGCCCGTGAGGATTTATGGCAGGGATTAGCTAATTTTCCGCAATTACAGCCCCAAACCAGTGCCGCTAACTTTCTCTTAGTACAATCTCAATCTTCCTGTTTACCCCTACAGGAAGCTTTATTAAAATATCATCGAATTTTCATCCGCGATTGTCTTAGTTTCCCCGAATTGGGCAGCAATTATTTTCGGGTCGCTGTCCGTTTACCGGCAGAAAATCAACGATTATTATCGGCTTTAGAGAGTATTTTAGCCGCGTCTGATAGTTAGCAAAAGTATAGTCAAATATAGACAGACTGAATTCCATTTCAGAAATTCCCTTCACTTTTACTTCGAGAGATTGATTCTCCTTGGGTGAACTACGCACCTCTCTATCCCATAGCGGTTAAACGCATTTGGGAATGCTTTTCGTAAAATGTTGTAGGAACCCATGACATCAGATTGAACCAGAATCCCCTTATCTGTACGATATAACCCTCGCGAAATTCTTTTTCCTGAAAAAACGGGTTTTTCAGTTATCTGTCCATAAACGGGGAGAGGATCGTCATTCAAAAAATTAGAAGCTGAGGTATAGGATTCTTCCTGAAGAATCACAGAGATTCCTTCTAATTGACATTTATAACTAATCATCTCAATTAATCGAGCATGAGGGATAGTCACAAATTTTTGATTGTTGACTTTTCCTAAGTTCACTCCTTGTTTCCAACCGTCATTTTTCCCAATTACTAAAGTTGTTATCTCTTGGTCAACTAAGAGATTGACTAAATAACGACTAGCTCGGTGAAGATAATTATCTATCTTCTGATTACGGCAACGGGTCAAACGGCGCATCCTCTGGGAACTTTGACGATTGCCTTTTAACAGAGATTGTAACTTAGCCCGACGTTGGTTATAAAATTGATTCAGGCTTTTTAACGGTCTGCCATTAATCAACAAAGGGATAAAGTCCGGTTGATTTGAAGTTACAGCCATCAAATTATCTATGCCTAAATCTATCGCAGCTATCTTTTCATTCGGAGCTAAGAACTGTTCGGTTTTCTCATAAATTACCTCAATTACATAACAATCACATTTAGGAACTATTCTAACTTCTGCTATGCGCTCCGCTACTCTCGTCGGCAAGGCAATTGAAGTACCTGATAGTTTGACTAACCCTTGCCTAAGACCTACTTTGCTTATAGCTTGAATCGTGTAAACTAAGAGATTTCGTCCTTTTTTTGGCTCCTTATAGCCAGGGATTTTGGGTTTTCCCAGAAATTTATCGGGGTGACTTTTAAACTCCGATGCAGCGGCAAAAAATGATTTCCAGTTCTTGTCTAATCCTCTTAAAACTTGTTGGGAAACTTTAGCGGGTAAAGCTTGATACTGTTCTGTCTTTTTCATCAGAGAGGCCATCTGATTATAGGTCAAATAGCCATGACCATAAATGAAGTTTTGTCGGCTTAAATAATTGGCTGAGTTGTAGAGATTTTTAGACTGCCA
>SFBI01000179.1 GCA_007095845.1 Microcystis aeruginosa Ma_MB_S_20031200_S102
CTGGCTCTCGGGGTTTAGGTCTCTAATAAATCTCATTGTATTTTCCTGCTACTTCGTTTCTTCATATATTATACTTCTTAATTTTTTATTTGGGTAATTAATTTTGCATGACTACTTATACGTTCCAATTAATCTTAAGCCCTATTAGGGATTGAAACATAGATTAGCAAGGTATTCAGCGAACTATGACGGGTTCCAATTAATCTTAAGCCCTATTAGGGATTGAAACGAATGGGCATCCAAACATTCTCCGCACGGAATCCAGTTCCAATTAATCTTAAGCCCTATTAGGGATTGAAACAAGGACTGTCCCACCGGGAGGGGTAGTCAATTCTATGTTCCAATTAATCTTAAGCCCTATTAGGGATTGAAACTTCGATGCGGCAAAGAGTTCGAGCGGCGGTTACTGTTCCAATTAATCTTAAGCCCTATTAGGGATTGAAACAATTCACCTTCACCACCACCCCCGACCAAGAAACCCAGAGTTCCAATTAATCTTAAGCCCTATTAGGGATTGAAACGGATGCTTTTGGGTACGGATGGAGCATTCAGCGGCTGCCGCGTTCCAATTAATCTTAAGCCCTATTAGGGATTGAAACACTCGCTTTTACTGAAGAAGTGGAAAATGCAGTTGGTTCCAATTAATCTTAAGCCCTATTAGGGATTGAAACGAGTAATATAGTTCCGGGTAATATAGTTCCGGGTAAGTTCCAATTAATCTTAAGCCCTATTAGGGATTGAAACAAATTATCATGGCTTTTTCCGATAGAACCAACTTAGTTCCAATTAATCTTAAGCCCTATTAGGGATTGAAACGAATAGCAAACGCGCCTAAGCCTACGACTTGGCCAGTTCCAATTAATCTTAAGCCCTATTAGGGATTGAAACAATTTAATTCTCCCTGGCAAGCACAAACAACCCGGTTCCAATTAATCTTAAGCCCTATTAGGGATTGAAACACTTGATTTTATTGCCTATATTGATGGGTTGGTGAGTTCCAATTAATCTTAAGCCCTATTAGGGATTGAAACTGATCCGGTGAGGACTCATAACCTTGCTAATACCGTTCCAATTAATCTTAAGCCCTATTAGGGATTGAAACTAGAATGAGTAACCCAAGCAAAATGGACTAAATTTGTTCCAATTAATCTTAAGCCCTATTAGGGATTGAAACGAAAACCTCGACCCCCACCAAAGCCACTAAATCCGGTTCCAATTAATCTTAAGCCCTATTAGGGATTGAAACGGTAATCGTCTCAAGAGCAAAAGAGCTGAATCCCCGTTCCAATTAATCTTAAGCCCTATTAGGGATTGAAACACGTCATCCCCTCGCCAATCCAATCGGCTACTCAGGTTCCAATTAATCTTAAGCCCTATTAGGGATTGAAACAAGCCCACCCGCCGCGACTTCTCACAGACTTTTACCGTTCCAATTAATCTTAAGCCCTATTAGGGATTGAAACATCAATCCGAATAGTAACACCAATCCAAACACCAGGTTCCAATTAATCTTAAGCCCTATTAGGGATTGAAACCCGCTGCCGCTACGATTACGGGGACTGCGCCTACACAAAGTTCCAATTAATCTTAAGCCCTATTAGGGATTGAAACGAACAGATTCAATGCTAACCACATCAAACAATACAGTTCCAATTAATCTTAAGCCCTATTAGGGATTGAAACACCCGTCTAGCCGAGTTGCGATCGAGATTCAGGGGTTCCAATTAATCTTAAGCCCTATTAGGGATTGAAACGCGTAAACGGCGCGGCGGACGCGCTCCTGTCCCAGTTCCAATTAATCTTAAGCCCTATTAGGGATTGAAACGCGGCAATGGCTGACAAAATTTTGCCATTGGGCAAGTTCCAATTAATCTTAAGCCCTATTAGGGATTGAAACAAAGGTTTTACTGCTCACGCCTCTAGATTGACTAGTTCCAATTAATCTTAAGCCCTATTAGGGATTGAAACCGACCTGCGCGAATCAGGAGCTTTAGAGCAAGATTGTTCCAATTAATCTTAAGCCCTATTAGGGATTGAAACTTTTGCAAGATTCGATAGGCGGAGGGATTTTTGATCGTTCCAATTAATCTTAAGCCCTATTAGGGATTGAAACCTTTAAATTCCTTCCCGTAGCGATGGATAGACGTTCCAATTAATCTTAAGCCCTATTAGGGATTGAAACACTGTAATAATTTCCTTCTGTGATTAAGAAAGCAGTTCCAATTAATCTTAAGCCCTATTAGGGATTGAAACAATTTAGCCTAGCCGCCACACCCGACCAAGAAACCCAGGTTCCAATTAATCTTAAGCCCTATTAGGGATTGAAACGCTGACATCTCTCCTTTTTTACCTTCAAATTTCCGAGTTCCAATTAATCTTAAGCCCTATTAGGGATTGAAACCCTGGCTTTTTCAAAGCCGCATCAAAGCAGGAACGGTTCCAATTAATCTTAAGCCCTATTAGGGATTGAAACAAATACACCACTCAAGATACTCTCGAAGTCTTCGATTGTTCCAATTAATCTTAAGCCCTATTAGGGATTGAAACAGTTTAATTCTCCCTGGCAAGCACAAACAACCCGCGTTCCAATTAATCTTAAGCCCTATTAGGGATTGAAACTTTTTGTTTCCCCGTTTCCATACTTTTAATATATCGTTCCAATTAATCTTAAGCCCTATTAGGGATTGAAACACGAAATATTTTTATCCGTGGCGGGCTTTCGGCTGTTCCAATTAATCTTAAGCCCTATTAGGGATTGAAACTATTTTAGCCAAAATCGTACAAAGCGAAAAGATGTGTTCCAATTAATCTTAAGCCCTATTAGGGATTGAAACTTGCTTGTGCCACTGCTGGATATTTGCTTTAAATGTTCCAATTAATCTTAAGCCCTATTAGGGATTGAAACTTTTGTTTTACCTCGATTATTAAAACTAAGAATTTGTTCCAATTAATCTTAAGCCCTATTAGGGATTGAAACTTGAATCTGTGGAAAGCGGCCAAGTTTTAAGGTTTAGTTCCAATTAATCTTAAGCCCTATTAGGGATTGAAACGCTAAACCCGGAACGCATCTAATGGCTTTTGGCGGGTTCCAATTAATCTTAAGCCCTATTAGGGATTGAAACCCCGGACACAGAATTTTCAAAAATCGCCCTGTACTGTTCCAATTAATCTTAAGCCCTATTAGGGATTGAAACCTAATTGATTACCTCCAATTAATGGGAGAAGGAGGGTTCCAATTAATCTTAAGCCCTATTAGGGATTGAAACCCAAGAAAACTGAATCATAGCTTAGCCCATCCAAAGTTCCAATTAATCTTAAGCCCTATTAGGGATTGAAACGAGGCTATCAATACGGCTACTTTTGGCAACCAGAACGTTCCAATTAATCTTAAGCCCTATTAGGGATTGAAACGGGCTAGGCTTCGGCTTCGGCGACTTAGGCGGAGTGTTCCAATTAATCTTAAGCCCTATTAGGGATTGAAACTCGGATTGGCTGTATTTGCCGGTGAAGATGGGGGGTTCCAATTAATCTTAAGCCCTATTAGGGATTGAAACCAAGCAAAAAGTCGGCAAAAATCTTTCGAGACGCTGGTTCCAATTAATCTTAAGCCCTATTAGGGATTGAAACGCAATATAAGGAAACTGTAAGTGAAAAGCTTCTTTGTTCCAATTAATCTTAAGCCCTATTAGGGATTGAAACCAAAAGGCACATTCCGCATCTCCAAAGCAAAGGCGTTCCAATTAATCTTAAGCCCTATTAGGGATTGAAACCTGAGGCTTGTGATGATGATGCGAACGAGTTGGGTGTTCCAATTAATCTTAAGCCCTATTAGGGATTGAAACCCTGCTCCTCGTGTGGCAAAATTTTGGCACTGATGTTCCAATTAATCTTAAGCCCTATTAGGGATTGAAACTTAGGCTACGATGGGCCAAGCATCCCACTAAAACGTTCCAATTAATCTTAAGCCCTATTAGGGATTGAAACTTAAGGGGCCAGAACTTGACAAAGCCAAGCAAGGAGTTCCAATTAATCTTAAGCCCTATTAGGGATTGAAACTGTGATTTTGCGGATCAGGAAACTGAATTAACCAGGTTCCAATTAATCTTAAGCCCTATTAGGGATTGAAACACGAAATATTTTTATCCGTGGCGGGCTTTCGGCTGTTCCAATTAATCTTAAGCCCTATTAGGGATTGAAACGCGGGGATGTGGACGAGGTATCAGTGCCAAAATTTGTTCCAATTAATCTTAAGCCCTATTAGGGATTGAAACCATTTGAGCGCCTTCATCTAATCTTATCCAAGGATGTTCCAATTAATCTTAAGCCCTATTAGGGATTGAAACGAAACTACCTTAAACCCCGCTTTAGCGGCTTTAAACCCGTTCCAATTAATCTTAAGCCCTATTAGGGATTGAAACTTGCAGGTGAAGCCGGGAGATTACCGCAAAACCTCGTTCCAATTAATCTTAAGCCCTATTAGGGATTGAAACCCCCGCAGTAATTCCGCTTCCACTCTTCGGCCTAGTTCCAATTAATCTTAAGCCCTATTAGGGATTGAAACCCCGGGATAGTTGAGGCTGTAGGTAAGTTGGAGAAGTTCCAATTAATCTTAAGCCCTATTAGGGATTGAAACGATAAACTGCCCTATTCGACACATTTCACACTTAGAGTTCCAATTAATCTTAAGCCCTATTAGGGATTGAAACTCCCTGCGCCTGCCGCTGAAACTTCTGAGGCTACTGTTCCAATTAATCTTAAGCCCTATTAGGGATTGAAACAAGCTCGTCTAGGGCTGCTTTTTTGCGGTTGTATCGAGTTCCAATTAATCTTAAGCCCTATTAGGGATTGAAACTTTGGGAATAACTGACGAGCAAGCACGAAATATGGTTCCAATTAATCTTAAGCCCTATTAGGGATTGAAACGTGCTTCCAGACCGTAGCGATTAGCCCGATTCTCAAGTTCCAATTAATCTTAAGCCCTATTAGGGATTGAAACCTATGGCAGACTCCGCCGCATTTTCCGCACTGCCTAGTTCCAATTAATCTTAAGCCCTATTAGGGATTGAAACGGCTTCTGCTAAGGAATGGCTGAAAACTCAGCAGGGTTCCAATTAATCTTAAGCCCTATTAGGGATTGAAACGCCATCCACTGAATCCATTCCGCCCCATTTTCCCGTTCCAATTAATCTTAAGCCCTATTAGGGATTGAAACAAGCACCCCAGAAGGATGAGCATTTGTACTCACAGTTCCAATTAATCTTAAGCCCTATTAGGGATTGAAACAATTATTTTTGAAAACGATAATATTTATAGCCTAGTTCCAATTAATCTTAAGCCCTATTAGGGATTGAAACTCGGGGATACCTATTGGGGATCCGAAGGCTCCTACGTTCCAATTAATCTTAAGCCCTATTAGGGATTGAAACGTCACGGGTTCTTAGAGACCAGCTTGAGGTGACGAGTTCCAATTAATCTTAAGCCCTATTAGGGATTGAAACTTGGAAGGATCACCAAATTCACTTGGCGGCTAATTGTTCCAATTAATCTTAAGCCCTATTAGGGATTGAAACTGGCAGTCTTGCCTTGGCTATTCACCAAATACCCTGTTCCAATTAATCTTAAGCCCTATTAGGGATTGAAACCCTCGGAATTGCCTATCCAACGCTGGAATCCTGGTGTTCCAATTAATCTTAAGCCCTATTAGGGATTGAAACCCCTTGCACAATTTGGCTATTTTCGATTGCGGCGCTAGTTCCAATTAATCTTAAGCCCTATTAGGGATTGAAACCCTGGCTTTTTCAAAGCCGCATCAAAGCAGGAACGGTTCCAATTAATCTTAAGCCCTATTAGGGATTGAAACGTGATCCCAGCCGGCAAATCGTACTCTGTGCCAAGTTCCAATTAATCTTAAGCCCTATTAGGGATTGAAACGCGTGAAATTCTTTGTATAGGGGAATATTTTCAAGTTCCAATTAATCTTAAGCCCTATTAGGGATTGAAACCTTTTGCTAAGACAGACTCCCGGCGCTCGCTATTGTTCCAATTAATCTTAAGCCCTATTAGGGATTGAAACATGAGCGAGATTGGCCTTGGTTTTGCCGACTTGTTCCAATTAATCTTAAGCCCTATTAGGGATTGAAACAATCCCTTTTACCCTGAGCAAAGACGAAGGGTCGATGCAAAGTTCCAATTAATCTTAAGCCCTATTAGGGATTGAAACAACTCTCACAGACCTCCAAGAGATGAAGTCCGATCGTTCCAATTAATCTTAAGCCCTATTAGGGATTGAAACGCCTTCGGGGGAGAGGGGGATTCAGGGTCCGCAGGTTCCAAGTTCCAATTAATCTTAAGCCCTATTAGGGATTGAAACACGACGGGGACTGCTGCCGCCGCTACGATTACTGGTTCCAATTAATCTTAAGCCCTATTAGGGATTGAAACAATCGGGGTAAGCGACCCGGATGCGGAGATGGAATGTTCCAATTAATCTGGCTCTTCGGTAACTGTTATGCAAATAATTAACTTAAAATAAAATTCGATGAGAGAGCCTACACCCAAAAATAGCTGAAACCCATACAGGAAAAGGTTTAAGGCACAAACTGGTTA
>SFBI01000018.1 GCA_007095845.1 Microcystis aeruginosa Ma_MB_S_20031200_S102
TTTATGCTCAACTAAAATCGTTCCTTTCCAGAGTAAATCAATAAAACCCTGTTTATTATCTGCTTTTTTGATCGGTTGCTCAAAACTGGCTACCCTACGCCGTGAAATGCCAAAGACATGAAAAAACTCATTCCAAAAAGATTGAGATTCTGCCTTTTCTGAAGTCTCTCCTTCCCACTCTTTTTGAAAAGCGATGGCGCGATTTTTAATTTCATTCCAACTTAAAGGCATAGTTTTAACTCCTTATCTTTCGCCGGTTTGCTCAAAGATAGTAGAAAATGGTGTAGGGAGCCAGATGCAGTCAGCAAGGGATATAGATAGTTTCCATTTTAGGTTATTTTTTGGTAAACTACAAGGAAAGCTAGAAATTAGCAACGCCTTGAGAATTGTATCCGCTTAGTTATCAGTGCAGTTATTGACTCGAACGAACAACTTATTGCTATGTCCAAGACTCTCTATGAACAAGATTTTCAATTGTGGCTCGCAACAACAATTAATCACTTACAGAAGCGGGAATTTGCTGCGCTGGATACTGATAACTTAATTGAGGAGTTAACCGAGTTGGGAAAATCGGAAAAAAGAACTTTAGAAAGTAATTTGATGATTCTTTTGGCTCACTTGCTCAAATTAAAAGTACAGCACGACGCACCGCCATCAATGAAGGATAGCTGGTATTGTTCTATTATTGAGCATCGCCAGCGAATTGAGAAAAACTTACGCGATACTCCTTCCCTTAAATCCTATCTAGAAACTGCTATCCAGGAAGCCTATCTAGATGCTCGTCAAGTGGCAATTAAGGAAGGAAAACTTGCTCAATTTGGTGTTCGGATTCCCCCAGAAAATGATTATCCTCAAATTTGCCCTTTCTTGCCAGAGCAAATCTTAGACGAGAACTTCTATGGCAATTGACTCAGTTTGCCGAATAAGTAAGGCTCTGAGGGCAATCTTTCTCGCTTTCTCGCTTGGGTAGTCCGTGAATGTAATGATCGTGCTGATAGGACAAATCGGAAATTCCTGTATTCATCTGGCACTCTTCTAAGATTTGGTCAAACTCGTCCCAAAAATCATACTCTGGGGATCTGGATTCAAGCTGCTTTATGAGCATTGCGGCAATCCTATTTTGCTCTGATTCGGGGAGTTGTTTGACTTGAGCGATCGCCTCTTCTAATAGCTTTGTCATATCTTTGGAATTGTATAAAACCCTAATAACGATTATCTCATCATCTCGTTTCCAGGTTCTACCTGGTAACGCTCTTTTCAGGTTCTACCTGAAGAATGCTTTTCAACAACAGTCTTATGGGATGAAAATTCGACCGACTCCCATATAGTTTTCTAGATCAAATAAAATCTCAATCAAGCGGGTAGCACATCTTTGCCGATAACTACTTTCATCAAAGCGATCAGGGTTTCCAATTGTCAGAATTGGCAGGGAAGCGGGTGTGTTTTCTTCACGTATGGTTTGTTCGAGCGAATCAATTCCTTTCATATTTCGATTTGCTGTAATTAAAATCATCTGAGTGTTTTGAGCAAATTGCCAAACAATCCGATCACTACTATCCATCGGCAATCCAACATCCTGAAAGGTGAAGAAGCGGATGGGCAAAAGATCAAGCCATCCTTCTGCTGAGAGGGTTCCCCAGAATAAAACAACATCGCCCGTTAAGTTGTAGTCAATCAGGAAGTTCATGATTGAGATTCAATGCGTGCTTTCCACTCTTGAAGCTTCGCACGAATGGTTTCTTGACCAGGCTTAGGGGGCATCGCCGCAATCTTGGCAAATCGCTCACGATTTCGCTCTTCCCAGTATTGACGAATTTCTGTCGCTGTCTGCAAGCATTCTTGATACTCGGCTTCAACCTCAGTACAATGGGTCTCAATGTATGCTAGGGCTGAATCAATCTGTCTATCATTAAGACCAAGTTTTTCACGAATCAGCTTGGGGGGATACTGAGCCTTTAGGTAATCCATAACATCATAAAGGGTAATTCGCGTACCGGCGATTGTCAATCCACGCTCTGTACGAATAACAGCTGATTGCCCGTTGGATACCGGAACCATACTCATAACCTTCTAGAATTTCATTCTATAGCTTATTTTACAGCAAATTCAGTATAAGGTCGAATATGTTCGGGTTTAAAGGCAAGGACAATTTGCTCTTTAGGAATACCGGCGGCTAATAAATCAGTGGCAATACCGTCTTCGGTTCCGTCTCGTTGTATCCAGATTTTACCATTAATAATTTGTAAATGCAGTAAACAGCCATGGACTCTTTCTCGGTTATCCCAACCTTCTAAGAGAATTAGATAGTTATCAGAGTCTTTGTCAATAATGAGGAGGCGGTTCACCTCTCCAGTAGCATAGCGCAAGTTTGCATAATAACGGAGAGATTCAATAATAACTTTTCTCATTTTTTCTAACCTATCCATCTTAAAATAACCTCCTCAATGAAGAATCGGTGATTCGTCTTTTTCATCTCGTTCCCAGGTTCTACCTGAAGCATACATTAAGGCAGAACCTTGGTACAAGCAAGTTAAATTGATTTTATTTATCCATTTTTGCCTTGAGAAATTCTTCTAATTTCTTCATATCCTCTTGACTAGGAGTAAGGGTAAATCTAGTTACACCTGATTCGGTTCGCATTCTATCCATATAAATTCTTAGGGCTTCATCATCTTCTCGATGGGAGAGGACATATTTTCGGTTCTTCCGAACTTACAATGTAGAAAATTCCCCAAGCTCCCTCTCTGTCCAGCAATGCTCTAAAGTTGATAAATATCAATCTAACAAAAACTCAAAGCTTTACTATACAACGAGACATTTGGTAAAAATCAGGTTGATGATTCATCTTCAAACTCCACAGCACAAGCAATGAATCAAATTTTTGGCTTCAAATAAACAAGTCGGTTTGTCCAATTCTGTTTGCTTTGTAGATCCCATAAAGCTAAAAGTGAACGAATTAAAAGACCAAAATTGCTAGGAGGAATAGACTGATAATCGATAAAAATAACGCCACTATGACTTTTTTGAGCTTCTCCCCATTCGCACAAAAGTGGGGGAATAGTGTTCTGGTCGTATGTTACTAGGGTTAACTGGGCTTCGGTTGCGGCTTTTAAAACGATTTCATCTGAATCAGCTAAATATCGACCTTCTTGCCAAGTGATTAAGGGAAAAATCAGGATTTCTGGACGTTTACGACTAATTTGTTCGGCAACCGTTGGAGAAATATGTTCATCTAATAAAAAAGATAGCATTTTAGCTATTCCCCACTCACCCACAGGGAATCAGGAGAAACCGTAATTGTTTCCAATTGGGGTAAGAGTCGTTTGAGTGTCGTTTCATTGAGGGTTTGAGCCTGGGCGATCGCCTTTTCTACTTCTGACTGATAAGCTTCAGCATAGAGCAAAGCAGAGCGGACCCATTCGCAGGGACGATGGAAATGTGCCGCCGTTTTTTGTTCATCTAGCGCGTAACTTTGAGCAATTTGCATGACTTCCCAGAGAGCCAAACTGGAGTTTTTGAGATAGGGTTGTCGCCCCAAAGGAGACTGGCGAAATTCAATATAGGGGAACTCGCTTTCTCTGAGAGATTCCTCGATTAAAATTGCGCTGGTTTCACTAGGAGTTTTTCCTAATTGACGGGCTAACTGTTTAAGTCGTTCTGCTGTGCGATCGGGAAGTCGGGTACTAATAACTTGGGACATAAATTTTTCAACCTTAAATCACACTGTTTACATTGTAAATTGTCGATTTAGAAATATTCTATGCCAAGCCAGAGCCTTGGCACAAGCAATAAAACCCTAATAAGGATTATCTCATCATCTCGTTCCCAGGTTCTACCTGAAGAATAGTTTAAGGCTCTGCCTTAAATATTGTCTGTCAAGGCAGAGCCTTGTCACAAGCGACAATAAAAGACACACAAGCAAGCATTTTCGGTTATTGAGGATTTTTTCTTTTTGCGGGTTTTTGTTTGCTGGTAGGGAGTAAAGGAGCGGTTAATTTTTCGTAGAGTTCAAAGAGGTATTCAATACGGTTTAATTCACTGGTGAAAGGTTGGGGACGATAACACAAATCAACGGCTTTGTCAAGTTTTTGGTGAGCTTTGAG
>SFBI01000180.1 GCA_007095845.1 Microcystis aeruginosa Ma_MB_S_20031200_S102
ATGAAGGTAACATTTTAAAATTTTGAGTGGTTGTCCTAACCACTCTATTTCTTTAGGGGGTCGTTTGGCTAGACCCCCCGCTCTATCTAGCTTGTAGCCCCTCTGTCACCCCTTGAATAAAATTTGATTTGTTTTTCCCATTGTTGATCGTCTAACTTATTAATCCAATTTCTTAAATACAAAAATTCATCAAAAGTAAGGCTTTCAATTTCCGCTTGAGTTAATTGTAACTTTGTCATCTTACTATCTTTCCACAACAATAGTTCAAATTTGAGTTTTATATTATCATTTTTTCCGTAAAAATGGAGATTTGTGATCGCATTTGGCAGAATATTAGAAGTGCGATCGCTTTTCTTGTCGGGTGCATTAACAGAGTATAATGCGCCTTATTTCTTGTTATTGATGGATTCCCACCATAACTTTAAATCACTTTCATTAATCTTTTTTTGAAGATATTCAATCTGATCTGAATAGCTGAGATTTTTCATGTCTTCAGCCATTTTTTCTTGACTGGTTTGTTTAAAAGCTAAACAGTCAAAACTTTTTTTAATTGTCGTTGGCTTCATCAATTGTTACCTCTAAAGGAGAAATAATAGTCAAAATCCCATAGCCATTGAGTAAATTAATTTGATTATAGCCTTTCATTTTATCTAGGCGCACAATATGTTTAAAATTCCATGATATGATTGCATCCGCTACATGAGTGGCATCATTAATAGACTTTGATGTAACAACTCCTTCATTGATATAAGCATCCCTTAACTGTAAAACTTCAGGTGTTATCTTAACTACTTCAATAACTCTCTGCGGAATCGATAATAAAATATCTTTAACCGCTTGGGGGGAATTAATTAATTCGCTAACAATGATATCACTCATTAACAAAATAAACTTTTCTTGCTTAATGGCTTCCATCAATTGATTGAACTTTAAGGAAAATTCATCATCTAAACAGCCTCCAATGACTGATGTATCAAGATAAACTCTAAGTTTTTTCATAAATGATAGAAAAAGTTTTCTGATCTTAGTTTAACATCAAAAGTGCGATCGCCGCTCTTTTAGAGTGGATTAAGGTAGTGTAATGCAGCTTATTGATAATAGAATTTTTGAAACCTAAAAGTCGAGGGCTTTAGTTTTAAGATTTATCAAGCTTAAAGTACAGTTAACATTAAGCTATAATAATCATTAGCCAACAACAATTATTACTATGTCTTTTGCAGCTAAATATCGAGATCGGATTGTGATTAACCCAGACATTCGCAGTGGCAAACCTTGCATTGTCAATACTCGTATTGCAGTAGCAGATATTTTTGATTATCTAGGAGGAGGGATGACTATTGAAGAAATATTAGATGATTTCCCCGATCTTACCTTAGAAGATATACAAGCCTGTTTTGCCTTTGCCGCCGAGCGGGATCGTCGTTTAATGGTTATTCCCTATGAAACTGCTATTTGACGAAAATTTATCACCTAAACTACCTCTGTTACTGGTATCACATTTTCCCGATAGCGCTCATGTTAGAGATTGTAGCCTAAAAGGGTTTCCCGATCAAAGGATTTGGGAATATGCGCGTATCAATGGATTTATAATTGTCTCGAAAGATGCTGATTTTTATCAACGGAGTTTGTTGTATGGCCAACCTCCAAAGTTCATCTGGCTGAGGATTGGAAATTGTACGACTTATCATCTAATCAGTCTTATTTTAAAACATAAACAAGCTATTAAGGAATTTAGCGATAACTCTACCGAGTCCGTTTTAGTAATTGCATAATGATATATTATCCTAAGCGATCGCTTTTCTGATCGGGTGCATTAACAGAGTATAATGCACTTTATTTATTGTTTATTGATAAAATGATCCAAAGACGTTAATTTAAAAGATTGAAGTCAGGTAAGTTTGTTAGGTTGGTCTTGTGTTAAAATTAAGCTGGAGTAAATTCTAATCCCCGATTAAAATTTCAACGGAACAATCACCATGAACTTTTATACCGTTATTCTGAGAAAAAGTGCAGATTATTGGGTTTCATTATGTCTTGAAAATGGATTAGTTGGACAAGGAGAAACTCAGGAAAAAGCTATTGAGAAACTAAAAGAAGCGATTGAATCTTTTTGGGAGATTTATCATGATAAAACCAATATCTATAGCAGTCCTATTCCTATAGACGAACTTCATGAATTTTTAACTGTGGGAGATTCTGAAACTCCCGAAACTTACGAACTCAGAAAAGTTTATGCCTAAAAATATTCCTTCTCTTAAACCCAAAGCACTAATCAAAATTCTTGAAAAAGGCGGCTGTCAATTTTATCGAGAAGGAAAAGGTGATCATCGTTTATATTGTAGAGTATTGTATAATCAACGTCGAATCGTTCCTATCGATATAGGTGCAAAAGAAATGTCCCCTGCTTATGTTTTACGAATTTTTAGACAATTTGGTTTTACAGATGAAGAAATAGAACATTTATTAAAATAGATGATTGAATGCGTTTTTTTCAAACGAATAAATTATCTATTCTAGTACGCTTTATCTTAATTTTATTTCCAAGAGCTAAAATAAAGAGATAGCTATCTTTTTAAGGTACATTAACGCGAGAGTAAAACCCTCGATTGCTTGTTATAAATTGATTTAATGATTAATTTTCACCCAGTCATCGCCGATAAATTAGCCTCTCTTAAAAACAGGTAAAGTGACTATCACCATTTTGCGTAATTTTTCGCTCTGGTAATGAACTTTTGATTATGAAATGATCCAAAGACGTTAATTTAAAAGATTGAGTTCAGGGGAGTTTGTTGGGTTGGTCTTGTGTTAAAATTGGGTTAGGGCTAGTCTGAATCATTTATCCTGTATCATTTAACGGTGGAGAAAACTATGCTAAAAACCTTTAAAGCAATTTTGAAAAATAATACCCTTCAATGGCTTGATGAAACCCCTGAAATTAACTCCGAATATCCTGTTAATGTTTATATTACCTTACTAGAAGAAAATATCATTGGTGAAAATCGATCTAACGGTCAAAAAATGGCCAATGCTTTGAAAAAAATTGCTAATAATAATACTTTTACTGATGTTGATACCCAACAGTGGCAACAACAAAATCGTTGCGATCGCTCTCTTCCTGATCGGGATTAAATCATGTTATTAGATAGCAATATTATTATCTATGCCGCTCAATTAGAAAATGAGTTTCTCCGGGAGTTTATTGCAGAAAATTCTCCTTATGTCTCTGCTTTATCCTATCTGGAAGTTTTAGGCTACCATCGGTTAACTCATCAGGATAAAGTCTATTTTGAAGAATTTTTTAATGCTTCTCAAATCTTACCCATCTCTCAACCTGTAATTAACCAAGCAGTAACTTTAAAACAAATCAGAAAGATGTCCTTAGGAGATGCCATTATTGCGGGAACAGCTTTCGTTTATAATTTAACAATTGTAACTCGCAATATTGATGATTTTAATTGGATCAGTAAATTAAATCTAATTAACCCTTTTCAACGGTAAAAACTTTAGGGCAAGCGCATCTTAACAATCCTTGACAAAATGAACTTTGTGTGATTTGCTTACCCAGATGGCGATTCAGGCATATTTGAGGAGAATTTGCCATCTCAATTGTTAAGATTTCGTAACTATTCTGATTGACTGGTATCACCTGAAATGTCCATGGCTATCACAAAATTGACCAATTGTCAATAGCTTTTGAGATGATCTCACCCTGTAGAAAATCAAGAATATTTTTTAAAGTGGAATAGGAAGATGAAATTTATCAATAAACTAATAAATTATCATCACCTAAACCACTTTCTAGCCTAATTAATAAGGCCATTTCCAGTTAGTAATCTCGTCCTTATCGATACCATTGGTAAAAGCATAATCGAGATTATCGATAATAGCATTTTTCATCCGTTCTTTTACATGACCAGCAGCAGAACCTAATTTCGGCACGTGATCGATGACATCAATTACTAAATGAAAACGATCAACTTGGTTACGAATCGCTAATTCTAGGGGAGTATTAATATTCCCTTCTTCTTTGTAACCGCGCACATGAATACGTTCTTGATTACTGCGACGGTAGGTAAGTTTATGAATCAGCCAAGGATAACCGTGGAAATTAAAGATAATTGGCTTATCAGGGGTAAATAAACTATCAAAATCCCGTTCCGATAAACCATGAGGATGTTCACTTTCCGACTGTAATTTAAACAGATCAACCACATTGATAAAGCGAACTTTTAAGTAAGGGAATTCCTCCCGCAGAATTGCCGTTGCCGCCAAAGATTCTTTAGTGATAATATCCCCACAGCAAGCCATAATTACATCTGGTTCATCGGGATTGGTTCCGTCATCATCGTTACTGGCCCAATCCCAAATACCGATACCTTTGGTGCAGTGTTTAATTGCTTCTTCAATGGTCAAGTATTGCAGGTGTTTCTGTTTATCAGCAACGATAATATTAGTGTAATCCTTACTCTTGAGACAGTGATTAGCCACACTTAATAAACAGTTACCATCGGGGGGAAGATAAACCCGCACCACGTCGGCACTTTTATTGGTTACTAAATCGATAAAACCGGGGTCTTGGTGACTAAAACCATTGTGATCCTGCCGCCAAACCACCGAGGATAATAACAGATTCCAAGAGGAAACAGAAGCACGCCAAGGCACATGATTTTTGCAGATATCGAGCCATTTAGCGTGTTGGTTGAACATGGAATCGATAACGTGGGCAAAAGCCTCGTAGGAGTGAAATAAACCGTGACGACCGGATAATAAATAACCCTCTAACCAACCGACTAAAGTATGTTCACTCAGCATCTCCATCACACGACCATCGGGAGATAATTGACTACCATCTAAATCCTCTGGATAGGTATCAGCTAACCAAGCTTTTTTAGTCACTTCATAGAGAGCCGCTAAACGATTAGAAGCAGTTTCATCGGGACCAAAAACGCGAAAATTAGTCATATTATTTCGCATTACATCCCGCAAAAATACCCCCATCACTCCCGTATTTTCCGCTTCCACTTGGCCCGGATGGGTGACATCTACGGCATATTGACGAAAATCGGGCATTTTTAGGTCTTTACGCACCAATCCGCCGTTAGCGTGGGGATTAGCACTCATGCGACGATGACCAATAGGAGCGAGTTCTTTAAATTCCGGCTTAAATTGACCCGTGGTATAGTCAAATAATTCCTCCGGGTTATAGCTTTTCATCCACTCCTCTAATTTTCTCAAGTGGTCGGGGTTTTCGTGCATCCCACCCATGGGGACTTGGTGAGCGCGCCAGAATCCTTCTACTTTATGACCATCCACGTTTTTCGGACCCGTCCAACCCTTGGGGGACCGGAGGATAATCATCGGCCAGGGGTAACGTTTAGCCACTCCCGTGCTGCGAGCTTCCTGTTGATAGGAGCGAATCTGATTGATACAGTGTTCTAGGGTAGCGGCCATTTTTTGATGGCAGTGGAGCAGGTCTTCATCTTCCTTACATTCGACGATGTAGGGAGTGTAACCGTAACCAACAAAGAGACTTTCTAACTCGTGGGTCGAAATACGGGAGAGAATGGTGGGATTAGCGATTTTATAACCGTTTAAGTTTAAAATTGGCAGTACCGCACCATCGCGAATTGGGTTAAGGAATTTATTCGAGTGCCACGCGGTAGCAAGGGGACCGGTTTCTGCTTCCCCATCACCCACCACCACGGCCGTAATTAGGTCGGGATTGTCAAAAACAGAACCGTAGGCATGGGAAACACTATAACCCAGTTCGCCGCCCTCATGGATAGAACCGGGGGTTTCGGGAGTGACATGACTACCGATGTGACCGGGAAAAGAAAATTGTTTAAAGAATTTTTGTAATCCTTCCTCGTCTTCACTTTTATCGGGGTAAATTTCCGAATAGGTTCCTTCTAGATAAACCGGACCGAGTACCCCCGGCGCCCCGTGGCCAGGACCTGCCATAAAAATCACATCGAGGTCGTATTTTTTGATTAAACGGTTGAGGTGAACGTAGGTAAAACTTAAGGCCGGACTTGCTCCCCAGTGACCGAGCAAACGATACTTAACGTGTTCGGGTTTAAGATGTTCTTTGAGCAGGGGATTATCGCGCAGATAAATCATACCTACAGCTAAATAGTTACAAGCGCGCCAATAGGCATGGGTTTTGTAGAGTTCGTCTTGAGAAAGGGGATTTTGCTCTGTTAAGGGTCTTTCTGGTGCGGATACCATGAATATTTCTCCAATATCTATGAACGATGAGATTAAGAGAGTTGATAGACAATTTCTCCATCGAGAGGGTTAACCCTCGCTCAGTTTTCAAACTGTAATCAAGAGTCTAACCTTTGGGGGCGCAAAAAACTATTAAAATAAACTATATTTTACTGATCTGGCTTGGCTAATTTATGTCAGTCGGGCGGGGTTTTTAAATGGCTTTTAAAGGAAAATTAATTTCTTCTTAACTTATAGAGCAATAAATTCTCTGAGAACTTTTTTGTCGGGAAGAGCCTAATTAGGCCTTCTCGATGCCGGTGGTGAGGACTACTAGGATAGCAAATTTATTATTTTTTATCTTTAGAACTCCTGCAAAAGTAAGTTTTAGAGCCGCTATCAGGTCAAAATATCTAAAAAATAGGATAAATTTGACATAATCTTAGATTTTATGGATATTATAGTTATCTTTTGTCTCGGAGTCTCGGAGTCTCGGAGTCTCCTCACCTAACGAAAGATTTTTTATTTTTGCAGGAGAGCTTTTGAAGCACTGAAACTTAAAATCTTTCTATACTTCATCTAGCGATCAACAAAAGCTGATTAGCATATATAGTGATTCTCTAAAGGCCAATCAATTCTCAAATTATTTTTTCTTGATCGTGCCTAAGCTTATCGCAGCTGTAAAGGAGTTTTTTTTCATGACAAAAGTAAGAGTCGCTATCAACGGATTTGGTCGTATCGGTCGCCTCGTTTTTAGGGCGGGTATCCAAAATCCTGATTTCGAGTTTGTTGGTATCAATGATCTCGTCCCCCCTGATAATATTGCCTATCTGCTCAAATACGACTCCACCCACGGACGTTTTCAGGGTACGGTAGAAGCGAAAGAAGATGGCATCGTCGTGGATGGTAAGTTTATCCCCTGTTACTCGATTAAAGACCCTGCTCAACTACCCTGGGGTGCAACCGGGGCCGATTATGTGGTCGAGTCCACCGGTTTATTTACCACCGCCGAAGGAGCAGGAAAACACCTAGAAGCAGGGGCCAAACGGGTAGTTATCTCCGCACCCACCAAAGATCCCGACAAGATTCGTACTATTGTACTAGGTGTCAACGACAATGAATACGATCCCGCTAAGGATCTGATCGTCTCTAACGCTAGTTGTACCACCAATTGTTTAGCCCCGATCACCAAAGTTATTAACGATAACTTCGGACTAGCGGAAGGATTAATGACCACAGTACACTCGATGACCGCCACTCAACCCACCGTGGATGGTCCATCGAAAAAAGATTGGCGCGGTGGTCGCGGCGCTGGTCAAAATATTATCCCCTCCTCCACGGGAGCAGCCAAAGCAGTAACCCTAGTTATTCCTTCCCTAAAAGGCAAATTAACCGGTATGGCCTTCCGTGTGCCAACTCCCAACGTTTCGGCGGTGGATTTAACCTTTAAAACCGCAAAAGCCACCAGTTACGAGGAAATTTGCGCCGCTATGAAAGCCGCCAGCGAAGGACCGATGAAAGGTATCCTCGGTTATACCGATGAGGAAGTGGTATCGAGTGACTTTATCACCGACCCCCACTCCAGTATCTTTGATGCTAAAGCCGGCATTCAACTTAATGCCAATTTCTTTAAGGTCGTCTCTTGGTACGATAACGAGTGGGGTTATTCCTGCCGGATGTTAGACCTCATGAAAATGATGGCAGCTAAGGAAGCAACCCTAGTAACAGCCTAAATCAGTTATCAGTTATCAGTTATCAGTTACCAGTAACCAGTGAACAGTGAACAGTAACCAGTAAACAGTGAAAAGACAGCACTGTTAATGCCATTAGACATCTCCAAGAGTGAAACAAAATAGTTCTATGGCTGAAATGTATGTCTTTGTCTATTTAATATTGCTCACTTAATAAGTAGGTGGGTGTTAAAAATTGTCAGATACCCCCTTATCAAGGGTGGCAGGGGTATCCCCCCACTTAATACTCAAATCTGATCACTGATAACTGATCACTGATAACTGATAACTGATAAGATGAATCCAAAATTTAAAGATATTACCGCTTGGGAACAGGCACAATTATTAATGCAACCGGCATTTATTCGGGTGCTGGATAATCTGCGTAAACAGTTAGAAAATTCCCTCTGGAAAGGAACTTATACAGAAATTCAAGATCCCTATCCCAGTTATCTGCTCTGTTTGACTTATCTCGATCGCTCCGTTACTGTAAATATTTGGGAACTTTGTTTTCAAGTCTGTTTTCTCGATTATCCCACCGATGAAGGAGAGAGCGTCACCATCGATACCAGTCTCCTCGATCCCACCGGTGAACTAGATTGGCAGAGTTTGGAAACGAAAACCGAGCGCATTATTAAGCAATTATTCGCTAATTTACCCCAATGAAAGCAGATTTAGACACGATCAAGGCAGAGTATGCCGCTAATTTTCTCAAAGACTACAGTAATGATCCCCAAAGTTTAGCATCCCAAGCAATTTTAATCGATCGCTCCCATTGGGGTTTATTAGAATTAAAAGGCCAGGATCGACTGCGTTTTCTCCACAATCAAACCAGTAACGCTATCGATCGCCTGAAACCGGGTCAAGGTTGTGAGACAATTTTCCTTAACTCTACCGGTCGTACCCTCGATTTTGTCACAGTTTACGCTGGCGATGATTCCCTCCTCATCCTCGTTTCTCCCCAACGTCGTCAATTTTTACTGGAATTGATCGATCGCTATATTTTCCCCTTCGATAAGGTGGAAATTAGCGACTTAACCGATAATTTTGGCATTTTCACTCTAATTGGTACTAAAAGCCGGCAATACCTGCAAAAAATCGCCATTCCAGAGCAGATTTTAACGGGGGTGCAGCATAGTCATTATCTCCTTTCTGAACCTGCCCTGAGAGTAGCCGTCGGCACTGGCTTAGATCTGCCCGGATATACTTTAATCGTTGCCGCCGCCGAAGCTGGTCCCCTCTGGGAAAATTTAATTAAAAATGGCGTTACTCCCGCCGATGAGCAGGTGTGGGAATACCTAAGAATCCATCAGGGCCGACCGGCAGTCGATCGAGAATTAACCGAAGATTATAACCCTTTAGAGGCCGGTTTATGGCGAGCGATTGTCTTTGATAAGGGTTGTTATATTGGTCAAGAAACTATCGCCCGTCTCAACACCTATAAAGGTGTAAAACAAAGACTTTGGGGTATAAAACTGAGCCAACCCGTCCCCAGTAATACCCCGATTATTTTAGAAGCGCAAAAAGTTGGTTTACTCACCAGTGTGCTGGAGGATTTTGGCTTGGGTTATGTGAAAACAAAAGCGGGAGGAGAGGGTTTAAAAGTACAAATCGGCGAAGCAACAGGAGAATTAATCTCTTTACCCTTCCTCTCTCACGAATACCCCCTTTCAGTGAACAGTAATCAGTAATCAGTGAAAAGAACGTAGGTTGGGTTGAAGTATGAAACCCAACGCCCGCCTGGGTTAGTGATAACTGATAACTGATAACTGATAACTGAAAAACCCCCTAACCCCAACGACTAGCGATAGGCATTCGCCAACCAGTGCCAAAAGCGCGATCGCTAATTTTTAGACCTGGGGGAGCTTGTTTGCGCTTAAATTCGGCATTTTTAACTAATTTAATCACTTTCTGCACAATTTCTGGCTCAAAACCGGCGGCAATAATTTGTTCGGCGGATTGATGGCGATCGATTAATAGTGCTAAAATAGCATCTAAAATCTCGTAGGGAGGTAAAGAATCTTGATCCTTCTGATTGGGTTTTAATTCAGCACTAGGAGCTTTATTAATCACATTAAGGGGAATAATTTCCCCGCGCCGATTTAACCAGCGACAGAGGGAATAAACACGGGTTTTCGGCACATCGGCAATCACTGCTAAACCACCATTCATATCACCGTAAAGGGTGCAATATCCCACCGCCATTTCTGATTTATTGCCAGTGGATAATAGTAAATGACCGAATTTATTAGAGAGAGCCATTAATAAATTACCGCGAATGCGTGACTGAAGATTTTCTTCAGCAATACCGAAATCAGTCCCAGCGAAAAGACTCTCTAAAAGTTGATCATAAGCAGTCATAATTTCTTTAATTGCTAACTTCTCACTTTTGATGCCTAAATTATTAACTAAAGCCACTGCATCGCTAATAGAATGGTCGGAACTATAGGGAGAAGGCATCATCACAGCGAGAACATTTTCTTTACCTAATGCGTCGCTGGCAATAGCGGCAACTAAACTGGAATCAATGCCACCACTCAAGCCAAAAATTACCCGTTTAAAACCGCATTTCTGCACATAATCTCGCACTCCTAAGACTAAAGCTCGATAAATTTCCTCATCTTCATCAACGGGTAAAGGATGAATAATTGCGGGTAACAAATCTTGATTAAACTCGATCAATTCTAGACTAGAAGTAAATGCCTTGGCGCGATAAATCACTTCTCCTTGTCGGTTAAAAGCAACACTGTCACCATCAAAAATTAAATCATCATTACCTCCCACTTGATTGACATAAACTATCGGTAAATTATATCTAGTGGCACTATAGGATAATAAAGATTCTCGCAATTTTTGCTTACCGACACTGTAGGGAGAAGCGGAAAGATTAACGATTAAATCCACTCCCAAATTAGCTAAATCCGCCATGGGATTAACTGCGTATTGACGCTGCCCCCAAAATTGTTCATCATTCCAAACATCTTCACAGATAGTTACACCGATTTTTACATTATTTTCTGTTAGTTGAAAATATTGACTTTCTTTCCCAGAAGCAAAGTAACGATCCTCATCAAAAACATCGTAGGTAGGCAATAAACGTTTAGTAAAAATTTGTTTAATCTCTTGACTTTTTAACAAAGCTATGCTATTAAATAACGGCTTTTCTCCCCTGACCGTTGCCGAGGGATTTTTTTCGACAAAACCGACTAAGACGGCTAATTTTTCTGGTAATTGTTGGGACAATAATTGCAATTGTTGAGACATTTTCTCCACAAAACCCAGATTTAACAATAAGTCTCTGGGAGGATAACCACAGAGGGATAATTCCGGGGTTAAAAGTAATTCCGCTCCCTGATTAAATGCTGTTTGAGCAGCCTCTAAAATTCTTTGGGCATTTCCTTCGATATCTCCAACAATGGGATTTAATTGAGCGATAGCAATTCTCATATTTTTTACTATTTAAACAAAAACTAACGGTTGATCTTTAAAGGGAGCAAAAGCTTTTTCATCAAAGCGATATAAACTAGCCGGACGACCGGCACCACGAGAGACTTTTAAACCCATATCCTTGAGAAATCCTAATTTCAATAGCCGATTTCTGAAGTTAGAATAATCACTAAAATTTTTACCTAAAATTGTCTCATAAAATTGATAAAGATCATTTAAAGTAAATAATTCTGGTAAAACCTCAAAAGCGACGGGACTATACTCTACTTTATTGCGTAATCTTCGCCAGCCATAAGCTAAAATTTGACCGTGATTAAAGGCTAAATCTGGCACTTTATCAATCATATACCAAGTGGTGTTATAATCCCGTTCAGTGATTAATTTTGCTTCTTCAAACCGCACCAAAGCGAAGTAACTCACCGATAGATAACGTTTCCCAAAACTCTCGGCTGCTGCCGGGGAATCTTCCTCTGGACTGCCAAAAGTATATAACTGTTCCAGATAGAGATTATGGACGCTAATTTTCTCGGCTAAAATTCGATAGGCTGCCGTTTCTAGTGATTCCCCATTTCTCACTAAAGTCCCGGGTAAACTCCAGTAATTACTAAAGGGTTCTTCCCGTCTTTTAATCAAAAGCACCAGCAGCCGATTTAATTGGGTATCAACGGAAAAGATCACGTTATCAACTCCGACTTTAAAATCAGCTAGAGATTTATTAACTAGGGTATTTAGCGGTTTCATGCGTAAAGTTTTTGACCTTCGATATAATCTTTAATCGGTGCAGGAACAGCCTGTTTATCGCCTTTTTCTCGATAATCTGTTGAGGATACAGCCGGAGCAAAGACATCGGCAATCAGACAATCACCCCCTAATGTTTGCAGTTGTTCAATATCATCTTGATTAATAGGATAGCCGGGACGGGGAATCACGAGAATTTTGACTTTTTCTAGTAATTCTTGGCTGCGATACCAGTGCCTAATTTGTCCGGCTAAATCGGAACCAATGACTAGGGTATATTCCTCCTGTTCTCCCCAAATTGCTTGCGCTTTTTCCACACTAATTAAGCTACGTCGATCGCTTAATTCTCGTCGCAGTTGTATATTATCCCTTGGGGGTTGAATATCCCGGATGAGCAAATTTAACATCCTCAGACGATGTTCGAGACTGGTTTGATGATTTTTAAAGGGATTATCGGCAGCCCAAACCGCAACAATATCGTACTGTTCCGATAACCATTTTAGTATGGCTTGATGACCGGCAGTAGGAGGATCGGCACTGGTTCCAAAAAGGGCAATTTTAAGCATAGGATTCAATTGCTTGCTCACTGAGGGATTAGTTTAACTCTGCTCAAGCTTGGCAAAGATTAACTTCTCCCCATTATAGTTGATTTTACCAAAATAGGGCAAGAGGATCAGTGATCAGTAATCAGTGATCAGTAATCAGTGATTACTGAAGTTTTGCGACCAGTGGGCTGCTATTAACTTAACAGAAAATTCCCTAACAGTTGGCCGTTCTGAATAGGGGAGATTGCGTCTAATTGCAAAAATATACTTATTCTTGAAGAAGAGCATAATCATAATGCTCCAAAATTTTATCTAAACAGGATGGATTATCATCATATAAATTACCTAAGTTGTCTTCTTGCAAATAGTTTCTAACCCGATCAAAAAGCCCAACGGAATAGACATTATCATCATGACGAGAACGGTATCTAATCCCATCTACTCCTTGGGGATGTCCCCAAATTGCCTGCCCCCAAGTCCGACAATATTCATAATCACCGGAAGAAATGCGGGCATCTATTCCTATACGAACAAGGGCCGGCCCCGTTAAGTCGGCCAACAGTAAAGCGCGATCACTTCTAATTCTAAAAAGATTTCTATTTCTTAGGGCTGTAACGGTTACGGCTCCGTCAAATGTTCGGCCAAAACATTCAATAAAGGTACTGTACTCATCACCCACATAGAGAAGCCCATAGCCCTGATTGGGTCCATCGAAACGACCGCTACCACTGCGGTCAAAATGAAGACTAGAAAGGTGTCCGGTCCTATTTAATCTTAGCCAGGGGCCTGGGGTTTCAATGACGGGCAATTGACGCTGACTAAAATCGTCTGGTGGGAGGGGAAAAGGAGGCAAACCCATTACGCCGCGCTATGACTCCCGTAGCATTTAGCAGCCCAAACCACTGGCTCGATTTCTCCCTTTTGGAGTTTTTCTAGCGGGGTTGCTCCCTCTAAACGAATATCACCCGTAAGCAGAAAGAGCATTTGTGTCCAAGCACCGTCTTCTTTTAGGACGGCTAACACTTGGTCTAAACCAGACAAAACTTTGCCATCAATAAATTGCCAAGCGGGATAAACTAATTCCTCGTTGACAGATAAACCTAAGACCCGATGATTGAGCCTCATAGTTTCTAATTCCAAAGAACTACAGGCTAAAACACCACAAACCTCGGCGCTGGTTAAGGTTCCCCCTTGCTTGGATAGGAACCGCTTCTTCGCTTCTTCGCCTCGTTTAATGGCAGCTGCCAACGCAGGGGCCAAAGCTAAAGGAGATTGTGTTTTTTGTATGGATTCTAACATTTTTAAGCAACCCTACCACCGCGAACGTATTTTGAATCCCTAATTAGTTTTTAGGAAGACCCTATCTACCCCTCATAATAACAGATGGTGGGCATTGCCCACCATACATATAGCAAGTCTATTTCTTATGCAACTAACAAGATTAAACGAACATTACCCTTTCAAGAGAGCGATTGGGGTCCATATAGGGTTCGCGAGAATGCAGGCAATGAAAATTATCGATAATCAATATCTGTTCTGCTTTTAAATAGAGCGGAACGTGATAGGCTTCAAACATTGCCAGAAATTTATCACATAAAGCCATTAAACGGGAATCTAGACCAGAAGCGATCGGTTTATTAATATCGGGGCTAAATTCCCGATAAACCAGCACATTATAGCTAAAGCGGATAATTT
>SFBI01000181.1 GCA_007095845.1 Microcystis aeruginosa Ma_MB_S_20031200_S102
CGCTCTGTAGCCATGTTTTTGCTGGTTTTCTGCCCCAAAACAAGCTATAATGATCTAAAGGTCAAATTTGAAAATTTTTGCCTCAAACCCTATCTGCGTAAGAACTTCAGGATTTTGTGCCCAGTAGTTCATTGGTATTGTATTGCTTGAACTCAGGCTCTGTAAGACTTTTAGCCATAGCTAGTATGTTTATACGGGGGAAGTCCAGGTATCTATTGGTTGATTGTTGAAGGTTTTTATCGCTCTGATTTGGGTACGATAACAATTCCTGGTGGTATGGGCAATGAATAATGCAGGAGATGTTACGGAAATGTAAGGCATTGCAATTTGAATTTAAGTGTTTTGAAAAAGTAAAAGGTGCATGGGATGCACCCTACGCGATCAGTGATCGCACTCGCTATTAATTTAATCGGCGGATGGTTCCCATATAATTGTAAAAGCTATTGGCCTGTGATCTGGCCCTTCCATGTTATTCACCTCCGCAGGAAATAAATTCTTTACGTCTAAGGGATGAACATCTATTCGATAACTTGCGAGGCACCAATCCAAAATCCCTCCTTTTGCCTGTGTTTGATCTAACCAACACGTATAGCGTAAGGCTAATACATTTAGGTCAAGTTGCTCAAAATTATTGTAATCCCAATTCATATCTCCAGTGATTGCCCACGTCGGTAAGGCCGGGTTGATACTTTGTAGAGAGCTTGCAGCTTGTTGTATTTGGTCTTTTGTCAACCCTGTTTGCCCAGATTTAAAGTGAGCCAGTACACAGAATAGCTCTCCATTCTGAAGTAACAACCCAGCACGATTTAAGCCTCTTAACTGATAATAACTGGCACTAATTTCGGCATCCTTGCGAATTAGATAGACATAAGCATTGTTATATCCTCCGGCAAGAAAATTGACTGTATAATTTGCTCCGTAAACTCCCTCCAAAAAAGATGTATAGTCTTCGATTCGAGCTGAATGCACTTCACATAGAAACACAACCGTGATTCCCAATTCTTTGCAACACGTATCTATAAAATCACTGACTTTTCCCTGCTTTTCAGGGGTAGATGACTGACCATTTTTTTCAATGTTCCATGATGCAATTGTGATCGATTTCACAGGCTTTTGAATGGAAGAGGCAGTAGCTACAACTGGAACTACATCTTCTTTAACTATATCTTGAGGTGACTGATTATCATCCCTAAGAGATTGAACCGCCCTCTTTGCAAGCTGATTCCCAAGCTGTACTTGTTCATCTCGACCTCGCTTAGTGCCTGAAATGGTTTGAGTTATACCCAGAGATGCTGAGGTAAAGAGGTCTAAGAAATCCTTTGCATAAGTCGGCAGATTATCAGTTTGATTCCCAATTAAAATGGCATCTGTTATTCCAGTAAAGGGAGGGACAAGTTGATCTATTGCGTCACCCTGAACCTTATAAGTATCAGCTATTGTATCAAATACATCCTTAGAAGGAACTGTACCAAGCTCACAATGAAATTCTACGCCTTCTGGAGCATTAATAGAAATATTCCATGATCCAGATTGAGGATTGTTGATGATCAAGCAACGTATTGAAGAATTGGATGTGATCGCCAACGAGTTTTCATCTTGAATATCATGATTGTAATTAGTTCCATCTGGTGCTTGAACGTTTAGAATTGCACCTACTGGAAAATCAATGGAGTTATCATTTTGAGTGAGAACAGCATATAGATAAGGAGTGCCTGAGTCTATCTGAAAGTTATTTCTATAATTTACCAATTCGTTCTGATAATTAGAATCATTGTCATGCACAAAGTAGCGATAGGAATTTTGACCATTCTTTTGATAGATAAAGTCTCCACCAATGCCCATTTTTTTGCCTACTAGATCGCTTTTTTCCTGAATATCTTGACTATCATCCTCAATGATATTGTGTATGAATAACCCAACCCCCAATACTGCTGCTGCTCCTAGCCACAATGCTGGCCCACCCGCTATAATGCCTAGACTTGCTAGACCAGTCAGAGTTAATCCTGCTTGTGCCCCTAATAAGCTTCGGCCTGATGAAACAGGAGTTGAAATTGTATTGTTTGCCAATGTAGAAAAGGTTTGGGTACGAGTAGCGGGGGCATCCACATAAAGCTCTTGTAGGGCATTACCAATAGTGGGAGCAACATCCTTAGAAGGAGTCGTCTGAATACTCAATAAAAATGGTGTCGAAGTAGGACATTCAACAGCAAACTTCCAGTCACCTGCTTGTGGGTTCTTCACCGTAAATGCCCAAACCGAATTACCATTCATTTTTACAAAAAGATCATCTGTATTTGAGTCTTGATCTAGTTGTGTTCCATCAGGACGAAAGACCTTAACTAAAGCCCCTTCTGGAAACGTAACCGAAGACTTAGATTTATCAAGGGCAACACCATAAAGATAGCTTGTTTCTTCAGCAATTTTCAGCGTTTGCTGACGTTTTGCTTGATGGGCAACTTCAACAAACTTAACAGATCCTGCTCCTGACCCATTGTTTCTTGTTGGCGAAGAATCATCAAAATTTTGATCCAACTTCCAAAAACCCACCAAGCCCTGATCGTTCGGGTTAGTTTCGTTGAAACGAGTGCGCTGAATCTCATCCTGACTTAATGCCCGATTCCAAATCGTAACATCCTCTATAATTCCTACAAATTGACGATTGGCTTCTCGTTCGTTGTCACAATTACCAATAACAACCCGATCAAAATTATGAATATCAAAGTAAGGTTGAATAAGAGATATTCTGGGATTATCTACTAATCCTGCAATTTGACCATCAAAGAAAAATTTATACCAATCTGTACCCGGTTTTCGCGTAAACGCTATGTGATGCCATTGACCATCAAGTGCATCTTTGTTTGCTCTAGAACAGAAAACATTGAAATAGCGACCGTCATTATTCCAGAATTTCATTCTAAACCAGCCATTTTGCTCTAAAGCGAGCAACCATCCTCCACTGGTGACTGCATTAGACTTACAAGACACAATTGTTCCAGGCTGAGTTGTCTGAAAAATAGCTGTAAGGGTGAACTCTCCAAGACCAAAATTATAGGCAGAATTAGGGGGAATCGCGATCATTCCACCGTTGTCAATCTGAACGCCATGATCTTCTACAAGATTTTCGCTGAGATCAATGGCACAATAGGAATAGTTATTGATGGTTTCTGCCCACACACAGTGAAAAATAGGAACCCATGACACAGATCCAACAGAAATAGCGAGGTTATTGATACGGGATGTATCCTCAAGGTTGCGATTCATTTCCCAGAAACCCACTAAGCCTGGATCTTCTGGTGTAATCTGATTAAACATTGTTCGTTTAATCTCAGCCTGACTTAATGCTCGATTCCAGATAGATATATCTTCAAGAATTCCTATAAATTGAGAAATATTTTCGTCAATTCCGAGGAATTGAAGAGCTTCGCGATCGCAATCACCAATAAAAATTTGAGCCGAATTAGAAACATTAAAGGGAGGAGAATCATTTGAGTCTGATGTGACCTCAATAGAGATTCCATCGAAAAAGATCAAGATATTCCCGTCTTGACGGATAGCGGCTATGCTATGCCACGAACCGTCAAAGGCACTCGTAGGGTTGGAAATAGCTTTATGATAGGTAGGTCCGTCATCCGTCGTCCGATTCAGGCTTAACTCGATAGCTCCGTTAGCCTGTAAAGAAAGAAACCATCCCCCATCTCCCCCACCCCCTTCAGAAGGCATTTGGGAAATAATGATTCCAGGTTGTGTAGTCTGAAATAATGCTGTGACGGTGAAATCCTGCTCACCCAAATCATAGGCATTATTACTGGCAATTACCAGCTTAGACCCTTGTTGAATACGAATTCCATAATCAGCTTCCATATCTCCAGAAATCTCCTTTTTTTTAAATTTTCCGTATATTACACCCAGACAGAGCGATCACCAGAATTTTTTTTTAATCCTAATGATAATTTATTTAGTCTCAACACCCAACACAACCAAAGTTTACCAACTTAAGGAAAAAGTTCGTAAAATTCCCCAAATCCCTACCCTGCCTAACTTCCAGCCCCTTCAACCTCCCGCAAAAATCCTTAACTTGGGAAAAATCCCCAACTTTACCAACTTAAGCCCAAACCTTGTCAAAATATCCTGATAATTTTCCTCCACTCCGACCCCTAAACTTTGCCCTCATCCCCAAAACCCCAAAAACCGAGATAGGAGTATCCCACTTTTGTCATCTCGACAAGCTAGAAAGCTTACCCCACAAATGAGTAGCGCATCTTGCCTGAACTTGGGGCGATCGCACCGCGACAAACCGATAATGAAAAAAAGCCCAGCCTTAACAACCCTGAAATTAACCTTAAAACCCGAACACCAAAAGCTGATCGAAGCCAAACTAAGTAGCTGGTTATAATTAAATTAAAAATGGATTTTAGGTTCGATCCCCCCTGCCCCCCTTGATAAGGGGGGTGCCGATAGGCGGGGGGATCCCCCCTGCCCCCCTTGATAAGGGGGGTGTCTGACAACTTTTAACGCCTACCTACTTAAATACAGGGCGTTATGCCAATCCAGATGAAATTATTGCCGAAGCCTTGCAATTACTCAGTAAAGGCGATCAATATCAACAATGGGCAATCGAGTTTGATCCCCCTAAATCCTCCTTAAAAAAGGGGATTTTCTTGAAGAGGCGAAGGAATTGACGGGGAAACCGCGATACAATCAGCGATCGCCCGATAAATCTCTATAATATTCTATAATATCGAGTATTCCCCCATCCCAAACCAGCCATGACAGCCAAAGAACAACTCCTACAGGAAATCGAAACCGCCTCCGATGAAACCATTGACCAACTCCTCAACTTCCTCCATCAAACCCAAACCACCAAACCGAAACAACCCTTTTGGCAATTTATCGAAGAACTCACCGCCGATATTCCCCCAGAAGTCTTAGAAACCCTACCCACCGATGGAGCCGAACAACACGATCATTATCTTTATGGCACACCAAAACAATAACAATGAAACTCATCTTTGCTGATACTTTTTATTGGATTGCCTTGATTAATCCCAGGGATAACTGGCACTTTATTGCCTTAAATTATGCCCAAAAATATACAGATGATTATCTAATAACTACCGATGGCATTGTAGATGAAACACTCAATTATTTTGCAACTAAAGGTGCGATTATGCGTCGAAAAGCTCTTGCGACCTACTTTCAAATCCGTCAAGAGCCGAACATGGAAATTATTTCTTATACGCCTCAACTCAGACAAGCTGGAATTCAACTATTTGATGAACGTCCTGATAAGGGCTATAGCCTGACAGACTGCATTTCTATGATTGTGATGAAACAAAGGAGAATTGCAGAAGTATTAACCCATGACAAACACTTCACCCAAGAAAACTTTCGGATTTTGTTCCAAGATTCTAATTTTAATAATCTTACTTAGAATTTGATTGCTTAGAGCAGTATTTCATTATTGATCTCCACAGAATCGGGCATCGTTGGGAAATTAAAGAAGCATAACCGTGATCGCCTAACCCTAACTTTCAAGAACAATATAGACTCTTTTCTGCCGAACCTCTTAAATTCAGACTAAACTAGACTATCACTGCAATATCATAGACTTAGTTAAGAAAATTGTTAGAGAACTTTAACCATGCTCAAACATTATGACGTGACCATCGAAGGCGATCGCATCCAATGGCTAGGGGAAAAGCCCAAAGCACAGAATATTCGCGCCATCATTATCATTGAAGAAGAACCATCTCCCACAACCCAGGTAAAACGAACGACCCCTGCTCATTTAATCGGTAAAGGCAAAACCTTAGGGGATATTGTTAGTCCTATTGTGGATCAAGAAGATTGGGAATGCCTAAAATGATCATCCTTGATACCCATATTTGGTTTTGGTATATCAATGAAAACTTTGAGCAATTTCCCTTAGAATGGACAGCCCAGATTCGACAAGCAGATAGCGTAGGAGTATCCCCTATTTCTTGTTATGAAATAGCCTTAGCCCATCATAAAGGTCGTTTAGCACTGGATATTCCCATCCAACAATGGCTTATTGATGCCCTAAACCCTTCAGGCATTGAATTATTGCCCTTAACTCCAGAAATTACCCTAAGAGCCGTTAATCTCTCTCCCGTTCACAAAGATCCCTTTGACCGCATTATTATTGGTACAGCCTTGGAATATCAAGCAAAACTCGCCAGTATTGATAGCTTATTTCCCAAATATCCCGAACTCAAAGATTATCTGATGTCAGCTTAGGAGCCTACTCTCCAAATCTGAAACTTTTAACTCAAAAATTGATATTGCTGCTGAACAATTAGATCGAAGCGAAGGAATTGACGGGGAAAACGCGATCATTAGAATTAGGCATCGTTGGGAAATTGATGAATCATAACGGCGATCGCCTAACTCTAACTTTCAAGAACAATATAGACTCTTTTCTGCCGAACCTCTTAAATTCAGACTAAACTATCACTGCAATATCATAGACTTAGTTAAGAGAATTGTGAGAGAACCTTAACCATGCTCAAACATGATGACGTGACCTGAGAGGGCGATCGCTTGTTGAATCCTGTGGAAAATAATGATAGAATGCAAAAAGTGTAGATTTCAATGTGAAAGCGATTTATACAGAAAGCTTAGGAGTTAATTTATGCGAACAATTACCTTGCAAATTGACGATAGCATTAGTGAAAAATTTCTATGGTTACTTGATCGCTTCTCTAGAGACGAAATTAAAATTCTGGAACAATCAGATTATGTCAGTGATGACGAATATCTAAGGGGAATCGAAGGAATGATTCAAAGTATTCAGGCAGCCCGTGATGAATCTATTGAACAGAGCTTAAGCTTAGATGAGTTAGATTGGTAATGTATAAAGTGATCTTTATGACCCAATCTCAAAAAGATGCAAAAAGGAATGATCGCGTTTTGGGAAATGTAGAAGGAAATTTATCAAGCATAACGGCGATCGCTATAATATCGAATATCTCCCGTCCCCAAAACTCCCTACTCCCTTGACCAGCAATGAAAAGTGTCACCTCAAGTAAATTACAAAATAACCTAGACCAACTGCTCGATGAAATCCTCAACACAGGAAAACCCCTAGAAATTGAGCGCAACGGCAAACGATTAATCATTAGTCCCGTTGAAACCGTAGATAAATTACAAAAATTAATTTATCGTCCTCAAGCCATTATTGGCGATCCCGATGATCTTGTACAAATCAGTTGGGAACAGGAGACGAACCTTGATTTACCTTGATACTCATATTGTTGTCTAGCTTTATGCAGGACTAACTGCTAAATTAAGCGATTGCGCCAAACATCTAATTAACGAGAATGAACTCTATATTTCGCCGATAGTAAGGCTAGAGTTACAATATTTATACGAAATTGGGCGAATTACTGAAAAATCAGACGACATTGTTCTAGAATTAGTAAGTTGCCTTGATTTAAAGGTATGTAAAAAAGATTGGCTCTACCGAACCTGTCATGTAAAACTATTAACAACTTATGCTTGTAAAGCTTGTATAGTAAAGCTTTGAGTTTTTGTTAGATTGATATTTATCAACTTTAGAGCATTGCTGGACTAATTATTAATCAGTCTGTCATTATTAACTGGACTCGTGATCCCTTTGATCGCTTAATTGTTAGTAACGCTTCAGTAGATAACCATATTTTGCTAACCAAAGATTATCACATTTTAAATCATTATGAAAATGCCGTATGGGATTAATCACAATCTATGGGAAATTGATCAAGCATAACGGCGATCGCCCCATTCAATCGCTAAATAACGATAGACTCCCATCGGTTAAGTACATAATAACTGTTCAAGGAGAATCATCAGCGAATTCACCTAGTTAAAATCCTGACTCCTAGTGCCAACTTTAAATCTTGTAAAAAAAGTAATTTTTTGTATCCCCACTGATTACCATAATAGAAAATTCTGCTAACCCCTACGTTGATGAGACAAATTATGGAACAGTCAAAGGCTAAATCCTCTCGCCAACGCGGCGTAATCCTAACCTCCATCGGCTACCAAAAACTGCACCGTGCTAAAGTGAATTGGGAAATAAAACAAAACACTCGCTGCACCTTAGACATTCTGGCTCTTCGTTACTTGTTATGGTTCGATAGGGGGGCATAAATCGACTAAATCCTTATCTGGCAAGAGACTTAATTGATTAGTTCGCTCTAGAGCAAAAACAATTGACAAAAATCGCTAACACAAACCGAAGAGCCGACATTCTTAGCCAACAAACTGGACTGACCGCCAATACTCTCAGTAAAATTTTTAGTCGCTCTGTCGCCGTTGATAAACGTAGTCTGTGGGTCTGCTTTTCTGCCTTTAATCTCGATTTAGACGGTCAAGATCATTTATCCAGTCTTACCCTGGCCTACAAAGACTGCCAATTTTCAGATTGGGGGATAAATATGAACTGTTAAAAAGACTGTGACAGCTAATAAAGGCGTTCACCACAGGCCCAACACCGTAGGCAGCGGCGATTACCTGTTCGCGGACTAAACCAAAAACCTTACTGATTAAGGTGGCAACGGCGACAATTCCGGCAATACCGGCTAAGGAACGGGTAGCTTTCTTATTAATGACGACACCTCGAAAGAAAACAACTGCATTGATCGATTCTACCCGTTTCTGTGTTCCCGTAGAAAAGCGATCGCTAGTTGTCCAATTTAACTTGATTCAAGTGTATAACAGCCATTTCCCCACACAGATCCCTAGAGAGTGTTTCTCATAAAGATGAAGTATAAGCTAATTCACTATCGACGATCGACTCCCACCGGAGCATTAAGATAACTGTTATCAGTAATTATTGAGAAAATAAATCTCCATACCTTATTTTCTCGTGGCACAATAGAGAGAAAGTATAAAAAACTTAACAATAAGGAGGGGTTCGATGGTTGCTACACCAGTCAAAACAAAACGTCTCACCGTGCAGGTGGCCAATCTCACCGCAGACATCACCGCTATTCGTTCCCTCGATTGGGATCGCGATCGCTTCGATATTGAATTCGGATTACAAAACGGTACGACTTATAACTCCTATCTGATTCGTGGGGAAAAAATCGCCCTTGTGGATACCTCTCATGAAAAATTCCGTCAACTATATTTTGATAGTCTCAACGGATTAATTAACCCCCAAGAAATCGATTATTTAATTATCAGTCATACCGAACCCGATCACAGTGGGTTAGTCAAAGATCTGCTACAACTCGCTCCCAATATTACCGTCGTTGGGTCGAAGGTAGCAATTCAGTTTTTAGAGAATTTAGTTCATCATCCCTTTCAACGTCAACTGGTTAAAAATGGCGATCAGTTAGACCTAGGCAATGGTCACATTCTCGAATTTGTTAACGCTCCTAATTTACATTGGCCCGATACTATTTTTACCTACGATCACGGTTCGGGAATTTTATTTACCTGTGATGCTTTTGGAATGCACTACTGTTCCGATGATCTTTACGATGAGCAATTAAGTGCTATTGAACCGGATTATCGCTTCTATTATGAATGTTTAATGGGTCCTAATGCTCGTTCCGTACTAGCGGCGATGAAACGGATGGAACCCCTAGGTAATATTAATCTTGTGGCTAATGGTCATGGACCATTATTAAAACATAATGTTACTGAATTATTGACCCGTTATCGTGATTGGAGTCAGGCACAAACTAAGGCAGAAAAAACCGTCGCTGTTTTCTATATTTCTGATTATGGCTATAGCGATCGCCTCTGTCAATCGATTGCCAAAGGTATTACTAAAACTGGTTTAGCTGTAGAAACTTTAGACCTGAAATCCGCCGATCCCCAAGAGGTAAAAGAATTAGCTTCTTCTGCGGTGGGAATCGTTATCGGTACTCCCCCTGTTTCTGGTATTAATACCCAGGAAATTACGGGAAATCTAGGCACAATTCTCGCCTCGGTTAACCCCAAACAATATATCGGAATGTTTGAATCTCAAGGGGGTGACGATGAATCAATTTTACCTCTATTTAATAAGTTTCGTGAAGTTGGTTTAACCAAAGCTTTTGATCCCATTCGTAGCACAGAAACTCCTAACGAAAGTCTCTATCAACGCTGTGAAGAAGCGGGTACAGACATGGGACAACTATTAACCCAAGAGGTAAAAGTTAAACAAAGAAAATCCCTCGATACTGACCTTGATAAAGCCATCGGACGGATTAGCGGTGGTCTATATATTATTACCACCAAGAAAGGAGACAGAAGCGGTGCAATGGTCGCTTCTTGGGTGACGCAAGCAAGTTTTGATCCTCCCGGTTTTACCGTTGCTGTGGCCAAAGATCGGGCGATCGAGTCTTTAATGCAAGTGGGGGATCAATTCATTTTAAATATTCTGGAAGAAGGCAATTATCAAACCCTGATGAAACACTTTTTAAAACGTTTCGGACCAGGGGAAGATCGTTTTGCAGGAGTCAATACTCACACAGCTAATAATGGTTCCCCAATTTTAGCCGATGCTCTCGCTTATTTAGAATGTGAGGTCGTTAGTCGCATGGAATGTGCTGACCACTGGATTGTTTACAATAAAGTCACCGATGGTCGCGTTTCTAAACCTGATAGTTTAACGGCCGTTCACCATCGCAAAGTCGGTAATTATTATTAGGATTCTTGCTTGATTTGACTGGTTGAGAAAATACAGATCAAAATGCTTGCTCTGTGTTTTTTAGATGGTTTAACCCCTCAACCAGTTAGTCATATTAAATCCGTTGATTATAGGCTACATATCAGGAGAAGCAATAGGCACTCTTGCAATAGGCAAAAGGAGCAATAAATAATCAGTTTTTAATCTCTTCGGGTCTAATTCCCCGCCGCTTGCGGCGTACAATAGAAAAATGAGTGAATACATCCATAAGAGCCATAATGTAAGTGTTTTGCTATATCATTTAGTGTTCCCAGCCAAATATCGTAAAGCCGTTTTCGACGAACAGGTAGATAGCTTGTTAAAAG
>SFBI01000182.1 GCA_007095845.1 Microcystis aeruginosa Ma_MB_S_20031200_S102
GATAATCGCCTAAAATCAGTGGAAGGAACCCAAAAAAATCAGGTTTGGACATTAATTATTCTTTTGGCAAGTGCGATCGCTACAGCTGGTTGGAAAGTATTTTTTTCAGGTAATCCCTAAAATTAATCTCTGGCTATTAGTCACAGTTTCAAGTTTTGTTAACCCAGAAAAACGATCTTCTCAGAGAACTGGTTTAGTCTTAAAATAGTCCCCGATAGCGGACAGAGAAAATATATCCAATGGGAGTTGATACCATGTCTAACGAAACCGTTACCTATTCCCTAGAAACTGTTTTGACGAGGATTGAAGGGAAAATTGACAACGTACCATTCTAGCTGCTTTTCTTCTTGTTAGCAAAGGGGTCAGTAATCGTAATCGGGTAGCTGTTACCGTCATCAAAATTGAGACTAGCAGTAAAGCCACCATCGTTAATTTCTTCTTCGCGGATGGTGAGGACTAACATAGAGATAAGTTGAGAATTGTTCTATATTATACTGGAAAAAACCTATTGCTTTGAGCCTATGGATGTTCGAGCGGCAGTTGCCCTAAAAGCGGGAAAACCCCTAACTATTGAAACGGTACAATTAGCACCACCGCAAGCGGGGGAAGTGTTAGTAGAAATCAAAGCCACGGGAGTTTGTCACACCGATGCCTATACTCTCTCTGGGGCCGATCCTGAAGGCTTATTTCCCTCAATTTTAGGCCATGAAGGGGCCGGAATCGTGGTAGAAGTGGGAAAAGGTGTCACTAGCCTAAAAGTGGGGGATCATGTTATTCCCCTATACATTCCCGAATGTCGTCAATGCGAATACTGTCTCAGCTTTAAAACCAATCTCTGTCAAGCAATTCGTCTTACCCAAGGTCGGGGAGTAATGCCGGATGGAACCAGTCGTTTTTCCCTCGATGGTCAGCCTCTTTATCACTACATGGGAACCTCGACTTTTGCTAACTATACCGTACTGCCGGAGATTTCTCTAGCCAAGATTCGCCCGGATGCTCCCTTTGAAAAAGTCTGTTATATCGGCTGCGGAGTCACTACAGGTATCGGTGCGGTGATTAATACCGCTAAAGTGGAACCGGGGGCAAAAGTGGTGGTTTTTGGTCTGGGAGGCATCGGTTTAAATGTTATTCAAGGGGCCCGTTTGGTGGGGGCCGATATGATTGTCGGGGTCGATATCAATCCCCAGAAACAAGCTTTAGCGACCAAATTCGGGATGACTCATTTTGTTAATCCCCAAGAAATCGAGGGGGATTTAGTGGCCTATCTGGTGGATTTAACTAAAGGTGGGGCCGATTATAGTTTTGAGTGTATCGGCAATGTCCACATTATGCGTCAAGCTTTGGAATGTTGCCATAAAGGTTGGGGTGTTGCCACTATTATCGGTGTAGCCGGGGCCGGCCAGGAAATTAGTACCCGTCCTTTTCAATTAGTCACCGGACGGGTCTGGAAAGGTACGGCTTTTGGTGGGGCAAGAGGTCGTACAGATGTACCAAAAATAGTCGATTGGTACATGGACGGCAAGATTAATATTGATGATTTAATCACCCACGTTCTGCCTCTGGCAAGAATTAACGAGGCTTTTGACCTGATGCACCAAGGGGATTCTATCCGCAGTGTGATTACCTTTTGAGCAGGGATAATGTTACATATAGTTAAGAAATACTTGACAAACTCTTAACTATATGTCTGTGCCAGTTTCCTCGCTCTCTTTAACTTACTATAGAAGCGATCAATCTTTGTGTCCTCTGTGTCTGGAGTGGTTCCTTCCACTCCCAGTATTTACTCCGATTTTGTTAAGATATATTGCAGATACCCTGAACTTTAGTAAACAGAGGAGCTAAATCACCTAGTATTGCGTCTTTTTCAGTGAACAGTAAACAGTAATCAGTAATCAGTGAAAAGACAGTGGCAAACTACTATTTAATACTGCTCACTTAATACATACTGCTCACTTAGAACTCAAATCTGATAACTGATAACTGATAACTGATGACTGATAACTGATGACTGATAACTGATGACTGATAACTGATGACTGATAACTGATGACTGATAACTGATAACTGATAACTGATAACTGCCCTAATAACTTTTAAATTTTATAACTTTAAGCAAATGCGTAATAGCGGACTCCTATCAAAAACTAAAGTCAAACTGAAACCGAAAAAACCGCTCACCTCGCCGACGCGGCCAGCGCCGAATAAATTACAGAATAAAATCAAAGATAAAGAGCGTCTAGTCGGTCGTCAGCGTCAGTCATGGCTAATTATGGGATTAATTAGCATTGTCCTGCTAGGAGGAGTTGGCTCACGATTGGCCTATTTACAACTGCAGCAAGGACAAATTAACCGAGAAAGGGCAGAAAATAACCGGATTCGCATTCTTCCCAAACCTCCAGTCCGGGGCAATTTATTCGATCGCAATGGTAAAGTTTTGGCTACGGCCCGCTTAACCCATGCGGCCTATATTTGGCCCAAATCCCAGCGTAATCCCGCCCAAAAACTCAATCTTGACCGTTTAGCCAGTATTTTAGGTATTCCCAGAAGCGACCTAGAAAAACGCATTAACGAAGCGGACGAAAACCCCTCCACCCTGATCCGCATCGCTAGGGGTTTAACTCCGGCCCAAATTATCGCCCTAGAGGAGTACAAAGACGAATTAACCGGCATTGAAGTGGACGTGGAATCAGTGCGCTACTACCCCAATGGCAAAATCGGGGCGCATATTCTCGGTTATACCGGGGAACTAACCCCAGAGGAATATCAAGCCAAAAGACCCCAGGGCTACCGATTGGGAGATGTCGTCGGTAAAATGGGTGTAGAAGCCGCCTACGAGTCAAAATTGCGGGGAGAATGGGGGGGAATGCAGTTAGAGGTCAACGGATCGGGACAAGTAATCCAAATTCTCGGCCAAAAAATTGCTAAACCGGGCCAAGATGTCACCCTGACACTAGATTTAAAACTCCAAAAAGCCGCCGAGGCCGCTTTAGGAAAACGCAAAGGTGCGATCGTGGCGATCGATCCCCGGGATGGTTCTGTGCGGGCCATGGTCAGTTATCCTAGTTTCGACCCCAATGTTTTCTCGGCCCCAATTACCACCGCCACCTGGAAAAAACTACAAGCGGAGGGCAACCCGTTTGTTAACCGCGCTCTCCAAGGATTTCCCCCCGCTTCCACCTTTAAAGTCGTCACTGCCACTGCCGGCATGGAATCGGGGAAATTTCCCCCTAATACGGTCTTAAATACCTTTGCCGCTCTTTATGTGGGGGGGACCGCTTTCGGGGAATGGAATCACGCCGGTTTTGGTCCGATCGGTTTTGTCCGGGCCATGGCCATGAGTAGTAACACTTTTCACGGTCAAATTGGTCGCGGAGTGGGGGGACCGGCTTTAATTGCCATGGCCCGGCGCTACGGTTTCGGTCAGAAAACGGGGATAGAATTAGCGGAAGAAACCCCGGGGTTAATTGCCGATCGCGATTGGAAACTGCGTAATTTTAAAAACTGGGATTGGTCCGTAGGCGATACGATTAATATGTCGATCGGTCAAGGATTTACCCTCGCGACTCCCCTACAGGTAGCTGTGATGTTTGCTGTCCCCGCTAACGGCGGTTTTTTGGTGAAACCGCACCTTTTACAGGATGCCCGGGATGTTAAGGAATGGCGAAAGTCTTTGAACATGAAACCTAGCACCCTAGACACCCTGAGAAAGTCCCTGAGAGCCGTGGTAGCGGAAGGAACCGGTCGGGCCCTATCCGACCCCGCTTTACCACCTGTAGCGGGCAAAAGCGGCACAGCAGAAGCACCTCCGGGCAAGTCCCACGCTTGGTTTGGAGCTTTCGCCCCCTTCGACGTAGCTCAGGGTAAACCTTTTGATAAGCCCGAAATTGTTGTGGTCGCCTTTGTAGAACATTCCGGCGGTGGTGGTGGGAAAGTGGCCGCACCCATGGTACGTCAGGTAATGGAGGCTTATTTTAATGTCAAACCCAAAGAAGAAAAACCCCGACCGAGGTCTTAGAGACTCGTGGCGGTAAGCTGCACACAGCGCGCGGTAATTCCCGTGGCCTTGGGGATTTTTTCCGCCCAAATTGCCAATATTTCAGCGTTTACGGGTTGGAAATTGGCATTCCGTTATACAAAAAAAAGACGGAGAGGGAGGGATTCGAACCCTCGGTACGGTCTTACGATTCGTACAACAGATTAGCAATCTGCCGCATTCGACCACTCTGCCACCTCTCCAAGATGACATCATTTTAGTCTAACATGAAATGCCTATTTTTGGCAAGTAATATTTAAGCAGTTAATCGCTTAAACGACCATCCTCCATATTGACAATGCGATCGGCGATGTCGAGAATCCGGTTATCGTGGGTGACGAGTAAAATCGTGCAACCTTGTTCTTTTGCCAATTTCTGCATGATTTCCACCACATCGCGCCCGGATTGTTTATCTAAGGCCGCGGTCGGTTCGTCAGCGAGGACTAATTTGGGATGACTGACGAGGGCGCGAGCGATCGCAACCCGTTGTTTTTGTCCCCCTGATAGATCGTGGGGATAATAATCAACGCGGTCCCCTAAACCCACCGATTCCAAAATTGCCGTGGCTTTTTGATCGAGATCTTGTTCTAAAAACTCCTCGTGCAGTTCCAAAGACATCCTTACGTTTTGTTTCGCTGTCAGGAATTTTAGTAAATTATGTGCTTGAAAAATATAGCCAATTTGACGGCGAATTTTCAGCATTTTGCCCTTACTAATTCCTAGCATTTCTTGGCCGAGAATTTTTAAACTGCCCGCTTGTGCCGATCGCAAACCTCCCATTAAACTCAATAAAGTAGTTTTCCCCGATCCCGAAGGACCAGTCATAATTACTACTTCCCCCGCTTTAATTTCCAGATCGATATCGTATAAAACCTGTTTTTTTAATTCCCCCGTGCCAAAATAGTGATTTAAGCCTTTAATGGCAATTACGGGTTCATTAGGGCTAAAATCCCCTAATTCTCGCTCTTTTTGAAAAATCAGCATTATTTCACCCTTGATAGTTTAAAAAATATCGGCTGGATCTGCTGTTCTTAATTTGCCCATAGCGACAATTCCAGAGGCAATACACATGATAACTGTCAGGATTAAAACTTCGATCGCCCTAGCGGTAGTCATCCCTATCGGTAGAAGTGTAGCGGAGGAAGCGAGATGATAAACACCGAGAGAGACGATAAACCCGGGTATATACCCCAAAACCGCTAGTAATAAAGCCTCTTGCATCAAAACCCCGACTAAATACCAATCACCGTAACCCATAGCTTTTAGGGTAGCGTATTCGGGTAAGTGATCGGTGACATCGGAATAGAGAATCTGATAGACAATAACGATCCCGACGATAAAACCGACTACTGCACCTAAACCAAAGATAAAACCAATCGCTGTACCATTTGCCCAATAGGTTTTTTCCTTTTCAGCAAATTCTTTTAAAGTAAGGACTATTACTTCATTTTTAGGGAAAAGTGCCTGTAAATTGGCTTTTACTGCCTCGATATTTGCCCCTGGTTGCAGTTTCACCAGTCCTAGATCGATTTCGTGGGGTTGGCGTTCGGGAAAGAGCCTTAAAAAGGTAGAATCACTGCTAATGACGTTACCATCGGCAGCAAAGGAGGCACCAAGGGTAAAAATTCCCGCTACCTGTACCTCTTTTCCATTTAACTGGACTGTCAAATCGGGGTTTTTGTGGAGTAGATCGACAATTGGACCGAATTCTGGTCTTCCTGCTTGATCGTACAAGACACGATTTAACATCTTTAGATCACTGGATTTGTGATTGACTTCCGGGAGAGTAAAAACCTGTTGACTGGGATCAAAACCAAAGACTAAAGTAGTTCTTTCTAAAGTAGTTTCGGGATTGCGCCACTGGGCCGAAGCAATATAAACTGAGGCTATAGATTGAATGCCCTCGACTCTTTTAGCTTGGTACAAGCGATCGCGTGAGAAACTTTTCACCGCAAAGAGGGTATCAAATTGGGGATTAATCAGGACTAAATCCGCATCGAGGACATAATGGGGTTTAACGGAAGCATCAAATAAGGCATCCCGAAACCCCAACTGTGTGAAAATTAGGAAGTCAGCAAAAGCAATCCCAGCAATAGCCACAATCAAACGGGTTTTCTCTCGCGTCACCTGTAACCAAGATAGGGGCGTTTTTTTGAATAGATGGGTTAGTTTCATTGGGTGTTGGGGTGTTGGGGTGTTGGGTGTTGGGGTTTTGGGGTTTTGGGGTGTTGGGTTTTTAGTTAAAATTCCCCACTTCCCCACTTCCCCACTTCCCCTAAAACCTACTCATTGATAGTTACAGTTACTTGGGAATTGGTTAAACCTGCGACTTTTTGACTGTTTTCGCGATCTAAGGCAATGCGGACAGAGATCACTTTGCGATCGAAGTTTTCTCCTGGTTGATTGCTGAAGATATTTTGTTGGTCAACTTTTAAGGCAATTAAGCGCACTTTTCCCCTAACTTCGCCCTTAAACGCCGATCCGGTAATCGTAGCAGTTTGTCCCTTGCGAATTTTTCCGATATCGCTTTGATAGATTTCGGCAATTACTTCCATGCGATCGGTTTCAGCGAGGTCAACAATTCCTTGATCGCTGATTTGTTCCCCGATACGGGTATTGACTTTAATCACTTTGCCGGTAATTGGCGATCGAATATAGGCCTGATTTAACTCGGTTTGGGCTTTTTTAACGGCAACTAGGGCAGCATTTACCTCCGCTTCGGCTGCCCGCACATCGACTCCCCGCACTTCCGAGACTTGATTTAAAGTGGATCTGGCCTCTTTGAGCTGCTGTTGACCGGTGGATTCAATCCGGGCTAGGGTAGTCTTGGCTTCTTCTATCTGTTGTTTACCGGTGCGTTCAATCCTCTCTAGGGTAACTTTTGCTTCTGTTAGTTGTTGATTACTGGTTTCTAAATTCAATCTTTTACTATCAAAACTAGAGGCAGAAATTGCCCCTTCTTGATAGAGTTTTTCGTGGCGCTCAAATTCAGCTTTGGCATTGCGATATTCTGCTTCTAATTTGCCAATTGTCGCTTTTTGGGCAGCCCTATCCCCTTCTAATTGCGCTGTTAATCTTTGGATAGTTGTCCGTTGGGTTGCTTGATCTCCTAACCATTGTGCTTCGATTTTCCGCACGTTAGCAGCATTAGCATCGATTTCTCCGACTTTTGCCCCAGCTTTCACCTGTTCTAGCTTGGCTGCGGCAACTTTCACCTGTTCTTGTGCCTGTCGCAGGTTATCCTCTAATCTTTCCTGACTTTCGAGAATGGCGATTATTTGTCCCGTTTTGACGCTATCTCCTTCATCGACTAATAATTGCATGACTCGATCGGAATCAAGCAACATCGGAGCAGCTATGCTGATAATTTCTGTCCTCGGTTCAATTCTGCCTAAAGCGGTGATTTTTTGCGGTGTGTGCGACGCAATTACAGGGGTTTTGGTTTCGGGTTTGGTGGCGACTTGGGAAAGAGTATAAAAGCTGGTTATTCCTAATAATCCTGTGCCTAATACTATTAACCCGATAATTAACTTTTGATTGGGTTTCACAAAAGTTTTACCGTTCATAATTTTTTAGTTAATAAGTGATTGTTGGGGGTTAACATTTTTTCTGCAAATAATTAGTAAGAATTTTACCTAATAATTCCATTTGTTCATCGATCGCAATCTGTTCATTGCACCACAGGCGCTCTAATATCAGTCCATTAATAACGCTGACAACTAACCAAGCTACACTCGGATCGCTAATACCTAAAATCTCGATTACTGCCTGATGATAGCGGCGATCAACGCGCTCAAAAAGTTGACTACGACTCAGTTCTTCTCGTCCTTGGTATTGAGAATAATCAATCCATAAGAATAATTGTTTGATGCAGGAATCCTCGCGATTAGTCATAAATTGTCCGAGAATTTTTAGCTTTTCTATCAGGGTTTTTCCTCGATCGATCTCGAGTTTAGCTAATAAAACATCCTGCCGGCACATCTCCTCGACTAATTGCTCGAAAAGTGCCGCTTTACTGGGAAAGTAGTGGTACAGCGTTCCCGTGGACACTCCCAATCCTTGCGCTAATTCTCTCGTCGTCATGTCAGCATAGCCTTTTTCGGCAAAGAGTTCGGCACTTTTTAAGAGGAGTTCTTTTCGGTATTGTTCTACATCTACTATCTTAGGCATAAGTTTAATATCGAACGTTCGTTATATTTTAGCTTAACCTTACTATGAATGGGGAAATCGGTCGTCCCTTTGCCTGTATGCTAGAAGAAGGGGATAATTCGTTATTGAGCGAGCTTTTTCGCAAGGATTGACAGTATGGGTAATATTCACGAGCAGTTATTAGAGGAATTAGCCGAAGTGGAGTGGAGTGACTTGATCCCCCATGCTCAAAGGGATGCGCTGATCCTGGTTTCCGATTCCCTCAATTTAATCGAAGTGGCAGAAGCGATCGCCGGTGATCAGGTTGCTCAAGTGCAGAATTGGATCGGTGAAAAACTACTAGAAAAACCGACACAAGAGCAATTAAGCGATTGGAATTCCCATCCCGATAACCTTTTTAATACACTAATCGTGCAACCTTTTGTGTTAATTCAGACCATAGCTTAGATGAAAAAATAGGAATTGTTGAAAAACTTGGCTCTTCTAGAGTAGTTAGGGACTTGCGCTTTGATAATGTACCATCTGGCTGGTCTGGTTCTTCTAGAGAGCGATTTTCTGGCTGGGATATTATTCCTACGCAAGTCCCTTATGATGTATAGCAATTCAATTTGAGACGTAAATAAGTCCTGCTATGGTAAAATAGAGAAGTTGTGTCAAGAAATGAAAGAAAAAAGGATCTTCGTTACTTGGTCTGGTTCGATAGGGGGGCATAAATCGACTAAATCCTTATCTGGCAAGAGATAATTGATTAGTTCGCTCTAGATCAAAAACAATTGACAAAAATCCCCAAACATTGCTATGAAGATCCCTGTGCCGTGAAATAGTTGATAAACACTAGCGTTGTTTTGTACCATACCAGTCATTATTTCGACGATTATGACTAATTTCTCCAATCAAAGTCTAAGCAACCGCTCGTTTGCAGGAGAAAACCTTGCAGGAGCAAACTTTCGCAATGCCGATATTCGCGGTTGTGATTTCACCAATGCCAACCTTGAAGGAGCCAATTTTTCAGGTGTAAAGGCGGGACGAAGCCGCACTCAAGAAATTATTTTAATGGCAGTTGTCTTTGGGATTCTGATTCAGGGAGTGTTTGCTAGTGCGGTAGCGTTTAAGTTTGTAGATGCTTCTTTAATTGAGTTTGCTGGTGCAGTTGTGGGTTCTTTTGTATTTTCATTGGGAATCACTTTTACATTTTTGTTCATATTCTCGTTAGCACCAATACCTGATAATGTGTCATGGGTATTACTTTGTTCTGCGGTTATGTTTGTAGCTATGGATGGGTTCGCATTTGCGGCAATAACTACGAATCAATTTATAAAAGGCAATCTTATTGTTGGAAATTTTCTTGCAGTTATCACTTTACTTCTGGGTTTAGTATCATGTTTCTTTTTTGCAGTATTGTGGATGGGATTTAAAGAACTTCAGAAGATATTGGGGTAGTGATTCGGTAGTAGTGGTAAGCCATCTTGCTTATCTGGACTGAGTCGTGTAGAATATTTACTGATAAAAATAATTGCTTGATAAATGTTGGGGATTTGGTTTTTATGATTGCTATTTTTATCAATATCTTCTCTTGGATAATTAAACTTTGGTTAAATTACGATGAAGATTTAGAACATTGTCTTCTGACAAAAGATTCACAAACTTCAACATCTTGTTGTCCTAAATGTGGTTCTTATCATACCATCAAAAATGGTTCTACACATAATGGCAAGCCGAAACGTCAGTGTAAAGATTGCGGTCGCCAGTTTGTGATCAATCCCACTAATAAAACCGTCTCTGACGAAACCAAACAATTAATTGATAAACTCCTGCTCGAACGAATTTCCTTACGAGGAATTGCTAGAGTAACAGGGGTAAGTTGGTCATGGTTACAAAATTATGTCAACGTCTCGACTTCGCGGTTCGGCTGAGCTCACCGTCGAAGCCTCGACGTTGACCCGTTCGGCTGAGCTCACGGCCGAAGCCTGAGCGAAGCCGAAGGGTCAACAATAAACTGGCGGCTGTCCCCCGTCAAATAAAGGTTTCGGACAAACCAAAAGGTAAATTGGTTATAGAATGTGATGAGATGTTGACCCTGAGAGAAGCCGAAGGGTGGTCTTTTGTTTTTTCTAAGACGATAAAGGTCTATATTTGGCTTGCAATTGATAGAAATACAAGGGAAATTATTGGTTGCTATTTAGGAGATAGAAGTCGTCAATCAGCCAAAAAACTTTGGGCTAGTTTACCAGGCGTTTACCGACAATGTGCGGTTGCTTACACAGACTTTTGGGAGTCCTATAAGACAGTAATTCCTAGTAAACGTCATCGGGCAGTAGGTAAAGAAACTGGTCAAACTAATCATATTGAAAGATTAAATAATACCTTTCGACAAAGGATTTCTCGGCTGGTGAGAGAGAGTCTATCTTTCTCTAAAAAAATGAAGAATCACGTTGGGGCTGTTTGGTATTTTATCCATGACTACAACGCACAGCTGGCAAAGGATTAAGCCGCCATCACTACTACCGAATCACCACCAAGCTATTGAATTAGTCCAAAAACTGTTTTAGCCGATATTGACTGGTATATTCTTGCAGTCGTTTACAAATACACAGCCTTGTAAATACTGATTCAAAGGAACTAAAAAACTATGTCAAATTTTGATCAGCAGGGGCAAATTGTCTATCATCAAATTAACCAAGTAATCAATCAACAAATTATTAATGTTAATGATGAGATGGTTGAAAAATTTGTAGAAAATTTTGCCTCTCTACTTCCTCTCGATGCGGATGATAAAATAAAAAAATCTATTACTCTTTACATTATCACCGAATATGCAAATAACGGCAACTTACCCATATCTCCTGAACAATTAACTTCTCTATTGGAAAAGCTTAATCAATTAAGCATTGATGAATTCAATCGGCTTTTATCTTCTGACAAAAAATATAAACAATTAAGGCACAACTTAGGCTGGTATATTTTTGTTGGGGCTGGTGTTGGAGTCGGCGTTGGTTATGCGTCTGCAAAAGTAGATATAGAAAAGATTATTCAAGAGTTAACCCATAATAATATAGTCATTTCAATTAAGATTGAGAATATCAATCCCAGAGTTCATAAGGATTTTGTCGGTCTAGACTGTATCAGACTTATCTGAAATGACTATAGTTTGTATGTTCCTGACTTGACTCCTTCTTCATCAAGTAATCCTAGTTCGCAAACAGAAGATAACTCAGAACAGCACTATCCTAGAAGTTCAATTCCTAAAGAGCATATAGCTAGTTCAGTCATATTGCACAAATCTATAGACTCTTTACCTGACACTAGAGAACCATTTCTCCCTGTTAGCAGTAGTCGCGGTAGCAGTTCTTTTCCAACCCACCACCAAGAGCAATTGTTAGAGAGTTCTATTAATCATAATATAAGTGGAGTATCACCAGAACCTCACCCAATCAGTTTGGACAAGTCTAACGGAGATATTGAAGATTGTGACCACTTAAATCATTGTGACCACTGCGATCACTTAAATCATTGTGGCCACTGTGACCATTGCGATCACTGCTTTATAGCTACTGCTGTCTATGGCACTTACGAAGCACCTCAAGTTATCAAATTAAGACACTTTCGAGACGAAAAACTGAGAATGTATCCATTAGGAAAGTTATTTATTTTAATATACTACAAATTATCGCCACCTTTAGCTCGCTGGCTTAAAGATTCACCAAACTTTGCCAAACCAGTTCGTCATATCCTTGATATGCTTGTCAAATGCTTAGAAAGTTAATTTATAGATGTTTCTCTATACACACAAGAACAAGACGGAAAGTATCGATTTCCAAATTGTTAATATTTGTTATTCCATTAGTCGATTGTTTAGAGAAAATCGGTTTACGGTTTATTCTCGATTTTGCTGTTATTCACTGTATCCGATTCTATCAAAAATATCTTTCGCCTCGTAAAGGATTTTCCTGTGCTTACAGCGTACTTTATAGATGTGAATCATGCTCGGAGTATTTTCGGAAAACTGTAAAAATTTACGGTTTGAAAAAGGCAATTTTTCTGTTTCAGAAGAGACTAGAAGAATGTAAACTTGCTTATAGAGAACTACTGAAGGGAGACAATAAAAATTAGCTCCATAAAACATAAACACTAATAGACATTAATTTTGTAGTAGAGCTACTCTTCGTCAGTAGCCCAGCAGGATGAGCTACGCAGTGCTAAACCAATAAAAAAAGTACAGCAAAGGCGATACCTTCCCCACTTGCATGGGAAAGGTATTGTTTTGTGTAAAGAATAATCCTGGCATCGAGCTATTGTCCCGGTCGGCAACCCGACAAGTATCTTGGCCACGGTGAAGTTTCACAACCGAGTTCGGGATGGAATCGGAGTGGTGCCATCACGTTAAAG
>SFBI01000183.1 GCA_007095845.1 Microcystis aeruginosa Ma_MB_S_20031200_S102
AATCGATCACTTTTTTTCTCAAGTCTAGGCTATAAGACATTTTTCTGTATGGATTGCTCGTTTCTCTTTATTTTACCTTATTTTTCCCTCGTCTCACACTTATTTGAAATGACTATATGGAGAATAATAGATTTAGATAAGTGCCTAACTTTCCGATTGGTAGCGACTTGCCATGAACCAAACAACCGCCAATTATGATGAACCTTGGAAAGAAGCATTAAGCGAGTATTTTGAAGCATTTTTACATTTCTTCTTTCCTGAAGTTCACCAATTGATTGATTGGACAAAAATTCCCGAATCCCTAGAAAAAGAACTGAAACGGATTACCGCTTCCTCTAAAACAAAAAAACGTTTCGCTGACAAACTCTATTCAGTTATCTTACTCAGGGGTGAAGAAGTCTGGATTTTGATTCATATTGAAATTCAAAGTCAATACGAAGAAAATTTCCCTCAGAGGATGTATATTTATAACTATCGTGCCTTTGATTTGTATCAGAAACCAGTTATCAGTCTCGCTATATTAGGAGATGAACGAGTAAATTGGCGACCAGATTCCTATAATTATACTATCGCTGGTTGTGAATTGACTCTGAAATTCCCAACAGTCAAATTACTGGACTATGAGGAAAGCTGGTCAGAACTAGAAGCAAGTAGCAATCCCTTTGCTATAATAGTCATGGCACACCTGAAAACAAAAGCGACTACTGGGAAGCTGCCAGAACGGGAACAGTGGAAGTGGAGATTAATCAGGGGATTATATGAAAAGGAGTTCGAGAGGGAACAGATAATTAAACTGTTTGAAATCATCGACAATATGATGACTTTATCCCCTAAATTGCAGTCAAGTTTAGAGAGTAAAATTAAACAATTTGAGGAGGAAAGAACCATGCGTTTAATGAGTAATATGGAGTTACGAGGAAGGAAAATTGGTGAGGAAATTGGGGAGTTACGAGGAATAGAACGCGGTAAGGAAATTGGAGCGTTAGAAAATGCTCGTGATTTTGTGAAAAAAGTTTTGGAAAACCGACTAGGCGATATCCCTGGAGATATTGAACAATGTCTCAATGATGCTTCAGTTATTTTGGTTTTAGAAGAGATGTTAAAAGCCGCACTTATAGTAAATTCTTTTGAGGAGTGTAGGAAGTCTTTTAGTATCATCATAAATAAGTAGTGTGGGTAATACCTACCTTACTTAGTAAACTGTTTGAAATCATCGACAATATGATGACTTTATCCCCTGAATTGCAGTCAAGTTTAGAGAGTAAAATCAAACAATTTGAGGAGGAAAGAACCATGCCTTTAATAAGTAATATGGAGTTACGAGGAATAGAACGCGGTAAGGAAATCGGTAAGAAAATTGGGGAGTTACAAGGGATAGAACGCGGTAAGGAAATTGGTAAGGAAATTGGTAAAGAAATTGGCGCGTTAGAAAAAAGTCGCGATGACATAAAAACAGTTTTAACCGTGCGGTTTGGACAGATTTCTTCAGAAATTGAAGAGATAATCGGCAAAATGACTAACCCTACTATCTTAGAAGAGCTACTAAAATTAGCAGCTACCGCTAATTCTCTCGCAGAATTTAAGCAGTCTTTGGCTAAAATCAATATCTAGAAAACGGGTTTCTCGGAGAAACCCGTTTTCTGGACTTACAAGGAGTAAGATTGCTTTGGAGGGGGTTTTAGCGGAAATTATTCCCCTCGCCATCACCCGCTAAAATTTTCATGGAGAGGAAGTAATTCAGAGATGAGCTTCCGTATATAATATGGGAAGCAAGCAAAAGCTTGGCTAACTACAGATCACCAACGACTGGCTAAACCTGAAGTTGCAAGAGCGATCGCCCTCTCACAATAACAATATTTTGAAGGCGTGAATGGGTGACTTGTGCCTTGATAGTTTGACAGTCCTCAACCCTAACCCACACCGGCTAGTTAGGCGGTTGTATAAGAACTGGCTGACTCGGCTGAATAATTAATAGCAAAGCAATTTTTGGGCAATGTCCACTCTACGTTACTCGCTGTACAAGGTTTTTTACAGCACGAGGTAACTCTGAAACGTATATAAATCAAACATATCCCACAAAGAAAATTATAATAAGGAGATTTGCTATGCCTTTGGGAACGAATCGTTTTGCGGCTTTAGAAGCCACTAAAAATTTTCCGCAAGGAACAATAGGTTATGGTGTTCATATAGGTATTGATAGACTTTATAATGGAGATCCTCGATTTGGAGGTGGTTTTAGGAATAGATATAGTGCAACAATAGGCGAATTTTTTCAAAGGTCTGATATCCAAGAATTGATGTCTAGACCCATTACTGATGCTAATGCTAATATAAAAGTTGCACAAGAGGAAGTTAAATATTGGACTTCAGTTTTACAAAATCCTAATTCATCTAATAACGATAAAATTGGCGCAGCATTAGCACTTAATTTTACTGCGGAAAATAGAGCCAAGCTACAATATTATTATGCGACAGGACAAGATGATAAAGCAGACCAGCTTATTAAGGAAAATTACCCTGGTGGTTTGATTGGATACTATACAGATGGGATAGGGAATTTTTTAGGTAATATATGGAATGAAAATATTTTAACAAAATACTGCTTCACCGCAGAAACCCCAATTTTAATGTCAGATGGCACATACAAACCCATCGAACAAATCAAAATTGGTGATGAAGTAATGGCATTTGATGGCTTGGGAGAACTGCAACCGCGCAAAGTTACTCAAACCTTTATCACCCCCGATCAAGAAGTCGTTCAATTAGGTAATATCAAAGTTACTCTAGGGCATCATTTTCTACAAGCTGATGGCAGTTTTAAAGCATTAGGTGAAATTGACACTGATGGATTTTTGGTGGGGGTTACAGGTAAATTAATCCCTCATCCGGGCATTAAACCAGTTGCAGGTAAACATACTGTTTATAACTTCACAGTTGAAGATTTACATACCTATATTGCGGGAGATTATCGGGTTCATAATGAGTCTCTTTCTCTTTATCAACCTGTAACAACGGGTGGTTTTATTGGGGCTTCAATTGGTAGTCAAATTGGGTCTTATTTGGCTAATGATAAATTTGCGAGTCAGCTTGTCGCCCAGTCGTTAGGCAAGACAGTAGGTAGTTGGGTTGGTGATGCTATTGTTTATGAATTTGACTTATCAGATGATCCTGCTTTTCTTAATCGTAGTCAGCAATCATTATCATTAGGGGCAATTTATAAAAGATTGCCGGGTAGTGTTATTTCAACGGGTATTGGTTTGCAAAGTGGCAGGTTAGCTAATTCATTAATCAAGACTTTTAAAATTGAAGATCGATTCACTCAGATTGCTTTTAGTGGATTAATTACGACGACGACTTCCAATTATATTACGACTCTGGCAGCAACTCATTTAGATGCAGAAACCGCAGTCAAGTTTTTTGGTGCGCCTGGTAAGTATGATAATTTGGGAAACCTTAAAGGGATTGATTGGGAGCAATTAGATTTAGTTAATAGTTTAGCTGCAACTGCTGGTTCGATTGTGGGTTCTTATTATGGTAGTAAATTATCTAATATTTTATTTAATACTGATAGCACTGAATCACAAATTGCGGCTAATTTAGCAACTGCTATTGGTGCAACTATTGGTCAATCGTTGATTCCAATTCCTTTTGTCGGAGCGGCGATAGGGGCCGCAGTCGGTAATTTGGTTGGCTCTTGGTATGGTTCTTTAGTCAAGAGTTCGCCTGTTATAGCATTTGCATTAGCTCCTATTTCCTTTGGTATCATTAAGGGTTTAGGTAAGCTTTTTGGAGGACTTTTCGGAGGAAATAATCCACCTTTAGCGATTGGAGATGTGAATCCTGATTATCAACAAGGGCTTTTTGTTGTCGGCAATATTGCCACTAATCATGGCGGAAGTTATGAACTTGCTCAACAAATCACAGAAGCAGCTAAGAATAGCTTAAATGTTGTTTTATTAAGTGTTGGCGGTAAGTTAGTTTACGCGAAAGGCGGCGGTTATGGCCATTATAAGGCATGGCATTTTCACCTAGAAGGGGAAAGAACTAATCCTTTTAAAACCAGTTCAGCAGAAAACGCGCTGAATCATGGGATTCTTCGTCAAGCTCGAATTATGCAGGTTGAGGGAGGCGATTTATATATAAAACGTGCTTTGTTAACGTCACAGGCTCCCACTGTTTTAGCGTTATCTAAGGATTTGGATATTGCCAGAGAATATGGCATTTATAAGGATAATCCTTACCTTTATGATAAGACAATTCAAGAGTTAGATGATAATGCTATTTCTATTGCGGATCAGCAAATTTTAGCATTGCGACAAGTTCCTGCTAATCTTCCCGTTTTAACGAATCCAGAGAATAAGTTTGTTGATTTTGATGTGAATGTTTTGCCGTCTCAGGTATCGGTATCTATGGCGGGTAGTAATTTTATTGTCAATGGCCGAACAGTTACCCCCGATCAGGTGGTCAGGTTTGCTGATGGTAGTCGTTTTAAGTTTATTGTTAAAAATGGGGTAGCAACGTTAGAAGCAGAACAGGTGGTTAATTGGTTCGTGATTAAGCTTAAAGCAATGGCTTTGAATTTAGATGCTCCTCAAGTTTCAGATACTTATATGGGAGAAAGTGCTAGTAAAATTGTCAGAAATAATGGTGGTATTGGCAATGATGTTGTAATTGCTTCTTCAGGAGTAACGCTTAATGGTGGTCTTGGAGACGATATTTATATTTATAGTCGAGGAATGGGAACAGTTACTATTAGTGATACGGGTGGATTTGATACGATTGAATTTGATGGAACGGTAAAAAGTCAATCAGACTTAATGATTCAATTTCAAGGGAATGATTTAGTTATAGCTCTTAAGGATATCCAAAATCCTTTGACTCCTTTTTCAAATTTAACCAATAAGATAATCGTCAAAAACTTTTCGATTAATAAAATTGAGCAATTACGTCTTGGCAATAATCAAATATTTTTAATCGGTAGTTATGGTTCTTTGATCGATCAGTCTGCTTTTTTCTTGAGTGCTGAATCAAAAAGAACTTTTTCTACTTATTTAGCCAAAGGTGACGGCACTTTTCAGGAATATGTTAGTACAATATCTTGGGCAGGATTTGCTTCAGATGCTAATGGAAATGATAGAGGACGTTTTGCTGATGTTAATGGAGACGGAAAACAAGATTATGTTTACGTTTGGAATAATGCAGGAACAAGAGCCTTTGCTGTTTATTTAGCTAAAGGTGACGGCACCTT
>SFBI01000184.1 GCA_007095845.1 Microcystis aeruginosa Ma_MB_S_20031200_S102
ATCTTGCCGATTCTAGTGTAAAAATGCACATCAGAATTAGGGATTATCCCGAAAAACTAGCAACCGCTTTTGTTTTAAGTGACGGTGTTGCTGATAGTAATTATCTCAGTGGGTTTGTTAACCTAATTGGGTTTGATTTTTATTTCAATGGTAAGAGTGCAATCGAAATTTATGCTGAAGTTAGAGAAGATGATTTTTTCAAACCAGAAATCATCAATCAAGTGTGGCAACATTTTCCTAAATCAGCCTTAAAACCTCTCCAAGCATCAAGTCTATTTTTTACAGGTTTATCAAAAGCAAATAATAACCCAGTTCTTTATTACCACCTTAAAAATAAACAAGATTTAGCGAATTATTTTAAACTCAACGACACTGCCCAAAGGGTTCACAGCTTTTATCAACATCAAGATACTTTACCTGAGATGTGGGTAGCTACAGCCCAACAAGAATTAGAAAAAACGAGAATCGAAAATGTTAGGCTTTACTATTATAAGTATTTTGGAATGGAGTAAATTTTATGTTAATCACAAAACTTCTCTGATGTCAAGACACTCAAAACGATAAAACCGCTAATGGAGACCATCAATGATGCAAAGAATTCACGACTTAAAACAACTCTATGAGATTGATGACTCTCAATGGCTAGAAGAAACCGTTAGCCTACTCAGAAATCATCAATTTCAACAGCTAGACTTAGAACATTTAATCGAGGAATTAGAGGATTTGGGCAAAGAAAAGAAAAATGCTGTAGCCAGTCTTTTAGAACAGGTTATCCGCCATTTATTATTACTGCAATACTGGACAAAAGAAGCAGAATATAATACAATTCATTGGCAGGAAGAAATCTATAACTTCCGTACTCAATTAAAGCGAAAAATGACGGCTAATCTCCGCAATTATTTAGAAGAAGAATTAAACTCTATATATCAAGATGCGTTAGGTTTTGTCAAAATCAAAACAGTGAATACTGTGATTTTTCCCTCTCAATGTCCTTACTCACTAGAACAATTACTGGATCGCTCTTGGTTGCCATAAAAATCATATCAAGAAAAGGATGTTATGACTGTTATGACAGCACTCAAAGAATTAGAACAATTAGAATAATGAAAACTGATAAAATCTTTTATACTCTATTTCAAGTCTTTCCCGAACTTCTCTTTCAACTACTGGGAGAATCTCCCAATCTGGCGCAAAATTATCAATTTAAGTCAATCGAAATCAAAGAATTAGCTTTCCGACTCGATGGGGTATTTATTCCCGATGCAGACCACCCAGATTATCCGCTTTACTTTGTCGAAGTTCAATTTCAAAAGGACAAGGATTTTTATTGGCGATTCATCACTCAAATTTTCCTCTATCTCAAGCAGTATAAGCCTGAACGTACTTGCTGTCCCGTAATTATCTGGGGAAGGCGACGCTTAGACACCGGGTTTCCCCTCGCTTACCAGAATTTGCTAAACTTAGAGCAGATGCAACGGATATATCTCGATGAAATTGAGGGTGAGTCCCCTCCATCTCTTGGGATAAGTATCCTCCAGTTTATCGTCATCAGCACGAAAAAAGCACCAGAACAGGTTCAATCACTGATTAAGCAAACTCGCCAAAAGGTTGTTGACCCTAACACTCAAAGAAATGTTATCGAGTTAATCGAGAAGATTATTATCTACAAATTTCCGCAGAAAAGTCGCCAGGAGTTAGAAGCCATGTTTAATCTCACGGAATGGAAAGAAACCAAGTTTTATCAAGAAGCTAAAGAAGAAGGGAAATTAGAAACAATTCCTCTTCTGGTTAGGTTGGGACTTAATGAAGAACAAATTGCGCGGGAATTAAATCTAAAAGTTGAGATTGTTCGTCAATTTATTACCAATCAGAACAATTAACCAAACCTTGGCTAATTTACTAAAATAGGTTCAATCACTGATTAAGCAAACTCGCCAACAGATTGTTGACCCTAACACTCAAAGAAATGTTATCGAGTTAATCGAGAAGATTATTATCTACAAATTTCCGCAGAAAAGTCGCCAGGAGTTAGAAGCCATGTTTAATCTCACGGAATGGAAACAAACCAAGTTTTATCAAGAAGCTAAGGAAGAGGGAAAACTTGAAGGAAAACTTGAAGGAAAACTTGAAGGGAAACTTGAAGGGAAACTTGAAGGGAAACTTGAAGGAAAAATTGAAGGAAAATTAGAAACAATTCCTCTTCTGGTTAGGTTGGGACTTAATGAAGAACAAATTGCGCGGGAATTAAATCTAAAAGTTGAGATTGTTCGTCAATTTACCAATCAGAACAATTAAAACTTTTGAGGGATTACTTTTCCACAAAAGGGAGAATCTCTCAATCTCCCCTCGCAATGACAATCTTCCTTTCGGTATACTGTATAGTTCTGGTAGCAATAGGTGAGAGTAGGGTAAGCTTCTAAGTATTCTTCTAGTTTTGTTAATTTATTTTTGGCAAAATTTCTCTCTTTTTAGTTATCTCAGGATGAGGTAAAGATTCCCCTAATTTCTGATAAAGTTGTATCAGAGATTCTAGGACTTCTTCAGCATTTTTCACGGCTTCAGCATAAGTATTACCATGAGTTCGCCATTTTTGTCCAGGAAAGTCAGGTAAGCCAACTAGATAACAATTGTCTTCATCAGACCACTGAAGCACTATTCTATATTTAAGTTTTTTCATCTTCTTTTCTCCTGACCTCTTCAATAGCATTTTTGACTTCTTGTTCTTGGTAACGTTTAGCATCTGCTCCGTCTTTTCCCGATAGGGTGATTTTTCCTGCATATAGAGGGTGTAACCAATGGTTGTGACTGCCTTTTCCCGGAAAATCAATAAATCCAGCTTTTTTGAGCATTTGTTTTAATTCTCTGATTTTTTTTGGCATCAGTCAAGATTTGCTGGATAAGGTAATTTGCTGGAGGGTGTGACAAGTCTTGGATAATTCTTATTATATAAGAATTTCGACCATTGAGCGGTTAGTGAAGAAGCAGGGGAGTACAGGTTTTTGCTCTTCTGTTGTCTCCCTTTTCCTTGGTTCACGAGTGCTAGAAGATTTAGATTCAGAATAGATGAACCCCTGCTAAGTTTACTACCCCAGTAGCATCAGGTAGGGGTTTTATTCGGGGAATTTAAGCTGCTCTTAAACTTAACAAAAACTTAACAAAACTTCACTCAAAAACTCTTGACTCGGCAGAAAAAAGGTGGTATTACTGAACTCAACAACAATAAGGTCGGAATTACCCCATGAAAACTAAAAAACTGACACCCCGCAATGCTGCTCCTGTCCAACGGGAAATCAATACCACTTCCTCTGAAGGTGGTACAGGCCTGACACCCCTTATATTAGGGGAAGGAGAGGGTTGGAACTACAATCCTTTTGCGGGAGACGACGCAGAGTAATCCCCCTAATTCTAGCACGAACCTCAAAAAATGTCAAAAGTCTTTTTCTCCTTGCCAGGGCGCACGGTTTGCCTCAATGAATTGACGTATAACCCTAGTTAATTCAGGGCTTTCGGATACCTGGAACCCGGGGAGAAGTAAGGGTAAGTGCTAGAAGATTTAGTCAATGCTACTTAAAAAGTCGGGGGTTATCTTTGACTTCTCTTGGTCAAAAATTAGAGTTTTCAATAAGTCCCCGATCGATGTTCTTAACAGTAATTCGCTTATTTACGCTTATTATAGTTTTTGTTGTCTGTGCTTTTTTTGTTGCTAAATTGTTACAAAACTAAATAAAAAAAGGCGTTGACAATTGAGTTACTTTATGTAAAAGTAACACTAACCTAATGTTGTTAAGACGGCTCTACCGAACCTGTCATGTAAAACTATTAACAACTTATGCTTGTAAAGCTTGTATAGTAAAGCTTTGAGTTTTTGTTAGATTGATATTTATCAACTTTAGAGCATTGCTGGACACGTTAAGACTTAGGAAAAAAGACAATACAAACAAGAGGTAATTCCCAATGAAAGCCAAAAAACTGACACCCCGCAACGCTGCTCCTGTCCAACGGGAAAACACCGCTACCGTCTCTCGTGATGGTAATGCGATCGCCCCCCTATTGTGGCCTCAATTACGGTCCAATCCTTTTGCAGACGACGACGCAGAGTAATCCCCCTGATTCTAGCACGAACCTCAAAAAATGTCAAAAGTCTTTTTCTCCTTGCCAGGGCGCACGGTTTGCCTCAATGAATTGACGTATAACCCTAGTTAATTCAGGGCTTTCGGATACCTGGCACGGGGTTTGAACAAGACGAGACTTAGATTTTTTGGGGTTGGTGGTAGAGCCTTTTTCTGATAGATGAACCCCAGCCAACAGCTTACTACCCCAGTGCGATCGGGTTGGGGTCTTCTTCTCCTTCGGCTTATATCTTTGGCAAAAACCTTTATATTTCTTGGCACAGTCTTCTAAACTATTCCCTAGTTGTAGGAAAGCAGGATGCCATTGAGTTAAGCCATCATCGGTTAAACGTTCATAACTGCCGTAGTTACTGAAATCGTAGAAGAAACCAGAACGCATTTTTGCCGCTTTCGGGTTGCCGTGAATGTAACGTAAGGTATTTAATGCCCTTTCTCTATCTGAAGGAGGGAAACCATCGCAAAAATAACGCTTTTCCCAAAAGTGTCCTGTGCGATCCCCCCTAGCCCCCCTTGATAAGGGGGGAAGCCGAAGGCGGGGGGATCACCTCGCCGTGTACCAGTTGAGGAAGTGCATGATTTTGGGTAAATCTTCAGGTTGGGCAGGTTCAATGAGATAATGGACATGATTAGACATGATACAGAGAGCATAAAGCTTAAACTGGTGTTTGTCTAAAGCCTTCTTGATGGCATAAAGAAATACCTCCCGGCATTCCCGCTTGGATAATTTGAATTCTCGGTTATTACAGCGTGTGGTGACGTGGTAGGAATAACCAGCTTGTAAATTTCGAGGTTTTCTAGGCATATTCTTAAGCAAAATTTGAACTTATGATAGTTGCTGACATTCAAAAAAACTCCCTCAAAGAGCAAAGACTACAATTTATTCGTAACCATCAACAAGCTTTCGATGTTGAGCCGATTTACCCTTTACGGCTGTTTGAAGAT